>JACJYL010000001.1:1840714-2147500 GCA_020636105.1 Lewinellaceae bacterium
ATGGAAAAAATCAAAAACAAAAGCAAAATGATCCCGGTAAGTTTCATACTCGGAAGGGGTAACCATCTCTATCTGATTGCTCGCCACCCAGCCGACGAAGTTGTCATCACAACCCCTGGTCTTCACCCATTGGCGTCCTTTTATTTCAAGGACTTCAACCAACTCCCCAAATAAAAGCTGGGAAATCATCTCACTTCTATGAGAAGAAGTATTGCGGACAGGCGCCGTACTTACAGAACAAATTGCGTAAGTCATCAAACTGCTGTTTGTTAAGAATAAGTCAAAAATAGTAATTTTTTTGATTTTTAGGCTATTTGCACAATTCGTTCTGTTTTATCGAAAACATATGCAATTCCCAAAATAAAATCATTCCCCGGCAAATAAAAATAAAATCACCTTACTTCCGTTCATTGATAGAACAGTCTTTGATTACAAAATAATCCAATATTTTGTACCTTTGGCCACCGAAATTGTTAATCGATATTACAAATGAACAAAATAACCTTACTGCTCGTCAGCCTTTTTTTTATCAGTGGTTCTGCTTTTGCACAGGATCAGGATTTTAGCCAGTTTTATGCCTCGCCGGCCACTTTGAACCCGGCCCTTACCGGGGCATTTGAGGGGAAATTCCGCGTTTCTTTCATCTATCGCGATCAATGGAGAACCGTCCTGGACGACCCCATCACCACTTTTGCCGCCGCAGCAGATTTCAGGTTCAATGTGTTGAAAAACCGATCTAAAAACAAAGATGCCGCCGGTTTCGGCATCGTTTTCCATAAAGATAACCCCGGCTTAAGCTTTTCTACCAACCAGATATTGTTATCCGGGGCTTTTCATAAAGGGCTCAGCCCTAAAGGAAATCAATATATTTCCCTGGGAATGCAGTTAGGCCTTGCCCAGCGTAATGTCAGTTACAATACCCTGGATTTCCACGACCAGTTTAACGGTACCAATGGTTATACGGAACCTACCGATGAAGTATTTCCTGAGAACAACTTTGCTTACGGCGACTTCAACGTAGGCCTCAATTATTCATACGCTCCTGACCGTCGCCCCCAGATTTATGCCGGAGCAGCAATGAGCCATATCCTAAACCCTGAGGTGAGCTTTTATTACAATCCTGATGAAGAAGCAGATTTCCCTTCCAACAGATTGTTCAGAAAATATACAGCATACGTCAATTTCGTCTTCCCTATCGGAGATTTTGTTAAAATTTCACCCCGGGCACTGGCGTATATACAAGGGCCACACTTCGCCGCCAACGCAGGATCCAATGTTCGTCTTTCACTCAGCTCTATAAGCGGCACAGCCCTCCATATCGGCTCCTGGGTACGTATGGCAGGCAACGAACAAAAAAGCGTATTCGCTGATGCCGTTGTATTCCTGGCAGGGGTCGAGTATCAAAATTTTCTGGTGGGATTTAGTTATGATGCCAACCTATCTGATCTGGCTAATTCACGAAAAGGACAATCGACTTTTGAAATTTCCGTCGCCTACCTCGGTGAATACGAAAATGATTTGGTGGTTTGCCCGAAATTTTAAAAACAAAATATTTTTTGATTGTCGCTAAAGTGTGGAAAAATGGATACTTTTATCCGTTTTCTGAACCATAAAAATTTAGGCTCCATGCGGACTCCTGCTTTCCTCACGTTACTACTGTTCTTCCGCCTTTCCTTTTTATTCAGCCAATCGGCTCCCATCTCTATCGATGGAAAATTTACGGAATGGCCCGAGGAAGTTTCCGGGTATACGGATCCGGATGAAACGGTGAGCAATGTCGACCTGCTTTCTTTTCAGGTGACCAATGATGAGGAATTTCTCTTTCTCAAAATTGTCCTCGGCACAGCAATCAACCTCAAAGAGAATGATCCGATTGCGCATAGCATTTACCTTTACATAGATACCGATGACAATGCATCAACCGGGTTCAATGTACAAGATGGATTTGGTTCTGAACTGGGGATCAATTTCAGTAATCTCTCTGCCAACTTTGATGTTTCACCCCCGCAAACGATAAACTTTTCAGACATACGCTTACGAATTGGGCCAACGGTGACTTCTACGGAATTTGAAATCGCCATTGCCCGGAATGCTGTTCCGGACAATGTCCATGCATTATTTTCCAGTCCGACCATCAAAATACTTTTCAAAAACTGGCACAACGGAGATGTAATGCCCGATGAAGGATCATTTTTCTCCTATACTTTTGACAATACGCCAGTAGAACCACTGGTACCTACCTCCCTGGAAAAAGAAAACCCGTCGTACCTGCGGACGGTTGCTTACAACACCCTTTTCGACGGCCTCTTGGAATCCGCTAGGCTCCCCCATTTTGAAAAAGTGCTGAAGGCGTTGAATCCGGACATAATAGGTTTTTCCGAGTGTTACGATACCCCTGCCGCCACCGTTGCCTCCCTTTTGAATAATTGGCTTCCTTTGGACAATGCCGACGGATGGCAGGTGGTCAAAAAAGGCGACCTGATTACGGCTTCGCGATGGCCTGTGCTGCAAACATGGCCTTTCATCACACGATCGTTCCCGGTGCTTATCGACCTACCCGATACTTATCCGCAGAACCTGCTGTTTACCAACGCACATTTGAGTTGCTGCGCTAAAAATTCGGAGCGGCAATCACAAGTTGATGAATACGTTTCCTTTCTTTTGCAACTCAAAGAAGTAGGCGCCGGTCTTGGATTCACCGAATTTACGCCTTTCATTTATGCCGGCGACCTCAACCTGGTGGGTTATGCCCAGCAGCTAACTACCCTGCTCACCGGTGACATCCAAAATGTGAACCAATTCGGCCAGGGAGGCCCTCTGGACTGGGACGGTTCGGACCTTACGGACCAAATCTGCCGACAGGCCGATAAGCGCATGGCCTATACCTGGCGTAATGATCAAAGCCCCTACCCTCCCGGCAGGCTCGATTTTATGATCTATTCAGATATGGTAATGAACGCTGAGAAATCATTTACCCTTCAAACGGAGGTCATGTCTGCAGACAGACTCGATCTCTACAACCTGAGCACCAACGACACAGGCGGAGCTTCAGACCATTTTCCTGTAGTGACCGATTTTTCGCTAATGGTAATCGATAAAGTTCGTGAAACTGACCTTGGCCGGCACAAGCTGTACCCCAACCCCGTTGGTGACGAATTGACTATTGAATTGGCCGCTGATGATTCCTTTGATATTTTTGTGAGTGATGCTTTCGGAAAAATTGTGGCCAGTAAAAAGGACGGGACCGGCTCCGTTTCATTGAAAATGGGACATTTGACGGCCGGTGTTTATTTTGTAAAACTGGAGGATAAAGAGGGCGCTGTTTTTAAATATAAAATTGTGAAGGAGTGATGTCATGCATAATTCGCAGATTAATGGTACTCCAAAAAATAACCTAATTCCGGAGCATTTTCCCATGCCATTTCATTTTCGTTTTGAGTGATCGTTAAAATTAAACACCCGTTGAAAAGAATATAATATCAAACGCTTCACCCATAACTTGCCTGGATACCTATCACATATTTGGAATGCTTCGTAGGCCTTAAAGGGAAAAATTGAGTAATCCGATCCGCCTCTTCGGAAAATTCCTGATCGTATTTAATTTCCAATACCGTTTTTTCAGAAAAAGCATACGGCAAAAGGGCCCGTGATGTTTCAAACCTTCCGTATTTCATATCTAAGTCAATCGTCAGCCTAAAACGATTGTCGGGCGTAGCATAATAATAACGGAGATAGGAATTGATCAGTACGGGAGAAAGGTTGAGATTGGATATTTGAGGGATTTCCCGGGCTGCTTTGGCAATATCCTTCCAAAAAGTATCTTGCAAGGGGAATACATTTTTATACCCCAGTTCCCCATGTTTTACCTTTTCTTCGAGCACAGGCTTCAGGAGGTGGTCAAAATGCTCGCCATACCAGCGCAACCTGAATTTCGTCCGGTCACCAATGCCTATAATATTATCCTGATAAGCCGAAAAGCTTACCGTATCAAAATAAACGTTGTTGACGCGGCGCACAGGAAAGGCTTCCCGGAAACCAACCGGGAGCAGGCGCACCATCTGCTGAATGTCAAACAGGGGTACGTTTTCAAGCACATATTTTCTTTCGTAGCGCATGGGCTGGTTGCTGGTTACTGGTTGCTGGTTGCTTGTTGCTTGTTGCTTGTTACTGGTTGTCTTGTTGCAAAATAGCAGAAAGACATGATTACCAGGGAATACTCAATCCTGTTTATCCAATAATCCTAAAAATCATGATCCTGACAAAATGCTCGTTACTGGTTGCTTGTTACTGGTTGTCTTGTTGCAAAATAGCAGAAAGACATGATTACCAGGGAATACTCAATCCTGTTTATCCAATAATCCTAAAAATCATGATCCTGACAAAATGCTCGTTACTGGTTGCTTGTTGCTTGTTGTCTTGTTGCAAAATAGCAGAAAGACATGATTACCAGGGAATACTCAATCCTGTTTATCCAATAATCCTAAAAATCATGATCCTGACAAAATGCTGGATACTGGTTGACTTATTACAATAAACATTCCGCCCACCGTCCACCGAAAAACCGGCTAAAGCTGCACCCGCTCTGCGATCTCGAGGCCGTAACCGGAAAGGGCCACGCGGTGTTTGGCATTTCGGGAGAGCAGTTTGAGTTTGGAAATGCCCAGGTCTCTTAGTATTTGAGCTCCGACCCCAAAATCTTTTTGCTCTGTTCCCTGTATGTTACTGTTCAGGCTAATCCCATTGGCATTTTGTTTGTCCAGCATTTTCAGGGTATGCAGGATGGAGTCCTTTTTTTCGCTGTGCCGCATAAACAAAACAAGACCTTTTCCCTCATCGGCAATGATCTTTACGGCTCTTTGGAGGCATTCGCCATAATTATCAAAAAGTGAACCGAGCACATCTCCTGTTTCAGTGGAAGAATGAACACGCACCAGTACGGGTTCGTTGGGTTCCCAACTTCCTTTTTTAATAGCCAGGTGAATATCATCTGTCGTTTGCTGGCGGTAGGCTATCACTTCAAAATCACCATAATTTGTTTCCAGATTAACACTCAATTCCCTTTTAATGAGCCTTTCTGTTTGCATGCGGAAGGCAACCAGGTCTTTAATAGCGATGATTTTCATCTCAAAATGTTTGGCTACTTCTATCAAACGGGGCAGGCGCGCGGCACTACCATCATCATCCAGGATTTCCACCAATACCCCGGCAGGAAAAAACCCGGACAGACGGGCAAGGTCTATGGCTGCTTCTGTATGCCCGGTGCGGCGAAGCACGCCGCCTGTTTTGGCTTTCAGTGGGAAAATATGCCCTGGACGAGCAAAATCAGTAGATTTTGTATTGGGATCTACCAAAGCGCGAATGCCTGTGGCCCGGTCATAGGCAGAGATACCTGTGGTACATCCCTGGCCAATGAGGTCCACAGAAATGGTGAATGCCGTTTCATGGACCGCTGTATTGGAAGACACCATCATATCCAGTTTCAGCTCATGAGCTCTTTTCTCATCGATTGGGGTGCAGATCAATCCCCGGCCGTATTTGGACATAAAATTGATGATCTCCGGTGTCACGCATTCCGCCGCACAGATAAAATCGCCTTCATTTTCCCGATCTTCATCGTCCACTACAATGATTATTTTCCCGGCTTTTATATCAGCAATAGCCTCTTCGATCGTATTCAATTTGAAATTGGTATCAATTCCGTTTTGGAGGTTCCCAAGCATTGTGTTTGATTCCTTTTAAAAAATTAATAAATCCCATAAAAAGAGCGACGTTCATCATCAAAAAATAACGGATGCTCCTCAATAAAAATATATTTAAGCCTATTTTGTTCAAAATCTTATCCAAAGAAAGTACAGAAAAGATTCCCAAAACAAGGGCTAAAAAAATCAGTTGGTACAAATAAAATCCCGCCCAGGCCAAAGCTCCACTTACAAAAATCATAATGAGCATAAAAAATGGCCCGAACCACCTTAGTATTTTATGAGAAAACAGTATAAAAGCCGGCAACTTGACAGGTGGCCACCAAAGATGGGGAAAAGTGACAAGATTTTGGAAATTGCCGGCAGAAATTCTCGCTTTCCGACGAAATTCCTCTTTCAGTTCATGGGAAACAGCCTCATAACATACCGCCTCCAGGTCATTGATGATGAGCCCGCCTTTTTCCAAAACGCGCATACCGATATAAAAATCATCCACCAAAAAATTAGAGGGCACCTCACAAAACCAATCCGACCGCAAAGCATAACATCCTCCGAAAGGACCAGCGATCATTCCCCACATTCTGGCTTCCCTGTTTTTAAGCGCAACCTCGGAAGAAATATAATAATTCTCCGACTTTGATATCCCTTCGTCCATCATCCCCACATGAACCATATTGGCATCAACGATGACTATTTTTTCATGCTTATAATGGCGTGTAAGATTTTTGAGTGCGTTGGGCGTGAGGATGACATTTGCATCCGTGATCAGGAAAATATGGTTACTTCCGGCAGGTCGCATCTTTTCGGCTTCGAGTGCAAGCCTGTTGATGACCCCCGGTTTTCCGTTTCGTTGCTCAAAGGGAAAAAAAGATATCCTGGGATACTTTTTGGAATACTCCCTAAGAATTTCGTTGGAGTTGTCGGAGGAGCAATCCGATCCGGCATAAATGATTATTTTCCCTTCCGGGTAATCGAGTTTCAGCAGGCTTTCCAGTTTTTCCCTAATGACGGCCTCTTCATTATAAATTGACATCAAAACCGAAACAAAAGGCAGGTCTGCTTCCTTGTCATAAACGACAGCATTTACGGCCTTGTTTTTAGCCAGCCATTTGAGCAATAACGGATATATAAAATAAGAATACACCAGCAAAAAGAAAGACATCCAGAATGCCGGTATGAGTAAGAAGCTCATGCTCAAACAATTTCGACAGTAGTTGTGGAATAAGCCTTCATGACCTTTTTGGCTATCTGCAAACTGTCATAGTTATGCTGCACAAAATCAGAAGCGCGACGGCCCATGACTTCAAGTCGGCCATTTTGATTGGAGCACCATTTGACAGCTTCTATTAATTCTGAGGGATTGTCTCCAATGAGGATTTCCTGCTCGTGGGTAGCCTCGATCCCTTCCAGGCCAACCGTTGTGGTCAGTACGACTTTACCCAGCGCCATCCCTTCGAGGATCTTAGCCCTCATACCGCTCCCGGACAATAAAGGCACCACCATGATACTATGACCGTTGATAAAAGCTGAGGCATCCTCCACTTCTCCGTGGACGACAATATTTTTCTTTTTTAAATTTTTCAACCAGTCGGGAGTATTCCGCCCGGCAATATGCAATTCCAGGTCGGGTATTTCCTTTTGCATTTTTCCCCAGGTATGTTTTAGAAACCATTTCAGTCCCTCAATATTCGGCATCCAGTCCAATGAGCCTATAAAGGAAAGCGAAAGATTTTTCCGGAAACTGTCAAAGTCTGCCTTATATTCTGTGCTGTCGAGTCCTATGGGCACCACAACGGATTTTCCAGTGTACCCCATCTGCTTGAAAATACCAAGGTCACGATGAGTAATCGGCATCAGGATATCGTACTGGCGGAGCATCCTGGTTTCAAACTTTTGCAATTTGCCGGAAAGGTATCTAAGATATATTTTTTTGGGAACCGACTGGGTGTTTTTTGTAATCCGCTTCCATATTTCGGACTCCACATTATGCGCCCTCATAGAGATTTTAGCATCGGAGTATTTTCTGATAACGGGAATATAAGGAGCGAGGTAAAGCGTTTCCAACTGAATGACATCAAAGGAAGTTCTTTTCAATAATTTAATCAGGGCTCTCTCAAATTCTCTGGAAACGTAACGAGAAATATGAAAAGACTTTTGCGAAAAAAGGTTCAGGAAGGCATCTTTAAGCTTGATGGTATTATCAATATCCACCGTGATGATTTCATCGTATTGATCAAAAGGGGAAGGTTCCCGTTTCAAATCATAATAGTGTTTTTTCGTATTCATTGCCAATAACGTCAGGTCCGCACCAAGATCTTTCAGAGACCTGCTCAGGTTATTGATCGCTATGGACTCACCATCCTTCAACGGATAAGGAAATTTTTTACATACTTGAAGGATTCTCATATTTTTTCACTTTAATGTCCTTTTCTAAAACGTATTTACAGGTTTCAGTCTATTGGTCATTCAGGGTTTTTTTGCAGTATAATCGACAATAAGATAAAAGATACGCTCAAATGACCACCTATTTATTCGACCACAAAAAGGTTATTCGCGGCATCGACATCAGCCATACGGCCCGACGGATCAATCTCAATGGAATTTATATCTTGCATCCGGGCCGGGATGATGAACTCATATTGAGGGTTCGTCCAGGGCCAGTCGGGCAGATCGATTTGTTTAATATCAACAGACTCCTGGGGTTTGTTACCCCTCATAATCCTTAATGCGGCGTTATAAACTTCCTTTTTTCCATCTTTATAAGTAACCATAACATCGACCGGCATAGGCATTAACCCTTTTCTTTCCAAAGTCACCCTGGTGCCATTTTTTACTTCTTCCACTTTATTGATCGAATAATCGATGGTATAAGTGGTGTTGATCCAGTACTCCCGATACCAGTCCAGTTCTAGTCCGGAAATGGTTTCCATCACCCGGATAAAATCGTTGGCATTGGGATGTTTATAGGCCCATTGGGCATGGTAGGCCAGCATTCCCTTATCAAAAGCTGATTGCCCAATAATATACTCGAGTTGGTGTAAAAATATAGCGCCTTTAACATAAGCCCCCACACTATAGGCCGAATTGGTTTGAAAATGATCGGCATGAGTGATCAGGGGCTCTTCATACCCGCTTTGGGCAAATCCGACATAAGCCGTGTAAGTTCCACGATGTGGATCATCCACTGCCTCGCCACCAATCAGGCCTTTTTCTTTCAGGTAATTCATAATGACGGCAGAGGCATAACTCGTAAACCCTTCATCCATCCATGCGTACAGACTTTCGTTGGTTCCCAGCATCATCTGGTACCAGCTGTGCATCAATTCATGAACAGAGACGCCCACGAGGCTTCCAAGGCCCCTGTTGCCGGTAATCAGGGTAGCCATTGGGTATTCCATACCTCCGTCGCCTCCCTGGATGAAGGAATAGTGAGCATAACCATATTTTCCGTATTTCGGTTGAGCAAAGGCAAATACTTCAGCCATTATAGCCGGAAGCTTTTCCCATGCATCCTGGATCTTTTCATCATTCTGATAAAAAAAATGAAGCGTGAGATCCTGCCCGGGAACCTTAAATTCGGTGTGTTTATAATCACGGTCGGCGGCCCATACGAAATCGGGAACATTCTTGGCCACGAAATGCCAGGTCAGTTTTTTGCTTTTGGTCAAAGGCTTCATGGGGGTGCCTTCATAACCATAACCAATTTCTGTCTTACCGTTTACCAGGTAACCTGTTCCTCCGATGATGTAATCGCTGTCCATGGAAATTTTCACATCAAAATCACCCCAAACCCCGTAAAATTCCCTGGCTATATATGGGTTGGCGTGCCACCCCTGTTCATCGTATTCACACAATTTGGGATACCATTGCGACATGGAATAATCAATGCCCTCTGCATTATCCCTTCCTGAACGTCGAATCTGCACGGGAACCTGGGAATGAAATTCCATCTTAAAGGTTGTCTTTTCTCCGGGCTGTATGGGCCTGGCCAGGTCAACTTCGAGAATGGTGCCTTCTACATGGTATTTTAAGGGGACGCCATCCTGAGTCAGTGTTTTTATCTGGCAAAAACCGATCTCTTCATCGGTCAGTTTATGAATTTCGGAACTCATTCTTCTATCCGGATCCTTGATATTTTGGGAACGGATATCCATCATACTGTTCGGTTGAAAAGCATTAAAATACAAATGATAAAAAACCCGGTTCAATACATCGGGAGAATGGTTGGTGTATACGAGGGTTTGCTCCCCTTCAAATTGATGTTTCCGTACGTCAAAATCAATGTCCATGGAATAATCCACCGCCTGTTGCCAATAAACGCGTTGTCCGAAAACATTAATAACAGTGAATAAAAATATTGGAATTAAAAATTTCCTCATCATAGAAAGTTGCTTTTTTTAGTGATCACTAGACGGGGTATATTAAATTGCGAATTGGTAATCAAAGTAAAATTCGTCATGCGTCAATTATAATGGAAGGCTTATTTCCAACCGGCTTCCTTCATCATTGTTTTGGCCCGTTCCAAATTTTCTGCAGCGCCGGAAAAGTCCAATTCAATTTCAGAAAAACCTCCTATATCAAGAATAAAACCACTGGGTAAAGTGAATACATTTACCGGGTATTCAAAAGTGAGATCGCAATAGTATTCTTGGTTTTTTTTGGAAATCAGGTAGTCAATGAACATTAAAGCATCCCCCCTGTGCTTGGTATTGCTCGTCAACCCCAGTGAAACGAGGTTGTAATAACTTTTCATATTGCTGTCATAAGGAATTTTTACGCCCACTTTGTTTCCCGTCTCAAAATTTTCAGTGCTTCCTGAATTAGTCCAGCGAACATATTGAGAAGCATTTAATAACGAAATTTCTCCTTGACCTTCAGCAACGGCTCTGATTACTGCTTGAGTATTTTCAACAGGGTCAATGGCCAGGTTATTGACCAGGCCTCGCAACCATAACCGGGTGGTGGCTTCTCCTTGTTCGGCGATCATCGTAGCCACCAAAAACTGATTATCTTTATTGGATGCTTTTGACAGGATAACCCTGCCGTTCCAATAGGGACCTGTTATATCTTTATAAACATTGACCACACTGGGTTTAGGTACGGCCACTTTATTGCAACCATAACCCATGGCATATTTGGTAAAACCAGCCCAATACCCTTCATTATCCGTATTCCTGGAAGGCATCGCATGAGCCACTGAGTCTGTTGAAAATGGTTGCAAAACTCCGGCAGCCTTAACCGCATACATATCCACGAGATTATCAAGTAAAACGACATCGGCTGCTGTTTTCTGTCCCTCCTTTTTAAGTCGCTTAACCATAGCATCCGGGGAATCCATCACTACTTTGACTTTAATCCCTTTACGCTCCTCAAAGGTGCTGATCAATTGCTTTTCCATCGTTCCGTATCGGACGGTATACAAGGTAAGCTGCCCCTTCTTGGTGGTTATACCGCCAGAGTTCTTGTCAGCCCCCCCGGTGTTATCCCCGGTACAAGAAGACACCAAAGCAAGTACCCCAAAAAGGAGCAAAAAATATTTAGCTGATTTCCACAAATTTGGAATCGATTTCAATACTATTTTAACCATTTTAGTCTATTCTGATTAGAGCAAAGTATGGGTTCCGGACAATATGTCCTTTAAAATGAACTCATCCTTAAACTTAAGTATGCTCTGCAAATGTAAAATTTTTCCGGCTAAATAAGTCTAATCCGGCCTCATTAACTAACTCATTGCAATTATTTGCCGTCTGAATCGTAATTTCATGGAAGGTTTTATATTTTTGTTCCTACAAAAAAGAAAAGATATATGTCAAATAAAATTAATTTTCGTTCCGGAGTACTCATTCTGATGGTTTTTATTGCGGCATTCAGTCGTCTGATTCCTCACCCGCCAAACTTTACACCCATCGGCGGGATGGCTCTTTTTGGCGCTGCTTATTTTTCGAAAAAATACCTCAGTTTTATCGTTCCGTTGGCTGCCATGTGGCTGAGTGACCTCTTTTACAACAACCTGATCCTGCCCAATCAGTTTCCTGAATATTACAGTGGCTTTCAGCTGGTGGGCAGTTTGTGGGTTTATGGGGCCATAGCCCTGACCGTTTTTATCGGGTTCAAACTCCTGAAGGATGTAAAAGTCACCAATGTGGCTGTAGCGGCCCTGATTGGTGCTGTTGCTTTCTACCTGATCACCAATTTTGGGGTGTGGGCCACCGGGCTTACCTATCCTAAAACGGGTGCCGGCCTATTGGCTTGTTATGCCGCGGGGATTCCTTTTTTCGGTTATACTTTATTAGGCAACCTCTTATACAGCGCCGTACTCTTTGGTGCTTTTGAATGGGCGGGACGGAAAGTGCCTGCTTTACAGCAATAAAAAAACCTTCGTCTATTAACAAAAAAGGCACCTTCGATCATCGGAGGTGCCTTTTTTGATTTGATCTCGGAAAAGCATATTATTCCACCCACATCAATCCAGCAATAATGTAATTTTATTATTAAACGGTTCTAACTCGACACTTCCAGTAACCTCCATCAGTTCAATATTAGCAATCGAATAAGTACAGTTACAGCTTCCTTGATTATCGATTTTCAATTCAATTTCCACCCCTCCTGCAAATTGATTTCCTGCTCGATAGATCCCGTATATTACAGTATAGTATTCAGATGTATTTCCATTACAATTAATTGAATTGATTATTTTCGCAATTAATGGACTCTCTCCATATTCAATTGACAAACTAGATTGTTGGCTGGGCGTAATCTCTTTTTTTATTAAATAAAAATTGTCTGCACTTTGTGCCAACGAAATATCTTCCAGTGAAATGGAATCCAAGACGAATATCTTCAATTCATTGTCTCCCGGTACCCCGTAACAATCCTTATGGCAACAGCAAAAAAGAACCGGGAATAAAATTATGATAATGGCGAAAATGTTCTTTTTCATAAGGTTTAAACTTTATACCTGATGCAATATTTTTTTGCTTTTTGTATTTAACGTTTATATGAAAAGCTTTACCTTATTCATTTTTATCTTATTGTGCTTCATTTCAAAAGGACTGTCTCAGGCCTATGCCGATTTCACCATTCAAGTCAGCCCGCAATACAGTAAATTTGATCATATCACTCAAGGGGAAGTTCTGCCAAACTCCTTTTGCCCCGGACTTTTTATCGGATCAGAATTAGGGGTATTCTTTTGCCAAGCCGTCAAACTTACTATTGGATATGGATATGCATTACAGGAAAATACCTTGCAAAGGGGGCAATATCCTTTTATAATAGAAAGTGATCACCATATTTTTGCCGGTTCACTGGATTACACCTTTTTAAAGGACAAACAGATACGGTTTTTCACAGGTAGTGGTTTTCAATTAAGAAAGAAAAGGCTGGAACATATCATTTACGACCCGTCTGGTCATATTATAGATGACCATTTAGGCGATTTGAATCACCATATTTTGATCAGGGCAGGTGGCAACTATTATTTTTATAAAAATGCTTACTTGAGAATCCTGCTCCAGGCAGAACTACCTGTCCTCAAATCAGACGTGAGCAATGCTACGCTAATCGGAGCACATCTCGGCATAGGAATAAAATTCGATGTAAAAAAAACCATAAACCGCTTCCTCTATTGATCACCGTCCACCGTTAGCCGTTTACCTCACATTATAACCTTTTCACTTTAACCTTTAGTCTTTTCATCTTTCTTCTGCTGCTCCTCCGGGTACTCAATCCGCACATGATACACCGATTTCATGATGTTTTTGAACACCTTGATGATCTCTTCCAATTCGCGGAAACTGATCTCGGAATCTTCCAGCTGGCCGTTGCTGATCTTACCATCGACAATTTTATCGATGAAGTCAAAAAGCTCCTGTTCTGTGGGATTTTTCAGGCTTTTGCAGGCGGCTTCAATAGAGTCGGCAATCATCATGATCGTATGCTCCTTGGTGGTGGGCTTAGGGCCAGGATAGCGGAACATAGATTCATCCACCTCCTCATCAGGATAGTCTTTGAGGTAATTGCGGTAAAAATATTCAACCCTGGTGGTTCCATGATGGGTGGCTATAAAATCTATGATCACCTGTGGCAATTTGGCTTTTTTCGCCATTTTGATCCCTTCGGTAACGTGTTCGATGATGATCCGGGCGCTTTCAACGTCTGAAATAGCATCGTGCGGGCTCTTCCCCTGGTTGTTCTCAATGAAAAATCCGGGTTGGAGAATTTTCCCTATATCATGGTACAAGGCCGCCACTTTTACCAGGAGTTCATTGGCTCCGATTTTAATGGCTGCCGCTTCCGAAAGGTTGCTTACCTGGAGGGAATGTTGCATGGTTCCCGGAGCTTTCAGTGACAGTTCCTTCAACAATGGCTTGTTCATGTCCGAAAGCTCCATCAGCGTAATGGAAGACGTAAAGCCAAACAGCCTTTCCAACAAGGGCACTAATGGATAAGCCAATAAAGTAAGGAAGACATTTAGGAACAACCAGGTATAAACCGACCAATCGATCTTACTGAACTCTCCCTCTTCAATCAGGGCCAATCCCAGGTAAGCAATGGCATAACTCGCAAACAGGTAAATCATGGAATAAAAGAACCGCGTCCAGTCGCGGGTATCCACATTGCTGACGATAACGACAATGCCCGCCAGCACTTGCATCAAGGTAAATTCGTACCCCAGGGAAGACAGGAAACTCGCAATAAGCACTACCACAATATGGGTGATCAGAGCCAGCCGGGCATTAAAAAAATTCTTTATGATAATTGGAACAATACAGAAGGGAATTAAATAGGAACTCAACACATCTGTCTGCTCCACCACATAAACCAGGTAACTAAAAAGCACCAGCCACATGAACACAAAAAACAAATGATGAAACTGGCCGTAAATGTTTGTGGCGTAATTTTTCAGGTAAAGGAAAAAGACCAAAACGATCAATGTGGTGAGCAGAAAGTACCCCGCCAGTACCCATATATATTTTTTCTTACTGCTGACTTCCTTTTCAAATTCATATTTAAAAGACAATAATTTCGGGTACACATCCTTGGCAACATAACCGCCTTTGGGGATGATCAATTCACCTTTGCGCACTAACCCGCGGGAAGTGGAAATAGAAGACAACAGCTCCTGTTTGAATTTTTGGGTAAGTGTATCATTATAAAAAAGATTCGGAACGATGGCTGTTTCAAGCAGGGGAAAAAGAAAATCAGGTTCCTTCAGAGGGCTGTACGGAAGAGAATCACTCAACATATTGGTGGCCGTCTGTACCGTATAAATATTTTCAATGGTTTGCTGGTAACTCGTATTGCCTTTGATGATATTGATGACATAATCCTCGCCCTTTTCCTGGTGTTGGGTTTCCAGTAGAATAATGCCCCGCTTAAACAACCGATCCAGTAAACCCTCGGCATAATCCCGGTAGCGATCCGGTTGTTTGATCACATCCTCAAATTGCCCCGATTCCTTGACCAGGGCAAGCTGTTTATCGAAATTTTCCGCGAAGGATCGTTTCTGATTTTTAACCAGGTTGAGCTGCATTTCGTAATAAGGAGAAAAATCTTTTTCCAATTCCTTTCGCTCACTGGTGATCTCTGCTTCCGTTTTTCGAATGGCAAAATCAAAAGGTGCAATCAGGTCCTCGTAACGCCAGGCTTCACCTTCCTGGAACTTGTACTTAAATTTAAGATTGTTGGGAAACAAAAAACTTATCGCAGCTACTATACCTAAGAGCATCACATACCGGAAAAATCCGGGTAGTTTCGATAATATCGTGGCAAGATTTTTTTCCATATCCCAAAGATATACACCCCAAAAGAAAATCTTCGCATACGCATGGAAGGAATTTAAGATTAATTTACCCCTTTGTGGTTGATTTTACTAATTTTTGATAAAACCCAGGTTTTATTTTCGGGCTAATAGAGGACTATTTCAATAATTTTTGCAGTTCCCAGTAAATTAACCCCTCTTAACAATACAATCAAACAGATTGCAGGCAATGATTTTAGGGTGATCCCATATTTGTCGATAAAAAATTCTCCTCCTTTGTTTCGAAATTAATAATCAGTATCGATATCGCTTTGGAATATTTTTTTATTTTTACCAAATAGTTTCACTCATTTCGTCCATGACAAATAATGGCCCTTTTTAATAGAAAACAGGGATAACAAAACGAAAAACTAATTTCGAAAACAGCAGGCGTTTCAGGCTATCCTCGTTTTCGGTTCCTGCCTTCTAAAAAAATGTTGCAAAGATCATTCCCCAATCAATGAACATCCAGGTTTCATTAAAACTTTCCGCTTCAAAAACGAAAAAACTAGAAACATGAAAAAATTAATGCTCCTCTTAATTAGCCTTATCCTTTTTACAAATCTCCATGCCCAATTTACACAAACTGTTAGAGGTTCGATTGTCGACAAAGAATCCAAATTTCCTATTTTCGGGGCCAATGCCATCATCAAATTGGATGACGGACAATTTTTTGGAGCGGTAACCGATATGGACGGCAATTTCCGCCTGGAAAATGTACCCGTTGGACGTCGATCCCTTTCCCTGTCCTTCATCGGCTACAAGGACATCGTTATGGATAATGTGATCATCAGCTCCGGGAAGGAAGTGGTCCTCAATATTGAAATGGAAGAGTCCTCAACGGTACTTGAAGAAGTGATCGTTTATGCCCAGCGCAACGGAGAGGTTCGCAATGAAATGGCGACGGTTAGCGCCCGGCAATTCAGCGTTTCCGAAACCGACCGCTACGCCGGCAGCCGAGGGGATCCGGGCCGCATGGCTTCCAACTTCGCCGGCGTCCAGGGAGCCGATGATTCCCGGAATGACATCATCATTCGGGGTAACTCCCCACTTGGCGTCCTGTGGCGACTGGAAGGGGTAAATATCCCCAACCCCAATCACTTTGCCATCCCCGGTACAGGAGGAGGCCCGGTAACCGTGCTCAACAATAAATTCCTGGCCAATTCAGACTTTTTCACCGGGGCATTCCCGGCCGAATTCGGGAACAGCATCGCCGGAGCTTTTGACCTAAAAATGCGTAACGGGAACAATCAAACCCGCGAAATGAGTGCCCAATTGGGCTTTTTGGGGACTGAACTCATGGCTGAAGGACCGATCTCCAAAGAAAAAAAATCTTCCTACCTGGCGATGTATCGCTATTCAACCCTAAAGCTCTTTAGTTTTCTCGGTATAAAAATCGGAACAGATGCGGTGCCTCAATACCAGGATGCCGCTTTCCGGATCAACTTCCCGGGAAAAAACTCGAGCAATCTTGCCTTTTGGGGAATTGGCGGCTTAAGTAATGTGGATATTCTCATTAGTGACCAAAAGGTCCCTGATACCGAAACCGACCTGTTTAGTGATAACGACCGGGATCAGTATTTCGGATCAAAAATAGGCGTAATGGGAATTACCTACACCCGCCCGGTGGATAAAAACACTTTCGTCAAAGCGACGGTTTCCGCCTCTGGCCAACAGGTACTCGCTGATCATAATTTTATCTTCAGAAGAGTGGAAGCCAATGCATTCGTTTATGATTCCATTCCTCATCACATGAGTTATGACTTCACGGAATCCAAATTTTCCTTCAATGCCTTCGTAAACAGAAAAATCGGCCAAAGAAGCACCCTGAAATTCGGCATTAATGCAGATATGAACAAATACTTGTATATCGACAGTATCCGGAATGTCATCTTTCTTCCTGACGGCAGCAAAGACCTCGACCCCAACTGGACTTACAGGTGGAACGCGAGAGGGACGGCTCTCCTGCTTCAGCCTTTCTTACACTGGAAACACAGCCTCAGTGAAAATCTAACCCTAACGGCCGGGCTGACCAGTTTGATTTACACCTTCAATAAAAACAGCATCTCCCCTATCGAACCGAGGCTTGGATTGTCTTATGACCTGCCACGAGGACAACGACTGAGTTTTGGTTATGGTTTTCACTCACAAACCCAATCGGGCTATATTTATCATTACTCCAGCCAGGCTATCGGAAATGACCCCCAGGAGTACAACCTTGATCTTGGACTTACCAAGAGCCATCACCTGGTGCTGTCCTATAATCTGCCCCTGGCTGAAAATACCCGTTTGAAAGCGGAAACTTATTACCAGTACCTTTATGATATTCCTGTGGAAATACAAAAAAGCTCCTTCTCCCTGGTTAATTCAGGATCCGGGTTCAGTCGTTTTTTTCCCAACCCGCTTGAAAATGGTGGTACAGGCAGGAATTTTGGCATTGAACTTACGCTGGAAAGATTTTTCAGCGGCAGTTATTACTTCCTCATCACCGGTTCTCTTTTTGATTCAAAATACAAAGGAAGTGACGGTGTTTTGAGAAATACTTCTTTCAATGGGCACTATGGATTGAATGCGCTGGTCGCTAAAGAATTTTCGTTTAATAAACAAAGTACCTTGAATATAGGCGGTAAGGTTACTTATGCCGGTGGCCGTTGGTATGGCCCGGTAGATGAAGCAGCTTCTGCACAGCAATTGGACGTTGTTTACCAAAGCGAAGGCATGAACACCATTCAATTCGACCCCTACTTCAGAGTTGATGCCAAAATTAATTATCTTTGGAACAGGCAAAAAGTAACCCACGAATTTGCGATAGATTTTGTCAATATTTTCAACATTAAAAATATTCTGACCCTATCTTATGCTCCGGATCACCCCAGTGGAAATCCAATCCGTGAGGAATACCAGTTGGGCTTTTTGCCTCTTTTTTATTACAAACTTGACTTTTAGATGGCTGGTTACTCGTTATTAACTAGTAACCAGCAACGAGTAACCAGTAACAAGCAACAAGCAACAAGTAACAAGCATGGAAAGTATTCTCGGTGGAATTCTTGCCTTTTTCATTGTCCTGTTTTCCTACAAAGGATTTCGGGACAGGGCCTTTTATGACCAATACCTGTTCGATGTGTACAAGATATTGGCAGGCAAAGAATACTACCGGCTTTTCAGTTCGGCTTTTTTGCACGGCTCCTGGTTTCACCTGGGGTTCAACCTTATCGCCCTGTTGTCGTTTAGCGGCGAGGTGGAGTTCTATTTCGGCTGGTGGCAATACCTGGTTTTGTTTTTTGGCTCAGTCCTTTTTGGAGATTTGCTGGCCTTGTACTTTCATCGCAACCATGAATACCGGGCGGTGGGTGCCTCGGGAGGTGTTTCAGGCCTGGTGATGGCGTTTGTCATTGCTTCGCCCAACAGTTCCATTTCCTTTATCCTGCTTCCGATCGGGATTAAAAGCTGGATTTTTGGAATTGCCTATGTTTTGGTGACCATTATCGCCATCAAACGCAGTAACGATAACATCGGTCATGAAGCCCACCTCGGAGGAGCCATTATGGGCGTATTACTCGCTTTGACCTTCCATCCATCCCTTTTTATGGACAGATGGTGGCTCATCGCAGCTATTTTGGTTCCGACCATTGTTTTCCTGTGGTTGAACCTTTCTCATCCTGCCTTTTTCCTGACAGGTAATCTCCGGGGTATATTTTCTAAAAACCCCAGGTCGCCCTTAAAAATCAGCCACAAAAAGAAAAATATAAGCAAAGAGGAAGAACTGGATCTGCTCCTGGGCAAAATTAAGAAAAAAGGCATGAGCGGTCTGACCCAAAAGGAACGGAATCGATTGGAAGAATTGTCGAAGGATTGAGCATAAAGGTACGGGGAGTTTTCACTCAGAAAAGCAAAAATTCGCTACCTTTACCCATGAAAATTATCACTTCTAAATAGAAACTTTTGAAAAAAATTCTGGCATACTTACTCACAGCCATTCACTTATTAGTGTTCGGTTTGATCTTGGTACTTTTCCATCCGATGCAATGGATAGCCTTGAAAATTGGTGGATATACCGGTCACAAACGCATGGTAAAACGGATGAACTATTGCCTGATACAGAGTCTTAAAATATTGGGAAATACCTGCACCTTTACCATTGGTTATGAAATCCCGAAAGATAAGCCTCTCATTATCGTTTCCAATCATCAAAGCACCTACGACATCTCCCCTATCCAGTATTACCTGGATGACCATCATGTGAAATTCGTTTCCAAGGTGGAACTCGCCAAAGGCATCCCAAGTGTTTCTTTCAACCTGCGGCACGGAGGTTCTGTGCTGATCGACCGCAAAAACCCCAGGCAGGCCCTGCCTGCCATGAAACAGTTTGCAGAATACCTGGAAGCCAATAAATATGCCGGGGTGATCTTTCCGGAAGGAACGCGAAGCAAAAACGGAATCCCAAAATCCTTTTCTCCTAATGGGCTGAAGACCCTGATCAAATACATGCCTTCGGCTTATATCGTGCCGGTGACCATCAACAATTCGTGGAAGATCATCGAAAACGGCTACCGCCCTATGAATATCGGGATCAGGGCAACCTGGCAGACCCATAAACCCATTGAAGTGGCAGGCAGGGATTTTGATGAACTGCTCAAAGAAGTAGAAGATACGATCAAAGGAGCCATTATCAACTAAATCGTATTTTTAAAGGCAATCCCGGGGCCAAACATGAGTCATCTTACCTTAGGGGCAGGAAATTAAATTTGGTAAATTTGAAATGAAAAAATAAGGAAGCGGCATAAGACTATAATGAGTCATTTGTCATTAAGACAGTTCGGGATAGCCAGTCCCGCTTCCTTTTCTCTGTTTCACCTCGGACAGTTTGTTAGGCAATAAGCCTGAGTAAGATAGATGAGGCATAACAGAAGTTATTTTATCAACACAAATTTACCGATTTAGTATGAAACAATCTGATCGTTTTGTAGGAATTGACATATCAAAAGATAGTTTTGATGTCTGCGTTTTATCACAAGGGGCTCTATTAGAAGAAAGCCGTTTTAATAATGATGCTCAAGGTTGGCAAAAGTTTGCTAAAAACCTTAGTGATCAGGACTTATGCATAATAGAAGCAACGGGATCTTATCATGTAGGGTTGGCATTATATTTAGTTGAGCATGATAAACGTGTTAGTGTAGTCAACCCTTTGCGTGTAAAGTATTTTTCTCGATTGAATCTCAAGAGGGCAAAAACAGATAGGGTAGATGCTTATGTTATTGCCCAGTATGGCCAAGTATTTAAGCCTGAAAGTTGGACAGCTCCACCGACACATTTAAGACAACTTCAACAGTTAATGACAGTTTCTGCACAATTAACAAAACAAAAGACGGCATTAATCAATCAACAAAAAAACTTTGAACTTGTACCAGACCCCAGTAAAGAAGCCCTTGAAATAATAAAGTGCCAAATAGTAAAATTAGAGAAACATTTACAAGAAATACAATGCCTTATCAATAATAGCATTAAAGAACATTACAAAGAATTAGAGGCTTCTTTACGATCAATTCCCGGTTTAGGTCCCAAAACGGTAGCCACCTTAATCCTAATAACTGGAGGCTTTACCAAGTTTGGATCATATAAAGCTTTGATAGCCTATGTGGGGTTAGCTCCTCGGACATACGAGTCAGGAGTAAGTGTTAAGGGAGCTTCACACATCTGCAAGTTAGGGTCATCCTATCTTCGAAAGTTACTTTATGAATGTGCTTTAAGTGCCAAAAGGTTTAACCCTGTATGTAAGGAACTATTTGAAAGACTCTATATTGCAAAGAAAAAACCATTTAAAGTAGCCATGATTGCGGTGGCCAATAAGTTGCTGAAAATCGCTTTCACTATAGCTATAACTGGACAAAAATTTGATCCGGAATACAGACTAAAACATTATTTTGCCAAATAAAATTTTCTGATTTTCCGAAAAAAATTTGGAGATGAACACAGTTCATCCCGAATAATCAAAAACTGTCTGAAATAGAAGTTTTTTGATTATTTGAAGTATTTTTTAAATGTAAAATGTAAAACAAGGAATTTAAAACCTGCCTGCTGACGCAGGAAGGCAGGTGTAAAAGTGAGTGGGCAAAAGGTTTGGGTTTTGGAAAAAAGTCATTTTTTGTCGCAAAACACCTAACCCACGACCCAAACACTTCTAAATTTTGCGGTTACTTGTTTTAAACCTTGCCTGCTGCCGCGACGGAAGGCAGGTTTTGCGGTTTATTTCTTTTGTAAATGAGTCATCCCGAATTTAATCTGATTAGATGAAATTCGGGATGACTCATGTTATTTTTTCAAAAGCCGGAAACCATTTATTCCACGGTCACAGCGGCATTTCTCGAACGTTTTCTATCATGTTCTTTTAAAAAGATCTTACGGAGCCTGATTGATTCCGGAGTCACTTCCACGTATTCGTCGCCCTGAATGTATTCGAGGGCCTCTTCGAGTGTAAATCTCTTTGGCGGAATGAGTTTCATTTTTTCATCTGCCCCGGAAGAACGCATATTGGAAAGCTTTTTCGTTTTGGTCACATTGATCACCAAATCGCCCGGACGGCTGTGTTCTCCGATCACCTGGCCTTCATAAATCTCTTCGTTGGAGCCGACAAAAAATTTCCCTCTATCCTGAAGATTGTTGATGGAATAGGGAATAGATTTTCCTAATTCCATACTGATCAATGAGCCATTGATGCGGCCCGGAATATCCCCTTTATGGGGTTCAAAATCCTTAAACCGGTGGGTCATGATAGCCTCACCCGCTGTGGCTGTTAACATCTGGCTACGGATGCCTATGATACCACGGGAAGGAATTTCAAATTTTAAAACCACGCGATCCGCTTTAGGTTCCATAGAAAGCATTACCCCTTTACGGCGGGTAATCATCTCAATGGCTTTTCCAGACACCTCATCAGGAAGATCAATCGTGAGTTCTTCCACAGGTTCGTGTTTTTTTCCGTCGATTTCTTTAATGATAACCTGCGGCTGACCGATCTGAAGTTCATATCCTTCCCGGCGCATGGTTTCCACCAAAATAGCCAGGTGTAATACGCCTCGTCCGAAAACCCTGAAGGCATCAGCTGAGGTAGTGGTTTCCACCCGCAAGGCAAGGTTTTTCTCTAATTCCTTTTTTAGTCTTTCTCTAACGTGACGGGAGGTAACGTATTTTCCCTCCTGGCCAAAAAACGGTGAGTCATTGATGGTAAAAATCATACTCATCGTCGGTTCATCGATAGCAATAGAAGGTAATGCTTCCGGATTTTCTGCATCGGCAAAAGTATCCCCTATCTCAAATTCGTCAATCCCGAAAATACCACAAATATCTCCTGCCTGAACCTCATCAACCTCAGCACGCTGGAATCCTTCGAATACAAATAATCCCCTGATCTTGCCTTTACTGATCTTGCCATCTTTTTTAACCAGGGCAATTTGTTGTCCCTGCCTCAAGGTTCCTCTGTGCAAACGCCCCACTGCAATCCTTCCGATATAAGCCGAGTAATCAAGGCTGGTGACCAACATTTGGGCAGCACCTTCCTCTACTTTTGGCGGTGGAATATGCTCAATAATGGCATCGAGCAAAGGTATAATATTATCAGTCGGCTCTTTCCAGTCAACACTCATCCAGCCATTTTTGGCGGAGCCGAAAATAGTTGGAAAATCCAACTGGTCTTCTGTTGCATCCAAGTTGGCCATAAGGTCAAAAACGGAATCCTGCACCTCATCCGGGGTACAATTCAGTTTATCTACTTTATTGACCACAACGATGGGCTTGAGCCCTAATTCCAATGCTTTTTGCAAAACGAATCGGGTCTGGGGCATAGGTCCCTCAAAAGCATCGACGAGCAGCAGTACACCGTCGGCCATATTGAGTACCCTTTCCACCTCTCCACCGAAATCACTGTGACCAGGCGTGTCAATGATGTTGATCTTTACATCCTTATAAACGATGGAAACATTTTTGGCAAGGATGGTTATTCCCCTTTCTCTTTCCAGATCATTACTATCCATGATGAGTTCTCCTGGATTTTCGTGGTCCTTGAACAGATGTCCTGCCACCAGCATTTTGTCCACTAAGGTAGTCTTACCATGATCTACGTGGGCAATGATTGCGATATTTCTAAGTTTTGTCATGCAATATTTTTTTTCGAGCCGCAAAGGTAGGAAAAATTATAAATTAAAAATTAAAAATTAAAAATTAAAAACCGTTGAAAATCAATCACTTACCTTTTTTACCAAAACATTGGCCCATTATAAAATAAATGATGAAAGATAATAAAGGTAATCTGGAATCTTTCAACCAATAATTGGGTGTTTTTGGATCTTTTTCAGTATTTAATTTTTGTAACGTGAAAATGAAATCTTTATGACAGGAAGGCAAAAAAAAACTCTCCCCACATTACCGTCGGGAGAGTTTTGAAATATGATTAGCAATTTCTTAAGATTATAACGAATCTTTTTGTTCAGTGCCTTCCGGCAACAAAACCAAAACGTTTTCAGGCGCATAAACAAGGATGGAAACATTTTCCAATAACGGAGTGCCTCCAACCTCGATTTGTTTCCTGAGATCGGTACCATAAATGGTGTAAATCTCGTCTTCAACCGAGTATTTCAAATTGTATTTCCCGGCCTGAACGAGAGATTTAAGAATAGACTCGGTTCCGTTTTCGAGTGAAACACTCATTTGAATGCGCACTGTACTTTTGTCCCAGGTCTTTACCTCAATCGGCTCTCCAAGGTTTAGCGAAACGATTTCATTACCCTGAAGATTGAAAGATTTAATAAGTACTTTTTCTGCCGTTTCTTTCTGGAAACCTTGCTGGCCAAAACTCATTATAGCTAGGGGCAGAAGGAGGAAAGTAAGGGCAAAATTGTTAAAAAGTGTAGATGTATTCATAAGCAGCCTCCTTTTATTTAATGGATAAAATACGCATTTTTTGGCGTAAAGTCAATATGCTGACCCAAATTATCCATCAGGTTTAAATGGTTAAAACAAAAAAAATCGTCAATGTGTGTTCTTCTCAAAAACTATTTATAGTCTTGCGTATCTTAACTAACCTCTCCAGTAATTGGTCTAAGCGGTCAAGAGGCAACATATTTGCCCCGTCGGATTTAGCTTCATCGGGTCGGGGATGTGTTTCTATAAAGATGCCGTCAACCCCTGAAACGATGCCTGCCCTGGCAATTATTTCTATCATGGCAGGTTGCCCGCCAGTAATTCCTGTTGATTGATTGGGTTGTTGCAAGGAATGAGTACAATCCAAAATCACTTCTGCCCCCAATTCCTGCATTTGGGGGATGCCACGGTAATCGACGATCATATCCTGGTATCCAAAATTGTTCCCTCTTTCGGTCAGCCATACCCGGTCATTTCCTGACTGCACCACTTTATCTTTGGCAAATTTCATGGCAGCAGGGCTCAAAAACTGACCTTTTTTGATATTAACGACCTTTCCCGTCTTGGCGGCAGCCACCAAAAGATCTGTCTGCCGACAGAGAAAGGCGGGAATCTGTAAAACATCAACGTATTCGGCGGCGATGGCCGCTTCCTCTACAGAGTGAATATCCGTCGTCACCGGAATATCGAAATGCATTCCGATTTTCTTCAGTATTTCCAGTGCTTTAATATCTCCAATTCCAGTAAAAGAATCCAGACGGGAACGATTTGCTTTCCGATAAGACCCCTTGAAAATATAGGGAATTTCCAGGCGATTGGTAATCTTCACCACCGCTTCGGCGATTTCGAAAGCCATGGCTTCTCCCTCAATGGCACATGGGCCGGCAATGAGAAAGAAATTGCCACTGTCCTGATGTTTAAGTTTGTTTAAGTTTATACTCATACTATGATTAATGTCTTTTCCTGGTGAAAAGTTCCAAACAAAAAAAAACGCGAAACCTGAAGATCAGATTCCGCGATTGATATATGATTTAGTATGAAAAAATTAAAGTTTGTAGGTTACTCCTAAATTGAGTAACGAAATGCCATACCCTACTTCTCCGAAGATACCCAGGTTGCTTTTCACAAAGTAAGTAGCTCCGACAAACCCGCTGTAAGTAAAATTGTTCTGAGCCTCGCGGTAGAAAGAAGGAACCGGTGTATCGGGTTTGTTGTCACCATACAATGGCTCATCAGAAGGCGTATTGTCTACAGCTACAATTGGCACATTGTAAGCAAGGCTAAAACCACCGTAAACATCCCATTTGTCGAGATTTACAAAATGTACAGCAGGACGGACACCAACCACCAACATCTGATTGTGGAATGTATTGGAAGATCCGTCATTGTATTTGATCAGGGAACTTGTGGTGGAAGAATAAGAAGCGAAAGCACTAAGGCTGAATTTTTCCGCTAATTTATATCCAAGGGTCAGGCTAACAGGCGGTACGTTGATCGATCCACCGTCTTTAAAAAAAGTAGGCACGACTCCAACGCCGGCGCTCAATTGTAATTTGGAAGTGCTTTGGGCATTGACCGTAGCAAAAGAGATAAGTAAAAGGCCGAATAAAACAAAAATTCTTGACATGGTTTCGTTTTTTAATTTTGAATTAGCAATGGGATTTGCAATATTTTTTCTCAAAAGGTGTTAATTTCTCGTTTTACCAACGACAACGTTTTGAATTATACCGCAAATTTAGATTAAAAAAGTGTACCAGTCAAACTTATAGGCAGAATTTTATTTTATATTTAAGTATTTAAAAGGTTTTTAACAAAATTTAAATCTTTAAAATTGATTTATTTTTACCCCATGTTCTGTTTTTATTAAAGAGTAAAAACTTTAATATCTCCCCCACATCTAAGTCAAAACAGAATTTTTTTTTGCTTTTTTATATAAAACGTTTCTTTTTTTAAAAGTAACATATAATTATTGAAAATTTCGATATTTTTTTAGTGAATCATTAATCAAACTGAATAAATCCAGCTAAATCCTTTCCTTGAATTCGAAAATAACCGAGTAAAAATTGACTAATTTTTAATTTTTGTTCAAAAACTTATGAGAATTCTAAAAAGTTTCTCAAATTAGCCCTTGCCCTCATTAATAATAAGAAAATGTATTTTTCTTAATCATTAAAATTGTTTAATTATGTTAATTCTTTACATTGCAACAGGTGCATTCCTGTTTGGAGGGGGAGTTTTACTAAGCTCTAGTTTAGTTCAGCAAACCAGCAGAAGGAGAATATATTAGTTCTTCTAAAAATTTAAAAAGTTTATCCCGTCCCAGTTTCTAAACCACCCCTGCAAATCCACTCTCTGAAAACTTCCCTGAACATTACAACAAGGCTATCACTTATACATCTACGTACCGAATTTATGGCAGGATTTTGTTCTGACCATAATTGACTTGAAAGATTATCATTGTTTGATGGATGCAGACTGTCATTATGAATTGTTATGCGTCTGAATGAGTTCATCAAATAATTGTTGCTTGTCTATGGGAACGACTCCGTTTCGTTCACAGACTTGTCCACCTGCAAGATTGGAAAGGTTTGCGATGACCGCAATGTCCAGATCGAGTGCCAGGCCTAATGCGGCTATGCTGATGACACTGTCACCCGCTCCGCACACGTCGGCAATGTCTCGCACGTAGGTCGGAACGATCAGCCCGCTTTTTTCGTCAGCAATGAAAAGTCCTTGTTCAGAAAGGGTAATAAGGCTAATGCTGTTCTCCAGTTGTTGCTTAATATATTCGGCTGTATGGATAAGTGAATCCAACGTTGTTTTAACTTCAAAGGAACATTGGTTCCTTATTTCCCGTAAATTGGGTTTAAACAGGGTAACCCCCCGATAGGCCCAGAAATTCCTGAACTTAGGATCTACAGCCGTTGGAATGGAATGTTTCCCGGCTAAAGCAATGACCTTTTCGATTACTCCAGGGGTCAATACTCCTTTGTTATAATCCTGGAATATAATCACGTGAATTTGCTCTTCCTCCAGAATCTGCTCTATTGACCCAGTCAATTGCTCTTCTTCAAAAGGTGTCAGATCAAAATTATCTTCCTGATCCACCCGCAATAATTGTTGACTACCCGCCATAACGCGCGTCTTAACAGTAGTCTTTCGTGAGTCGCTTTTTATGATTCCCCGAATGGGCAACCTGTTTTCAGGAAATAGTCCCAGAAAAACATCGGCATTGTCATCGGTTCCCACAATACTGCATAAAAAGGGTTTGGCTCCCAATGCACTAACGTTTAACGCCACATTGGCCGCCCCACCCAGACGATTATCCATGCTCTGCTGGAGCACTATAGGTACGGGTGCCTCAGGAGAGATGCGGTCTACCTGCCCTATAAGGTATCGATCAATCATTACGTCCCCTACAATTAATACATTAAGGTCATTGAATCGCTCAAAGAGCTGCTTTTCGTACATTGCCATCTTCTATTTTCTTTTTTTCTGATCCCCAACATATAACCCGGTCTCAAGGAATTCCAAAATTTTTTCAGTCGCGCCCCTGTTTTCCTCAATGAATGTTCTGGCGGCTTTAGCGGCGGAGGCGTATTGCTCAGGGTGCTGTAATTGTTCAAACCCTTTTTTTAATTCCCCATAATCCGCCACTGAAAATGCCCCTCCCCTTTCCTTCAATTCAACAGCCTCTCTGAACTTTGAATGATTGGGTCCAAAAAGAACAGGCAATGCAAACGTTGCCGGCTCCAGGATATTATGAATACCGACGCCAAATCCTCCTCCAATATAAGCGATGACACCATATTTATATACAGAGGCCAACATACCTATATTATCAAGGATCAACACCGTAGCATCCGTGTCAGGCATTTGCTCCAACTGTGAGTATCTGATCAATGGGAGGGAGAGTTTTTTCTCCAGGTTGTTCAGATGGGCATCTGTTATTTCGTGGGGGGCGATGATTACTTTCCATCCCACCGGCAGATCATTATTGAACAAGGGACATAAAATTTCTTCCCCTTTCGGCCAGGTGCTTCCTGCTATGAAAACTTTTGACCCGGCAACAAATTTTTCAATCTCAGGAAAAACCCTCGCATTCCTGGCGATATCCAGTACCCTGTCCACTCTTGTATCCCCTGCCCTGCTGGAATGGTGATAACCAATTTTTGCCAATAACTCCACCGACCTGCTGTCCTGCACAAAAACATGGGCGAATCCGTACAGGAGTTTCCTGAAAAGTTTCCCGTATGCTTTAAAGAAAACCTGGCCAGGTCTGAAAATGGCAGAGATCAGGAGATGGGGTACTTTATGGTGTTGTAAAACAGCAAGGTGATTGTACCAAAATTCATATTTTACAAAAATGGCCAGGTCCGGTTGGGCAATGCGGTAGAATTTTCGGGCATTAAAAGGAGTATCCAAAGGTAAAAAACAAACGTGGTCAGCATGCTCGTAATTTTTACGGATGTTGTAACCTGAGGGAGAAAAAAAAGTTAAAAGGATCTTTTTGTCGGGCCAGCGCTTTTTCATGGCTTCAATGACAGGCCTTCCCTGTTCGAACTCTCCAAGGGATGCGCAATGTACCCAGATGAGTTTCGCCGTTCCAATCCTTTCACGAAATGACTTTAGGTTTAAAAAGGTATCCTTCCTGCCCTGGATAAAGTCTTTTGCTTTAGTATTAAAAATCGAAGCTACCCGAAGGATCAGGGCAAAAACGTAAATACCTGTATTGTAGATTAAACTCACCTAATCGTATTTCTGATTTAAAATAGGATACCCGTGTAATAATTTTTTGTTTTGTCAATAAAAAATCTCCTCCGTTCCCTTTCCGAAATAAAAAGGAATAACCCAGGTCAGCCTGAAAGTGTAAAGGAGATCAAGGCGTTGCGTAGTATCCGCCGACATGGTATCAAAATTAATACTTCTGCGGTTTTGGGTTAATCCCTGGGTAAATTCAAATCCCGCCGTAAAATTGATCCTGCCGTCATTGCTCAAAATCTGGTAGCCAATATATTCATTAAATGCCAGCCCGTTCGTTAGCCGGTCATAACCTTTACGGTACTCCCCCAACAATTGAGGAACCTGTCTGACCGGATCATCCTGTATCCTAATTTTGTGTTGCAATAATCCCGCACCGGCCGTGAATCTTATGCCGGAACGATTTTCTTTTGCAGGAATCAAAAAGAGTTTCCCGGCAAGCAACCCGATATAAAAACCTCTTTCACGCAATTGGATATCAGCATAATTCCTGTCGTTGCCAATAATGGCTCCCTGCGGTGTCCTCAAGCTGGCCAGAACATCCTGTTTGACCAGGGTGCCGAAAAAATAATTGCCTTCTATCCCTACGATCCAGTTTTTTTCATGGGTAATCACATCTGCTCCCAACCCAACGGAGAGACTATTTCCAAACCGGTCCTGCAAATACCCCCCGGGCGTCTGAAACCCCATTGATACTTTGGCCAATAAAACATTGCCTTTATTTTCGGCATAGGCATCATACTGGGCATTTCCGCGAAAAAAGGTCAGGGTCAATAAAAAGAAGGCGAAGATTTTATACATCAGAATGAATTTTGTGACAAAGGTAAAATAATTGTTACTTTTTAGCATAGCCATTTTCAAGCCATACCCGGTACACCTCTCTTAATTTGAGCTTATTGCGAAAAACAAATAACAATTTAAAATTAAGGAGTTGCTCAAAAATCAGTCGATTCGTTTCCAAATGGTATATTTGCAGCTTAACACAACAACACCACAAGATGAAAAAAGTGCTCATCACCGGGGCAGCCGGTTTTTTAGGTTCCCACCTGTGCGATCGGTTCATAAAGGAAGGGTATCACGTAATTGGTATGGATAATTTGCTCACGGGCAGTCTCGATAATATCGATCATTTATTTCCGTTGGAACATTTCGAATTTTATCATAACGATGTCAGTAAATTTGTTCATGTTCCCGGAAAGCTGGATTACATCCTTCATTTCGCTTCGCCTGCCAGCCCGATCGACTATCTAAAGATGCCCATTCAAACCTTAAAGGTTGGTTCGCTGGGGACTCATAATTTGCTTGGCCTTGCCAAAGCGAAAAGTGCACGCATGCTGATTGCCTCTACTTCGGAAGTTTATGGAGATCCGCTCATTCACCCCCAACATGAGGATTATTGGGGCAACGTCAATCCCATTGGGCCCAGGGGAGTTTACGATGAAGCGAAGCGCTTCCAGGAAGCTATTACCATGGCTTACCATAATTACCACGGCCTTGAGACGCGTATCGTCAGGATTTTCAACACCTATGGACCACGCATGCGGGTCAATGACGGAAGAGCCTTGCCAGCCTTTTTTGCACAAGCCATCCGCGGCGAGGGCCTTACTGTTTTTGGGGATGGCAACCAAACCCGTTCCTTCTGTTATGTGGACGATCTGGTAGAAGGCATCTACAGGTTGCTCCTGAGTGACTACCATCTGCCGGTAAATATTGGCAACCCGGTAGAAATAACGGTCCATCAACTGGCGGAAGAGATCCTTGAACTCGTGGGTAATCCGAAAGCAAAGATCATTTACAAAGACCTTCCTGTGGATGATCCCAAGGTACGTCAGCCGGATATCAGGCGCGCTAAAGAAATTTTGGATTGGGCCCCCACGGTGACGCGTACCGAAGGATTGAAAAAAACTTATGAATATTTCAAAACCGTTGTCAAATAACCTTAGATGAATTTTAGAAAAAAATTACTCATCACCGGAGGCGCAGGATTTATCGGTTCTCACCTGGTTCGCCTGTTTGTCCAAAAACATCCAGATTACCAAATCGTCAACCTGGATAACCTTACCTATGCCGGGAATCTGGAAAACCTGAAAGATATAGAAAGTGCCCCAAATTACCGGTTCGTAAAAGCGGATATCACGGACAAGGAAGCCATGGATAAACTTTTTGACAAAGAGCAATTCGATGGAGTAATCCACCTGGCCGCCGAATCCCATGTCGATCGCTCCATCACAAACCCCATGGATTTTATCCTGACCAATATTGTGGGGACGGTTAATTTACTCAATGCAGCCAGGGATACGTGGAAGGATCTTTCCGGCAAATTGTTTTTCCATGTTTCCACCGATGAGGTTTACGGCAGTCTGGGGGCAACCGGCTTTTTTACAGAAGAAACGCCCTATGATCCCCGTTCTCCTTACTCGGCCTCAAAAGCGAGCTCCGACCACCTGGTCAGGGCTTATCACCATACTTATGGATTGCCGGTGGTTATTTCCAACTGTTCCAACAATTACGGGCCCTACCAGTTTCCTGAAAAACTGCTGCCCCTGATGATCAATAACATCAAACAAAACAAACCCTTGCCGATTTATGGAGATGGCAAGTACACTCGTGACTGGTTGTGGGTAGAAGATCATGCATCGGCGATCGAGCTGATTTTTCACGAAGGTAAAAGGGGGGAAACCTATAATATTGGCGGCAACAATGAATGGCAAAATTTAAGCCTGGTAGAAAACCTTTGTGAAATTATGGACCGCCTGCTCCAGCGGCCTGAAGGAACGTCCCGGCAACTGATCACTTTTGTCAAAGACAGACCAGGGCATGATCTCCGTTACGCTATAGATTCCTCAAAACTGCAAAAAGAACTGGGATGGACCCCAACGGTACAGGCTGAAGAGGGACTCCTGCGCACGGCCCAGTGGTACCTCGAAAATGAAATATGGATGAACCGGGTAACCTCTGGCGCTTACCAGGATTATTATAAGGAACAATACGGGTAAGTTTTCAGAAAATCGATTTTCAACTTCTAAAGTTAACCAGCTTAAAAACATCACAATGGAAGAATTAAATTTAATAGATGACACCTCCATGGAAGGAGGATTTAATGCAGAGATCAAAACCTATATGATGGAAACGGCCAAATGGGCGAAATTCATTGCCATCGTCAGTCTTGTTTTCGGAGGTTTGATGACTTTGGCGGCTATTTTTTCCGGCTCTGTCTTTGGCGCCCTGGCACAACAATCAGGCATTCCTTTTGGCATGGGGTTCATTGTTATCATTTATCTGGGTTCGGCAGCAATGATCATCATTCCCAATGTTTTCCTCCTGAATTTTGCGTCCAAAGCCATTACTTCCCTTCGGTCAGGAAATGAAACAGATTTAACCCTGGCTTTCCGAAATCTGAAATCCTACTATAAATTCATTGGCATTTTGACGGCTATTTTCATTGGGATTTATGCACTCATTCTCATTTTTGGAGTATTTGGCGGATTGCTTTATAGGCTTTAACCCATCTATATTACCATGCTTGGTAAGTAAGAGGACAAAATTGGGGGATAAGTTATTTAATTTGTCCTCTTACTGAATACTACTTTGTTACTTTTAGCATGTCAATTGTTTAAAGGAAATCAGCCCTCAAATTGATCATTATATTTCGTACCTGCCTGCTGCAGGTGAGGTACGGAATGTGTTGCTGAGTTTTTAAAGTGAAAAAGTGGTATGAAGTAGTTCAACCAAAACAATCTTCAAGGATTTTCATCCCGTACAATCTGGTGTAAATTACCTCAAAACCCACTACCTGCCTCCCCAATACCCCATCATCCAAACCAACAAAAACTGAAGGATCATACTGCCGTCCAAGGCTCCTGTGAAAAAATAATCATGTCGGGTCCTGTCGGCTTTCCATATCAGCACTGCCGTTAAAAATATGGCAATGAATAGGCCGGAAAAACCACTTAATTGGTAAACATGCCCAATATTCAAGGTTGCCAGCATAACCGCAATCAACAAACAGATGATCGACAGTTTTTTGGTGGCCGCCATCCCGATATAACCGGGAATGGTTTTTACGCCTGTATGGGCATCGATCTGATGATCCCGGATATCAAAAGGCAAGGTAATCGCAAACAGAAAAACCGCTCTTTCAACGACTAAGAGGATCAGCCAAATATTCCATTGAACTCCCGCTTCCAGTGCCGGCAATACCACGGTCACCCAGGACCAGGTTATGGCAATGAGAAAAATTTTCAGGAAATGAATATCCCTCAGCCTTTTGCCCGACCCTAAAACTGGCAGAACATATCCCAGGGAAATGATCCCGGTAAAGGCAAAATGAACCTGGAGCTGAAATTCAAGCCGAAAAAAGAACCAGGCACCGATCACTGCACTGGCCAAAGCATAAAGTATTATATGGTTTCGGAAACGGGCAATGACCCAATAACGTCCCTTGTCGGAGAAGGCTTTAAGCCTGGCCAAACCAGTCAGTCGATGCAAGGCGTACAATGCCAGGGTAGAAAATAAAATAAACCAATAGAGATCGGTCAAAACAACCTTTTGGACAAGCAACCACTGTGTCTGCAGCGCCATAGCCAGTGCACACCCAGCAATCCAAAGGTTGCTGTAAAGCAACAGGTTTATTATTTTTTTGATCAAAAATATTTAAAATTATGACCGTTTTCTATCTTTAATAACGTTTCATAAATGAGTTTGATTACATTTTCAACGTCTTCTTTATGAGCCATTTCGACGGTAGTATGCATATAACGCAACGGCAGTGAGATCAAAGCAGAAGGCACGCCTCCGTTGGAATAAGCAAAGGCATCCGTATCGGTGCCTGTCCGGCGGGAGGAAGCTTCTTTTTGCAAAGGAATCTCCTTTTCCTCCGCAGTATCGATGATCAGGTTCAGCAATTTGTTGTGCACAGCAGGTGCATAGGTTACGGAGGGCCCTTTACCGCTTTTGATGTTCCCGAGTTTTTTAATCTGCATCAAAGGCGTATTGGTATCGTGAGTGACGTCGGTAACAATAGCCACATGAGGTTTAATGGTATCCGCGATCATTTCAGCTCCCCTCAGCCCGACTTCTTCCTGAACCGCATTTACCAGGTATAATGAATAAGGCAATTCGGTCTTTTTTTCTTTTAACATGCGGGCCACCTCGGCAATACAAAACCCTCCTAACCTGTTATCCAGCGCACGCCCGACATAGTAGCGGTTGTTGAGTACATGGAATTCATCTTCATAAGTCACCACACAACCTACATGGATGCCCATTTCGGAAACTTCCTTTTCATTTTCGGCGCCCACGTCTATAAAAATATTTTCTATCTGAGGTTGTATTTTTGCATCCTCACCACTACGGGTGTGAATAGCCGGCCAGCCAAAAACACCTTTTACCATACCTTTTTTGGTATGAATATTGACTTTTTTGGAAGGAGCGATCAAATGATCCGAACCACCGTTCCTGATAACATTCAAAAATCCGTCATCCGTAATATAATGGACCATCCATGATATTTCGTCGGCATGGCCTTCAATAACCACACGAAAATCCTTCCCGGGATTGATGACACCATACGCTGTTCCGTAATTATCGAGATGCCATTCATCTATGTAGGGTTTGATATAATCAAGCCATAATTTTTGCCCTTCGGATTCATGACCGACAGGAGAAGCATTGTTGAGATATTCCTTGAGAAAAGCCTCTGATTTTTGTGTAATTATCGACATTGTTAAGTTGATTTCATCATTTTCAAGATTACGAATATATACCTTTTAAGGCAATTTAATAGCCTTTAATCCCTGAAAATGAGTATGTTTTTATAGCACTTTCAAACTTCGGGAACTTGTCACCGTTTTAAATAATAATATGCTTCCTCAGACCTTCCACAGCTCTGGCGCCTTGCGCCAGTCATTCAAAACAGCCTTTTCGGATTCAGAAATGTACTGTTCTTTTGCGGCTTCGTCCAACAAAGCTTCATAATTACTCAGGGTCGTAAAAGGACAGTTGGCTTCTTCAAAAGCCCTATCAGCCTTTTCGAATCCATAGGTAAATATAGCCATTACTCCACTTACTTCAATATTTTCCTGTCTCAAAGCTTCCACTGCGGTCAAAACGCTGCCCCCGGTAGAGATAAGATCCTCGATCACCAGGGCCCTGTCTCCACTATTGACTTTGCCTTCAATTTGGTTTTGCCTTCCGTGCGCTTTGGCTTTTGAACGAACATAAATAAAAGGAAGCCCCATTTTTTCGGCAACCAGGGCTCCGTGCGGAATCCCTGCTGTGGCTACGCCTACGACAACATCAATGGGTCCGAAAGCTTTGGCCTTTTCCACAAAGGCTTCCACCACTGCCTTCCTTATGTCAGGGTAGGAAAGAATCATCCTGTTGTCACAGTAAATGGGCGATTTCATTCCGGAAGCCCAGGTGAAGGGGTTTTGCGGACTCAATTTAATTGCATTAATTTGCAATAATTTCGATGCGATATTGGAAGCAATGCTCATATTGATTGATTATTCCACTCCGGTTAATTGCCGGGGTACTCATAAAAATTGCCAGCAAATGTACAAAATCTACATAAATGATACACCATTAGTTTTAATGGATGCCCGGGAAGTTCAAAATATTCCAAAGGCGGATGACAAAAATATGGTAGCCCGGTATCCCGGAAGCCATAGAATGCTGCTCAATTACATCGATATGCTGGAAAAGACCCGTCGCTTCGATTCGGTCACTTTATACCATGAAAATTACGACAAACTCGTTGAGGATTTCAAAAGACACTACAAAATTATCGAAGCAGCGGGAGGCCTGGTATTAAATGCTGAAAACAAAATGTTGTTCATTTTCAGAATGGACTCCTGGGATTTACCTAAAGGCAAGATAGAGAAAGGCGAAGACCCTCCCACCGCAGCGGTCAGGGAAGTCCAGGAGGAAACCGGCATCGGGGAAATTGAAATTACCGGATCTGCCGGGCAAACCTGGCACACTTATCGTTCGGGGAAAGGCAATAGAATTCTTAAATGCACCCACTGGTATTTGATGAAAACTCCCGAATTCGATTTAACCCCCCAGAAAGAAGAAGACATTGAAATGGCCGAATGGATTGATCCGACAGAATTTCTTCATTCTGACAAAATCGCCTATAAAAGCATCAACGATATCATCGAAAAAAATCTGGAAACCATTTAATTTAACGCCCAACGAACATGTACTTTTTTCAAAATTACCGGTTTTCTTTACCCGCTTTGGCAAAAATAGGATGGATTTTCTTCACCGCTTTTGTTATTCAGCCCTTACATGCCCAGGACAACCCCAAAACCATTTTCGAACTGTTCCACCTAAAAAAAGGAGGATGTTCTTTTGAATCGCTTTTTGAAGAAGAGGAGGTGATCCGCGAGATTGGAGACGACATTCCGATCCCCTATCCAGGAAAAGTGGAAGCACCCACCTCCCGGGAAGAGCTTTCCCTGATTTTGAAGGAATTTAAAAAGGTAACGGCCAATATCGATGATGGGTTCGCCAACAGGCAGGTTGTCCTCAAAAACGGTAACTCCTGTTTTAAAAAAGATGAAAAGTGGGGCCTGAAAAGTGAGGAAGGTAAAATCCTGCTCAAGCCACAATTTGACTATATTTTCAGCGACACCCTGGTCGGAGGTTTTTTAGGTTATACAAACGGAAAGTGCAATTATTACGATGAAAAAGGAAAACCGCTGCTCCGTGAAAATTATTACCATATAAGTCCCTTGGATCGAAATGCTTTTGTGGTTCGTACCCTTGAGGGAGTAGGCCTGATTGTCAATGGGGAAATGGTTGTGGAACCTGATAAGGAAACCATCCAAAGGCTTACCAGTGGAAATACTATTTATTACAAAATTAAATCGGCGCGAAAAGGTGAATACCTGCTGCTCAATGATTTTCAGACAGAGGTTCCTTTTCCGGCCTGGGAAACGGCCTGGTTTTCCGGCGAAGATTATATCGTTTTCCGAAATAATATCCTCGACCTCAAAAACAAAAGAGCCCTTATCTGCGAAGAGGATTATGTTTTTGAATTGCTCGATGAGGATCAAAAAATGGCTTCCATCCAAAGATCCGGAGACCGCGAAGTTCACCTTATCGATCTCGCGGGAAACCTCCTCTCCCAACAGGTTTTTGCCTACCTCGGCAAATTTTCTGAAAACGGTATTGCCATGGCGGCCATCCGCAATCCTGGCCAGGGACGATACCAGCTTTTCGGACTGATAGACCGCACGGGGCAATGGGTTTTACCGCCAACCTATAATAACATTTTCGATATTGACGACTATTGGGTCATCCAGGATACGGAATACAAAACAGGGGTTCTGGATGGAAAAGGTAAAGTGCTGCTTCCCCGGGAATACAGTTTTGTCGCCCAACTTGAAGGGCCGCAAGTGATGGTCACCAAAAATACAAATGAAGGGAACGTTTTAAAAAAGGAAAGCCGGGTCATCAACCTTGAAACGGGAGTGACCCTGAAAGACGGGCTGGATTATTCTATGTTGAGAGTATTTTCCCTCTGCGGGAAAAAATTCTACCTGGCATCTGTCCAAAATGGCGAACAGGCCCTTGATGAATCCTTTCGTCCCGTGACACCGGTACATCAGCGGTTGCTTGTTTCCCAGGGGTACCTCATCGGGGCCGGAGTCAACAATCAAAAAAGGCGAAGAGAAAAGGTGCTTTACGACTGTGAAGGAAATGTGATTTCTTTTAATATTAATGGCCATAAGGTCGATACCCTATCCGAATTCAACCGTCTGGAAGATGGCATGCTGTACGTTACCCTGTTGGACAACAGCAATTACCTGATCACCACAAAAGATGCTCCCAAAGCACTGGATCCATATATCAATTCGTTTGCCAAAGCCAATTTTGGGGACTTTTATATTGTCAATTCATTCAGGATCAGTCGTACGGGCATGATGGACGCAAAGGGCAATATGGTTTTACCCTACAAATTTGAATTTTTAAGCCCCTTTGAAGCCGATACCCGGATGGCCGTTTTCAAAACACCGGACAATAAATCAGGATTGATCACCACTAAAGGAGACTTACTTATGGAAGACCTTTATGACAGTATTAATTACCTCGGTTTTGGACTTTATGCTGTTCAAAAAGACAAAAAATTCGGCCTCGTCGACAAAAGCGGGAGAGAAATATTGCCGATCGAATACAGTTACATTTATCAAACCAAGGGAATGGTACGGGCATCAAAAGGTAAATATTTTGAATTGTATGACACCATGGGGAATCGAGTGAAATGATATCAAAAAAGACCTCCTGAATGAATTCAATGACTTTTTTTGTGACTTTCGCAATCGCTACGACAATTTTCTGTCCAAAATCCAAAAACATCAAAAGATAGTCTTCGAACAGCATAATTTTCTTCCTGATTTCCAGGATTCCAATTGAATAAAACCCAAAGAAAAATCCTAATTAAACAACCCGTTCTATCTAAACACCCCCAACAAGAGCCTGGTTAATTTTTTTTTGAAAAAAATTCCTTTTCACACAATAAAAACCCTTTGATTTCGGTTAACATAGAACTACGGCGGAAAGTACGCTAAAGTAATTGCGAAATTTTATATTGACAGACATAAACACACTCCTTCTTACCAAATAAAATTTCTGACTACATACCCTTTCGGAACAATAATTTGAATTATTGCCAAAAACCCACAAAGCATCCTACAAATTAAGCAATTCACAAAAAAAACCTGTACATTTGCAGCCGTTAATCCCATTTACATTAAAAATTAAACTCTGTCATGCAAAAAAAATTCGTTTTTCTGGCTTTCCTGCTTAGCCTTGGGTTTACACAAATTGGTCTTGGTCAAAGTTCTTCTTTAACTTCAGATGCGATCAACCCTTCCTCCGTTGAAAAGTCTTTCGAAGTGAATGAAGACTGGTCGTTTTATTCAGATGAAGAGAACAAATTGTTCTACATTGATTTTGAAAACATTTCCGCCAATCTTAGCGATATCATCGTTAAAAATGCCGATGGAAAAGTTTTGTTCAAAGAAGATGTCTTCGATCTTCCCGTTAACACCATTTACGAATTGGATCTGAGCGGGTATGCGGCCGGCAATTATGAAATTGAATTACGTTCCTTTACCAATGTAATGAGAAAGTCCTTCAAAATAAAATAAGCAGAAAAACCTTTCCGGTAAAAAAGCCGCTCATCTTGAAAGATGAGCGGCTTTTTTATTGGGATTAACTCAAAAAAAACCTTCTTATTTAGAATTAATCAAAAAAAGGAGTCAAAATCAAATTTTTTCCTAACCATTGTTTTACTTTTGTTGTTCAAATAAACAAAACACAAAAATGAGTATTGAAACTTCCGTTATCATAAAAACACTGGCAAAAGTAATTGACCCGGGTTCCGGACAAGACCTGATCACTATGAGTATGGTGAGGGATCTTGCCATTGAGGGAAAAAAAGTAAGCTTTGTAGTGGAAGTCCGTAAACTGGATAACGATAAAAAGCAACAACTCAACTTTGCTTGTATAGAAGCAATCCAGCAGGTATATCCTGATGCTGATGTTCATGTACACATGGCAGGACAGGGCCAACAGGCTCCACCACAACCGGGCATGCAACAGAATTTCGGCCCTCCTAACCCGCTTCCACAAGTCAAAAATGTAATCGCCATTGCTTCCGGAAAAGGAGGTGTTGGAAAATCTACTGTTGCTGTCAACCTCGCACTAGCGCTCAAAGCCACAGGCGCAAAGGTCGGATTGATCGATGCTGACCTTTACGGCCCTTCCATTCCTACGATGATGGGACTGAAAGGAGAAAGGCCAAAAATTCAGGATGTTTACGGCTCGCCCAAGATCATCCCGTTAGAAGCTTACGGCATTCCGGTCATTTCCATAGGCTTTATTGTTGAACCTGAGCAAGCCGTAGTTTTGCGCGGCCCGAGACTGGCAGGAATCCTGGGCCAGTTTATCAATGATTGTATATGGCCGGAGTTGGATTACCTCATGATCGACCTTCCTCCGGGAACCGGTGACATCCAACTAACGCTCGTTCAAAGTGTTCCTGTTACCGGAGCTATCATGGTGACCACCCCTCAGGAAGTAGCGGTAGCGGATGCCATCAAAGCGCTGAACATGTTTCTCAATCCGACGATTAATGTGCCTATTTTAGGAGTGGTCGAAAATATGTCATGGTTTACCCCTGAAGAATTACCCAATAATCAATACAAAATCTTTGGTGAAGGGGGAGGTCAAAAACTGGCAGAATTTGGTAAAACCAAGTTATTGGGGCAAGTTCCGATCGTAATGGGCGTAAGAACCGGTGGCGATAACGGAAAACCCGTCGTAATGGAAAATAATAACCCCGCTGCAGAGGCTTTCAAGTTGATCGCCCAAAATGTGGTCGACCAGGTGGCATGGAGGAATAAAACCCAGGATCCAACGGAGATGGTGAAGATCACCACGCAATAAACAGGAGACGGTGGACGGTCGGCAATTTTGGAAAAAATTAATTAAATATCATTCATATGCAAATCACTGAAAGGCAGGAATTACGGGAACGAGTGAATCACGCACTCGATACAGTTCGCCCACACCTTGCCATTGATGGCGGAGATGTGGAAATTGTTGAGGTTACGGACGATTTTGTCGTGAAGATCAAATGGCTCGGCAACTGCCAGGGCTGCAACATGTCCGAAATGACTTTGCGTGCCGGATTGGAACAAGCCATTAAAAACAGCATACCGGAAATCAGGTCGGTTGAAGAATGGAGTGAGGAGGGGTAGTTGCTGGTTGCTGGTTATAAACAATAAACGTCCGGAATGACAAGAGCAGGATTATTTGAACAGATAAAATTAAAGCGCAGTTATCTCTGCGTTGGGCTGGATACCGATTTGAACAAAATTCCCAAACATTTGCTCAAATTTGAAGATCCGGTTTTTGAATTCAATAAAGCCATCATTGACGCCACCAAAGATCTTTGTGTAGCCTACAAACCCAACATAGCTTTTTATGAAGCTTTGGGGCCAAAGGGCTGGTTATCTTTGGAAAAAACCCTGGAATATATTCCTTCCTCTCACTTCACCATTGCCGATGCCAAACGCGGCGATATAGGCAACACCTCCAAATTATACGCCAGGGCTTTTTTTGAAAACATGAGCTTTGACTCGGTTACAGTGGCTCCGTATATGGGAGAAGATTCCGTGATGCCTTTTCTCGAATTTGAAGGCAAATGGGTGATCCTGCTGGCTTTGACCTCCAATAAAGGCAGCGATGATTTTCAATTTCTCCAAAACAGTACCGATCAAAAGCCTCTTTATGAAAAGGTGATGCGCAAAGCCATGGAATGGAGCAGCGCGGAAAACCTCATGTTCGTCACCGGAGCCACACATCCGGAAAAATTTAAGGAATTACGAAGCATTGCGCCTGGCCACTTTTTCCTGGTACCTGGCATCGGGGCCCAGGGAGGCGATCTGCAGGCCGTCAGCGAATATGGCATGAATGATCATATCGGTTTACTGGTCAATTCCTCCCGCGGCATCATTTATGCCGGACAGGGAGAGGATTTTGCTGAAAAAGCACAGGAGGCCGCTAAAGAGGTGCAGGGGCAGATGGAAGAAATCCTCCGGACAAAATTCAGTCTCTGATATGAAAATCACCTGGTTGCTGCTTTTTATATCCTTAGGTTTATACGGCCAGCCATCAGCCCTCCCCCTTTCACCGAAACGCGATTCCTCTCATTTTTCACGAAAAATGATTATCCCTGTTGCGTTAATGGTTACAGGAATCATGACCAGCAATAGTCCATTTGAAAAATCACTTCATACTGATATTCGAAATGCAGTAGGCAATGATTTTGATTTGGGAATAGACGATTACTTTCAATATGCCCCCATCGCTGAAATGTATTTGGCAGATATTTGGGGGGCAAAATCTAAAAACCACTGGTTTGATCAAACCAAAAATTTATTGCTTGCAGATTTAATTACGGGAACCCTGGTTTTTTCTATAAAGAAAATTACGGCCAAAAGAAGACCGAATGGAGCTGATCTTTCATTTCCTTCCGGGCATACTACCTTTGCGTTTGCCAATGCAGGAGTTTTGTACCACGAATTTAAAGACAATCACCCTATCCTCGCCTACAGCGGTTTTGCATTCTCGACGACTACCGGCCTTTTTAGAATGTTGAATGACAAACACTGGCTATCCGACGTATTGTTCGGAGCAGGACTTGGACTTTGCATCCCCATTTTAATCTATCACTTTGAACCCTTAAAAAACTGGAATCCTTTTCATAAAAAAGTCAATCTGATCCTTCAATCCAAAATAAAAAATAAAGGGTATGAGTTTTACCTTTGCTATCAATTCTAAGCAGGATTAAAATGGGTTGAAATTTGAGTCTCAACAAATGATTATTTCAGTTGATGAATTAAAAGTTAATGGCGAAAAAGAAATTAGGATCAGCTTAAATGAAGGAGTGACTTTAATTGATTTCGTTGTGATAAGATATCCCCTCCACAAAAGAATCTGGTTCGGGATAAAAAGGTTTTTTACCTGGCGGAAATAAAATCCCAACAGTTATTCAAACAATTATACTCGCCGCAAATAAAAGAAGGCACAAAGAAAAAATCTTCGTGCCTTCTTTTATTTGCGGCAATTATATACTACTTAAAAGCTTACGCTTCAAAGGAAGTACCACATCCACAGGTGGACTTCGCATTCGGATTGTTGAACGAGAACCCTCTGTTATTCAGTCCCTCCACCCAATCAATCTCCATGCCCATCAAATACAAGGCGTGTGCTTTTTGCATAAAAACGGTAAATCCACCTATTTCAAAAATATCATCTCCTTCCTGCGGGGCATCAAATCCCAAAATGTACGAAAAGCCGGAACAGCCCCCACCTTTTACCCCCACACGTAAACCGTGGCCTGCAGGAATGTCCTGCTCTTCGAAAATATGCTTCAGTTGGACAATTGCTGATTCGGTAATGACTACAGGAGCCGTTGTTGTGGTATTTTCAGTGCTCATTACAATCTTTTTTTATTACTTTTTATGTCTTGGATCTTAAACTAACGGAAAAATATAAATTAAAACTGATAATCTACAAATTTCAAACTCACTTTTTTTAAACCAATTAATTAACAGATAGTTGCACTTACTTACAATTATTTTGGCAACAAAGACTAAATTTACGTTTTCAATCTAGATTCAAATATGGAAACAGTTTTAGAGATCATCAAATTGACGGTTCCGGCCCTCATCGTTTTTTTAACGGTTTATTATTTACTTAAAAAGTTTATTGAGGGGCAGGAAAGAATGAAAATGCTGGAGATCAAGGAAAAGCAACAACAAACTTCCACCCCGATGCGATTGCAGGCCTACGAGCGACTTTCCTTGTTTTGCGAAAGGATAAGCATTCAGAGCCTGGTACTCCGGTTGAATAAAAACGGCCTGAGTGCCGCTGAATTTCAAATTTCCTTACTCCTGGCCATACAGCAGGAATACGAGCATAATATCACCCAGCAGGTTTATGTATCCGAAAAACTTTGGAGCATCATCAAAATGGCCAAAGACGATGCCGTCAATTTCGTCAGCCTCGTCGCGGAATCCGTTGATCCAAAAGCCAATGCAATGGATTTAGCCAACTCGCTGATGGACTACCAGGGGAAACGACCTACAAGCGGGCAGGATCAGGCCCTTATTGCCATAAAAAAGGAAGCCTCCCTGATTTTTTAATCAAAGTATTATGAAAGCCATCATCATTGACGACAATCCAAAGGCCATAATCAGCTTACAACAGGATCTCGCTGATTATTGTCCGGAGGTGGAAATCATAGGAACTGCTGAAGGAGTCGTCAGTGGGGTTAAATTACTAAAGACCTCCCCTCCTGACGTATTGTTTCTCGATATCCAGTTGCAGGATGGCAGCGGTTTCGACGTACTTGAAATTTTACCGGAAATCAACTTTGGCGTTATTTTTACCACGTCTTCTGATGCTTTTGCCATTAAAGCCTTCAGGCTTGCCGCCATTGACTATTTGCTAAAACCCATCGATCCGGAACAACTACAGGAGGCGGTGCAACGAGCACAGGTCTTTTCGGGAAACCGAAAAGAAAGCCTTGAAATGATCAAGGGAAGCATGCAACAAGGCACTTTGCCTCAACACATTGCCCTGCATACCCAGGATAAAATTCAATTGATCAAAATAGACGAGATCATCCGGTGCGAGGCAAATGGAAATTATACCACTTTTTACTTCGAGCAAGGTAATTCCCTGCTGGTTACGAAGACCCTCAAAGAGTTTGACCAAACCCTGACCCCTCAACATTTTCTTCGTGTACACCAGTCTCACCTCATCAATAGTCGTAAAATAAAAGCCTTTGTGAAAACCGATGGCGGATACATCGTCATGCAGGATGGAGCCAAAATATCGGTTTCCGTAAGAAAACGCACTGCCGTAATGAGATTTTTGGAAGGCATCTGACAATTACAAATTACATTAAAGGTGAAATATGGATATACTTACCTATTTTTGTATTTACTAACCTTCACCCTCACTGCAAAATATCCCCAATAAATTTTAGCATCGAAACTATTTACTTTAATCTTCAATCCTTGTGATATGTCAAAAAAAATATCAATCACAATTATTCTTGCCGTTATTTTTTTCCCTTTTTGCTCTTTCGGACAAGCGGCGGCCGCGCTGTGGTTAGAAAAAGCTGAAGCGACCATTCCCCTTATGGGAAATAAAGTGATCAATCCATTGGTGTACCGAACGACGGAAACGGATACCACCTTTTTAAAAAATACCATTTTTCAAGCCCCTCATGAATCAGCCATAAATGTTAAAAATAGTGGAACCATTCTCACTGTCCCCTTACCCGATGGCACCAGTGAGGATTTTCGTATCGTGCTTTATGATATGATGGAACCTGGTCTGTACGAAAGATTTCCAGAAATAAAGACGGGTTATGGTGTAAGCACGGGCAAATCAAAATCCACCATCCGATTCGACTGGACCTATCGGGGATTTCATGCCTTCATCCGGAACCACGGGAATACCGTTTTTATCGACCCTTACAGTTTCGGAGATAAAGTCAATTACGTGTCGTATTATTCAAAAGACTACCCCGCACCGGCAGAACCTTTTGTCTGTCACGTTGAAGGTCCTGTTATTTCGATAGAAGATTCACCCGCCCCGGTAGAGAAAGCTGGCGATTGTATTTTTCGTTCTTATCGTCTGGCGATGGCTACTACCGGTCAATATTCCAATTACCATGGAGCTACGAGTGCCGCCCAGGCGAACCTTGTGCTTTCGGCCGTGACCACCACGATGAACCGCGTCAATGGTGTTTATGAGCAGGATGCTACCATTCGAATGATTCTCATTGCCAATACAGATGATGTATTCTATTATAGTGGGGTTACGGATCCTTATACCAATAATAGCGGGAGCACAATGCTCGGTGAAAATCAAACTAACCTTAATGCAGTCATTGGTTCCTCCAATTACGATATCGGGCACGTGTTCAGCACTGGAGGTGGAGGTATTGCCCAGCTAAACTCTCCGTGTACCAACTCAAAAGCCAAAGGGGTGACCGGTTCTTCCAACCCGGTTGGTGACCCGTTCGATATAGATTATGTGGCACATGAGATGGGCCACCAGTGGGGCGCCAATCATACCCAGAATAACAACTGCAACCGCCACAATTCAACCGCCATGGAACCTGGAAGTGCCTCCACCATCATGGGATATGCGGGTATTTGTTCCCCCGACATCCAGGCACATAGTGATGCGTACTTCCACGGCATCAGCATTCAGGAAATGGCTAATTTTATCGTCAATGGGAACGGAAATAATTGCGATGTTCCACTCGCCTTCAGCAATACAGGCCCGTCGGTATCGGCAGGATCCAATTATACTATTCCTGTTTCTACTCCTTTTGTACTGACCGCTGTAGGCACCGACCCACAAAATGATCCGATAACCTATTGCTGGGAACAATGGGACAATGAGGTGAATAATACCATGCCTCCTAATGGTTTTAATACGCAGGGGCCGGTATTCCGTTCTTTTGACCCCGTTCCTGCCCCTGAACGTTATTTCCCAAGACTTCCCGATCTGGTCAATAATATTACTCCCACATGGGAAGTATTACCCGCGGTGTCAAGAACAATGGAATTCCGGGTGACCGCCCGTGATTTTAACGGTACTGCCGGATGTACCGATACGGATAATATGTTTGTGACGACTAATATTGCCGCCGGGCCTTTTGTGGTGAATATCCCAAGTTTACCGGTGACCTGGACGGAAGGACAAACAGAAACCGTAACCTGGGATGTAGCTGGCACAACCTCCTTCCCTGTCAGCTGCGCCAATGTTGACATTTTACTTTCTTACGACGGAGGATACACTTATCCTGTAACCCTGGCTTCAGGAGTACCTAATAATGGCAGTGCCAATATTACTGTTCCTACCGGTACCTCCATTACGGCCCGGGTCATGGTAATCTGCTCCGACAATATCTTTTTTGATATTTCCAATAATAATTTCACCATTCAGCAGGCAACTGTTCCCGATTATGGGGTTGCCGTAAGCCCGGACGATATTACCGTGTGCGGAAATGAAATTGCCGTTTATACCATTGATGTGGCTTCCTTAGTTGGATACAGTAGCCCGGTAATCTTGTCGGTCTCCAATTTACCTGCTGGAGCCTCAGCCAGTTTTAGCCCTAACCCTGTTATTCCCGGCAATTCGACTACGATGACTATCAGCAACCTTAATTTGGCAGCAGGTGGAAATTATACCCTTACGATCAACGCCAACAGTATCGCAGGTTCAAAATCTGTAGATGTTAAGTTGAATTTACTTTCGTTGCCGGAAACCATTTCACTTATGATTCCGGGAAACAACGAAACAGATGTTGATCTTTCTCCAACCTTGAATTGGCTTTCTGATGTTTCAGCCAGCTATTATCAGGTTCAGGTCGCAACCGACCCGGGGTTCAATAGTATCATCATCGATGATAGTTCTTTAGGCACGAGTTATACTATCCAAATTGAATTAATGCCCAATACTACCTATTACTGGAGAGTTAAGGGATTTAATGATCATTGTGAAGGTCCTTGGTCAGGTACCCTGGCCTTCATCACCTTACCCTGTTCGTTCTTTTCCAATTTGAATGACTTGACGATTCCAAGCATTGGAACGGTAAACTCCATTTTCAATATTACCCATTCTGGAACGGTCACGGATGTAAATGTTGACCATATAACCGGCACCCACTCCTATGTCGGGGATCTTACTTTATCCCTTATCGCTCCCGACAATACTCAGGTAACTTTATTCAGCGGCATTTGCGGAAGTGCCGATGATTTCAACCTGGGATTTGACGACCAATCCAGCCTTTTTAATATCCCTTGTCCGCCTACCAACGGCGTCATTTACCAGCCGCTGGGCAACCTCTCCGATTTCATTGGAACGGAATTGAACGGAAACTGGACTTTGAGGATCGTTGACCAGTCATCCGGTGATGGCGGGCAACTCAACGAATGGGAGTTGCGTGTTTGTGCCACCAATTCTACCCTTTTGCCGGTGGAGCTGACTGAATTTAATGCCAAACCTTTGCAGCAGACCATTATGCTCAACTGGGCCACTGCCTCAGAATTTAACAATACTGGTTTTGAGATCGAACGCCGGTCGGAATTTGAGACGGATTTTAATGCCATCGGTTGGGTCAACAGTCTGGGCAACATTGAACAAGGAACCAATAATTATTCCTTCGAAGATGCCAGGGCAATCCCGGGCGTCCTCTACTACTATCGTTTAAGACAAATTGACTTTGATGACAAAGAAAGTTACTCAGGTATTAAAAGTGCGATCATTCAAGGAGAGGAAAATACCTACCTTGTATTCCCAAACCCGGTAAACAATACGCTCTATATCCATTGTACCGGATCATTCTCTCCTGGAACGGTTATTACCCTTACCGATGCGAGGGGAAGCAAGATAAAAGTGACCAAAATGCAGGATTACCAGACAGCCATAAATATGGAGCTTCTCCCTGCAGGAATTTATTTTCTACATGTGGATAGCGAAAGCCAGCATTGGGTCAGGAAAGTATTTAAGTAATGGAAAAACAATAAATAAGCAATCTTCATTTTCCATTTAACCTACATAAACATGAGTTCATCCCGAATTTTGCCGACCGGCAAAGTTTGGGATTTTTTTTCAATAAATTGATTGTCAGACAATTATAACTTTTTAAGTTTTTTTTAAATTTGAAACAGGTTACATTCAACTCTTTCAGAGTTGGTTTTTGTCCCTTTTTTGGCAGTATTTCATACTGCGTTATTGATATTTATCCCCATTCGGGGATAAATTTAATCTTCTTTTTAAAAATTAACTCTATTCTTAATCCATTTCCCGAAGGGAATCAAACAAAAACAATCTCAACTCTACCTGGCGTCGCCGGAAGACAGGTCTGAAGGAGTTGAATATATTGCAGGTAAATATTGTTAATATATTTTCAGCATCCATTTGAATTAAAAAATTCGGGATATTTTATGTTTCTTTTTTGCCTTTTTAACCGCTTTTTTTATCGCTCAGTATTCAAATTTGCCCTGATCCAGTCCATCTCCAGGTCTCTTTTCTGCTTCAAATCTTCAATGGTGTAACGGATGGGCACATCGGGCATCACTCCCCTACCCTCATCCTGGATCAATTGATAATCAAGCCAGTAAAAAGGAATCCTGACCTGAATACCTGTATTGGACAGTTTAACGGTAGTATAATAAAGTCCATTGTTGCCGGCGGCCCCCCCTCCTGATTCTTCGCCTATGACGACGGCCTCTTTTTTGTATTTCAACAAAGAAGCCAAATAACTGCTGGAAGAAGCCGAATAGCCGTTTGTGAGCAGATAAACCTCCCCGTCAAAATTATTTTTCTTTGAAACCCTGACCTTAAATTCTTTAATTTTCAGGCCATCCCTTTGATATTTTTTTCTACATTCAAGTCCCCTTTTCATGGAAAAAAGTAAGAAATGGAATTTTGACAAAGCATTAGAATATTTAAAGGTGGGAGCTTGCTTCCGTTCCAGCAAAATGACGAAATTTTCATCCAAAATATGCCGAAGCACCATATTGGCATCGTTAATACTACCTCCAAGATTATCCCGTACATCAATGACAAGGCGAGAGGTTCCCTTTTCCTGAAGCGTCTCAAAAATATCCCTATAGAATTTCCTGGTTTTCCACTTATATGGGTTAAAGGAATTAATTTTTAAAAGTGCCCATTGTTCCTCTTCGCTAAAAAAATGATTCTTGACGGAGTAGTCCCATTTCTTTTCATTTTCAGCTTCTTTTGGGGCAGAGGCTGCTGATTGAGCAGGCAACTTTGGGATAACTGTTATTGTGGTATCCGTTCCGTTCATTAAAAACGTAAATTGAACAAGGCTGTCTGTATCAAAATAACTCTGGTATAACTTACTAAAATTAGCCCCCCGGCTCAAAAGGCGCGTCATAAAAGTAGTATTATAACCATCCGAAGGATGATATTGCATGAGTTTGCCCAATAGTGTTTTAGTCTCATAATCATCCATACCCAGAATTTTTTGCCACTCATATTCATGAAAGGTATCCAGAGGTGCTCTGGCAGTCCAAAGGTTTTCTCCGTCTGTAAAAAATTCAAATGGAAGGATTCGGGGACGGGGAGTCCCTTTATGGGGCTTTTGAAGCTTTCTCCGGGCATCTGTATGAATACAACCGACTGAGGTCAGTATTTTATTAATTTCCTGTTCAAAAGCCAGTAGAGACATTCCACTTCCCGCAATGGTCTCCAGCGTTGCAAAAAGATGGTCGATGGAATCACGGGAATTATACCTGAAAGGGCTGGGATGAATTTCATACAGCGCCTGCTGAAGGTATCGGGTATCTTCAAGCAAAGCCTCCCCATTGAATGGCTGAGTTTGGGCAATGCTCAAAACAGGCAAAAGCAAAAGGGGCATTACCCTAAAAAGCAGAAATTTCATAACTATTATTAAAATGAAACCGTTCCTTGAATTACTCTTTTTCGGAACCTGGCGGCAAATGGATTTTTCCAGGGGTGAAATTCCCAAAAAAATAACTTTTTACCAAATGTAAACCGTTTTTCCCAAGCCTGCCTGATTCCTTCTCAACACCACCTGGTAACCGCTTTGTTGCAGGTACTGGGTAATGGCATTTGAAATGGAAACAGGGACATCGGATCCGGCATCAATGGTTATCTCTGGAGCAGAGGTGGAGCCTGAACCGGTAGTGAACTGAAACATTCCGCTGGGCAAAACACCTGCCAGGGTACTTTTGATCCCGCTTTTTAATGCGTCATAATTTGAAAGGCCTGAATTAATTTTTATGGTATAAGTATTTTGGCTATTGGCATAACCGGAAGTACTGTCTGTACCGGGATTGGCAAAGATTTTGGGGGAACTTTTCTCAAAAGAACCGGAAGTTGTTCCACAGGATTGACAAATGATAAAGAGGCCTAAAATAAAAATGATCCGTTTCATTGGGTTATTGTTTTTAAGTTTGATCAAATTTGAATTCATTTGGTTACCCCTCTCCCTTTATTTTAAGATGCTTTATATAGCTAAAAACCAGTGCCTTAGGTTTTTGTCCATTGAAAAACGAATTATCCGACCAAAAATTGGATATATTTTTAAGAACCAGCAAATTATCTATGTGTTACACCAACTATGTTTCCTTGCATTTTGTACTTTTGCACCATAATTAACGAGGCGGGGGCAATATGAACAAATATTCATTTTATCTTTTAATTTCCTTGGGTTTATTCTTCACCAATTGCCAGGAAACCCCAAAGGAAAATTTAATCCAGGCCGGTAACTTATCGTTTGATACGTTTTCGCATACCTGGTATGCGGCCTTCTGTAGTGACGATACAAGCTCTTGTGCCAAGGTCGTAGCTTCTTACCCGCTCGTTTCTGATAACCCTTCAGGTGTCGGAAAAACCATTAATGACAGTATTTTGAAATTTGTCAAATCTTCCATCAATAGCTTTCAATTGGAACAATCCGGCCCCGACATTACTGTTGAAAATCTGGTCGCTGAATTTTTCAATGAATACCAAAATTTTGTGAATGATTTCCCGGAATTTGAAATGCCCTGGACGATTGAAATCAAAGGTAAGGTACTTTTTAATTCAGATCAAATCATTTCTGTTGAACTCGAGGAATATTCTTTCACTGGCGGCGCCCATCCCAATTACGGGATCACCCTGTTAAATTTCGAACTGGCCACCGGGAAGATATTAGCCCTGGATGATATTGTTGATAATACGGAAAAATTAAAAATCATTGCCCGTGAAAAATTCAGGATTGCCCGCCATCTGAAAGCGGGCCAGAGTTTTGAAGATGCCGGATTCTTTTTTGGCGACTCCTTTATCCTTCCGGCAAATTTTGCCCTTACCGAAGAAGGACTTTTTCTTTTTTACAATCCTTATGAAGTAGGCGCGTATGTTTTGGGCCCCACCTTTTTTACGATTCCTTACCAGGACATCCAATCCATTATGAATGTACCTTAATCAATTTTTTTGTCCAAAAAGCAATCTATAATGCTTAATATTGTCTTTTAATGAAAATTATCGAATATAAATCATTTACCATGAATCTAAAATCATTCCTTTTAATGTTAATTATTCTTTCCATAGCGGCGTGTGGCGGGAATTCCAACGAAAAAAAGAATACTGTAAAAAATACCCCCGTAGCGGTCACCCCTTTAAGTGAACCTTCTGAGGCCATGGGAGCCATGCAAATGCAGAAATGGGAAGTTACCGATATGATCTACAATAATATCGGTATGGGTATTGCCCTGGACAAAAATCCATACCTGATTTTCCGTGGAGGCCGCATCAGTGGTTTTGCAGGATGCAACTCGTTTGTAGGGGAGTACGTTGAGGGCAAAGATTCCGGATTGAATTTTAAGAATATTGGATCAACCAAAAAAATGTGCCCTGAAGCAGGAAAGGAGGAAGCCGTGTTCATCGATCTTTTGAACGGGGCCAACAGCTATTCCTTAAATAGTGATCATTCCAAACTCAAGATCATCTCCCAGCTGGGAGAAATTCATTTAATACAGAAATAATCTAAAATCATGCTGAACCGCCAGGATCCTTCCAAAACTAACGCCTGGAAGCTTTTAACTGCCCACTTCAAGGAAATGGAAGCCGTGCAGATGGTGGATCTTTTTGCTAAAGACCACGATCGCTTTAATCATTTCTCCGCCCAATTCGGAGACATGCTCGTCGATTATTCCAAAAACAGGATAACAAAAAAAACGATGGAACTGCTGTTGCTGCTGGCTGAAGAGACCAGCGTAAAAGAAGCCATCGGTCAAATGTTCTCAGGAGAAAAAATCAATGAAACCGAAAACAGGGCCGTTTTACATACTGCGTTGAGAAACCGCTCCAACACCCCCGTTTTAACAGATGGGGAAAATGTTATGCCAGGCATTAATGCAGTACTGGATAAAATGGAAAATTTTTCCGCCAACCTGTTGGCAGGAAAATGGACCGGTTTTACCGATAAAAAAATAACCGATATCGTCAATATTGGGATTGGAGGTTCTGATCTGGGGGCCGTTATGGTCACCGAAGCCCTCAAACCTTATTGGCAGGAAGGTGTTCGGCCTCACTTTGTTTCCAATGTGGACGGAACCCATATGGTGGAAACCGTCAAAGACCTCAACCCTGAAACGACTCTTTTTATTATTTCTTCCAAAACGTTTACCACCCAGGAAACGATGGCCAATGCCCATTCCGCACGCAAATGGTTCCTTGAGGCAGCCAAGGACCAAAGCCACGTGCGAAAACATTTCGTAGCCGTTTCCACTAATGCCGAAGCAGTAGCCGCTTTTGGCATTGACCCCCAGAATATGTTTGAATTCTGGGACTGGGTCGGAGGAAGGTATTCGCTGACTTCGGCGATCGGGCTTTCCATTGCCTGTACTGTTGGCTTTGAAAATTTCGCGAAATTACTCGAAGGGTTCCATGCGATGGATAACCATTTCAAAACCACCTCTTTTGATCAAAATATCCCTGTACTGCTGGCACTGATAGGCATCTGGTACAATAATTTCTTTGGCGCTGAATCCGAAGCTATTTTGCCCTACGATCAATACCTGCATCGTTTTCCTGCATATTTCCAACAAGGGAATATGGAAAGCAATGGAAAAAGGGTTGACCGCAGCGGACAGACCGTTTCTTACCAGACCGGCCCCATCATCTGGGGAGAACCGGGCACCAACGGCCAACATGCTTTTTACCAGCTCATCCACCAGGGTACCAAACTCATCCCATGCGACTTTATTGCCCCGGCCATCAGCCACAATCCTGAAGGAGAACACCATAAAATGTTGCTTTCCAACTTCTTTGCACAGACTGAAGCCTTGATGAAAGGTAAAAAGGCCGAAGAAGTGGAAACAGAATTGAGGAAGGAAGGCAAATCTCAAAGTGAGATCGATTTCCTGGTGCCTTTTAAAGTATTTCCGGGAAACCGGCCGACGAATTCCATCCTCGTAAAAAAAATCACGCCGGAAACCCTGGGAAGTCTGATCGCCATGTACGAACATAAGATCTTCGTTCAGGGGATTATCTGGAACATTTTTAGCTTTGATCAATGGGGCGTACAGCTGGGTAAACAACTGGCCAATAACATTTTGCCGGAATTGCAACATGATCAAAAGATCACCAGCCACGATGTTTCCACCAATGGGCTGATCAATGCTTTTAAGGAATTCTCAAGGATCTAATTGCTGCATTTGTAAGGACAAACACAACAATTATGCTTAAATTCCCTTAAATTGTAAACTCCTTTTTGAAATGGTCGTTATTTGATTATGGCTTATTCGTTTTGCGGATGGCCATAATCAAAGACCGGTCCTGTTTCCCTATGGAAAGGATTTACAAAAGAATAAAGCTATGTTGAGATCCTACAAACTATTACTCGCCTCTTTTTTGATATTGGCATCGTCGAACTTATGGGCCACCCACAACCGCGCCGGAGACATTGCTGTTGAAGTTGTCGGTGATTGCACCTCCAGCCTGACGGTAAAAGCCACTATAACCACCTACACTAAGGCGAGTAGCTTTTCCGTTGACCGGGATACTTTGGAATTGTGCTGGGGCGATGGCACCTGCATCATGGTGGGCAGGACCAACGGTCCCGGTAGTCCGCCACAGGGACAATTGCTGGAAAACGATACCAAGAAAAACATTTATATCGGCTACCACACCTATACCGCCAGGGGACAATATACGATCTCCATGCTGGACCCCAACAGGAATGCAGGCATCCTCAACGTAAACTATCCCAATTCTGACCAGATCACTTTTTTCATACAAACGGTTTACACCATGCCCAACCCAAATACCATCGGGTGTAACCAAACGCCTATCCTGAGTCAGCCTCCGGTTGATGTAGGCTGTGTAGGGCAAAAATTTACCCATAACCCCAATGCTTACGACCCTGACCCGAATGATAGCCTGGCTTACCGGCTTACCATCCCGTTGCAGGACGTGGGATTGATCGTGCCCAATTATAATTATCCCAGTCAGATCATGCCAGGGGTAAACAACAGCATCACTATAAACGAGAAAACGGGAGATATTTGCTGGGATGCCCCGCAACAGGCCGGGGAATACAATATTGCCTTGCTCATTATTTCCTACAGGAATGGAGTGGCCATCGATACCGTGCTTCGGGATATGCAGATCCGTATTTTTGACCAGTGCGACAATGCGCCCCCGATTGTGGAAACGCCTTTCGATGATATTTGTGTCGTAGCCGGAACCCTTGTTGAATTTGATGTGATCGCCACGGCCCCGCTTTTTGAATCAGATCAGCGGGTGAGGCTCACTGCCCTTGGCGCGCCCTTTGTCCAGCAATACAGCCCGGCGACTTTTGAAGTGGAAAACTTCCTTTGGGAGGAGGATCCGGTTATCAAAACATTCAGATGGCAAACTTCCTGTGAGCATATTTCCAGTCAGTACTATTCGGTAGTATTTAAGGCAGTGGACGACTTTTTCTCCAATGATTCCGGCCTGGCTACCTTGAAAACGGTGCGCATAAAAGTGGTGGGACCGCCCCCTGAAGATGTCCAGGCAGAGGCTTCTTCCAACAAGGTGAACCTCAGCTGGGGCAAACCTTACGATTGCGAGGATGCCGCCGAAAACTATTTCCAGGGCTTCACGATTTGGCGCAGGAACGGATCCAATAATTTCACTGTTGACACCTGTGAACCAGGACTGGAGGGGAAAGGGTACACCAAAATTAATACCAACCTGATCCTGAATGTTCTGGACGACAGGTACGCTTTCACAGATGAGAACGTGGAAGCGGGAAGAACTTATTGTTACCGGATATTGGCTCAGTTTGCCCTGACCACCCCCGACGGGTTAAATACCTACAACAAAGTGGAAAGCCTTCCTTCCATGGAAGTTTGTGTGCAGATCGGGCGGGATGTCCCCCTGATCACTAAGGTGGATGTTTTGAGTACCGATGCCTTCTCAGGCAGCATGAACGTTTGTTGGTCCAAACCGAAAATTCCGGATCTTGACACCTTGTTACATCCGGGGCCTTATGTTTACGAGGTGCTGCGTGCCCTCGGGCAAACGGAGGATGAAAATGCTTTTCAGCCTATCGGCGTCTCTTTCACCAGCCCGACTTTTACTGCGGCCAATGATACCTGCTTTATAGATACCGGGCTCAATACCCAGGATAATCCATACAGTTATATGATCCGGTTTACGGCCAACGGTGAACTCATAGGAACCACCAAAACAGCGTCCTCCATTTTCCTCACCAGTTTTGCTACGGATAATACCAATGAGTTGAGTTGGAGCGAGCTGGTGCCGTGGGACAATTATCAATACACCATTTACCGTAAGAATCCCTCAGGCGTGACCTTTGATTCCATTGCGGTAACCGGGGATTCTTTTTATAATGATGAAAATCTCGTCAACGGGTTTGAATATTGCTACAAAATCAGGAGCCAAGGCACCTATAATATTCCTGAAATCGTGGATCCTTTGATCAACTTCTCCCAGGAATTGTGCAGTATTCCGATGGACAACGTTGCTCCGTGTGCACCGACATTGATCGTGGAGAATATTTGTGACCTTGGTTTCAATTGCAGCGAAGTGACTCAATTGGCCAATACATTGATCTGGACCAATCCGATTGATATTTGTGAGGAAACAGATGATGTGACCGGTTATTACATCTATTATGCCCCGACCGAGGGAGCCGGTTTTACCAAAATTGCGGTCATCGAAGACTCAGGCCTCCTGGAATTCGAACATACCCCTGAGATCGGCATTGCGGGTTGTTATTACGTCACAGCGATAGACACCCTGCTCAATGAAAGTATGGGCAGTGACACGATATGTGTGGACAATTGCCCGTTTTACGAACTGCCCAATACCTTTACCCCTAACGCGGATAATCAAAATGATGTTTATAAACCATTCCCCTATTGTTTTATCGAACGGGTGGATTTCAAGGTATTTAACCGGTGGGGAGAACTCATTTTCGAAACTGAAGACCCCGACCTCAACTGGGATGGCACAAACCTCCGCGGAGCAGATGTTTCTGAAGGGGTTTATTACTACAACTGCCAGGTTTACGAACAACGGGTCAATGGAATTACCATAAGGCCGGAGATTTTGAAAGGTTATATTGAGGTGATTCGGTGAAGGTGATTCGGAGAGGCATCAAAGCACCTGATTGAGGTGCTTTGTCCGTGATGCTGTATATAAAAAAGGGGCTGCACCGATTTTGGTGCAGACCCTTTTTTAGGAAAATGAAAAATTTAAAATGATAAACCTGCCAGCTTCGCCGGAAGGCTGGTTTAAAAGTAAAAAGTACTGATTTTCAGCGATTTACAAGATCAAGGATGTCAATTTATTTTTTCATCGTTCCTTGTTTATTCTGATACTGAATTTTTTCTTGAACCTTTAAAGCCGGTTAATCAACGGAGTATCATTACCTGCTCGTTCCTCGCAACTTGTCTGAACCAGGATTTTCGGGATTTCAGCATTGCCAGGATTAGTTTGTGTCCTGCCCGACGGCTCGTGCCTCGCAACTTTCAGGAATCAAAAAACAATCGACAAAATTTCAAAAAAAAACCACTGCTCGTTACAACCTCCGGGTTGTACACGGACAAAAGCCGAGGGCTCCAGCCTCGCAACTTTCAGGAATCAAAAAACAACCGACAAAATTTCAAAAAAAAACCACTGCTCGTTACAACCTCTGGGTTGTACACGGACAAAAGCCGAGGGCTCCAGCCCGGCGGGCTCCAGCCTCGCAACTTGTCTGAACCAGGATTTTCCGGATTTCAGCATTGCCAGGATTAGTTTGTGTCCTGCCCAACGGCTCGTGCCTCGCAACTTTCAGGAATCAAAAAACAACCGACAAAATTTCAAAAAAAAAACCACTGCTCGTTACAACCTCCGGGTTGTACACGGACAAAAGCCGAGGGCTCCAGCCCGACGGGCTCGTGCCTCGCAACCCCCAATGTTCGCAGCCTGTCTGCTGACGCCGAAGGCAGGCACTTAACTTCCCCCTCATGCGCTCATCGTATAAGTGGCTCAGATCCTCTTCGGCATTGGGTGTCCATTGAAGCAATAATCTGGAATTAGTCATAAAACTACTGATCACAACCTGATGCTTCGACCTCCAAAGTTCACCAAGGTATTATGGTCATTCGGACATCGGATACGCCTACGTTTTTTTTTTAATCCATGTTTGTTGATTAATTTGAATCCAGTTCCGCCTGGATGAATAAAAAAAAGACCGCCAACAGGGAGATTGGCGGCCGCGATTACAAACATGAGAACATATGAGATATTTTAAACCGATGTCTTTTTGACTAAAACTATTCCGGCACAGACCATTTTTAAGGCAAGGATAAAAAGGCTGTGCCGGAAGTTTCAGCGTCGGGTGAGTGTTTGTTCACTGGATTTGTTCATGATCTTTTTATGATTATTGGCTGGTCATATCGGCTCATCCAATAAATAGAGTTGATATTTTTCAACAATTTGAATAAGCTTTTTATCATAACTCTTGTCTTTTGAATATTTCAGCTTTTTAAGCCCTTTTGCCCAGGTTTTATAACTGCCTTCCGCCTCAAAAAGCGATTGGTATTCCGCCCTTAGAAAAAGGCTGTGGGCCCGCCAGTTCTCCCAGGCATTTCCATAGTTTTTGTCGGCCAATGGTTTGCCAAAGTGATTGTTGGTTTCCCTGGCCATGGGCGATTTTCCGGCAGCACTTTCCAAAATGGCCTGGGCAAGATTAATACTGGCCGGGATGCCAAATTTTTCCATTTCGGTGCGAGCTACTTTGGTAAACCGTTTCACATACGCCTTAACCTCTTCATTTGTCGGGGCAGGCATCGTAGTGGTCTCTTTTTTTTCTGTGGTGGTGTAACTAACGGCCTGGACCAAACTCATTTCATCTTTGTGCACCGCTGCGGTTTCTTCCAATTCAGAAAAAGAGGGCGCGCGCATATTGATGGAAAAATTGATATCCTTTTTGGCCACAATAAAAACCGCAACAGCCACCACCCCAATTTTAAACCAGGGCAACCTGATCTCCCCTTTTAGATTAGGCATTAGTCCGTGTAAAAAATATTTCAAAACCACGAAGATTCTTCCCAGTCCTGAAAATAATTGTTTGAAAAGATGCCAGATATCAGAAACAGGAAAATAATGTCCGGTATCCCCGGAATCCATCCCACGTTCACTTCTGCTGACTCTGGAGTGTGCCTGGCGATTATCCGCCCCGGCGTTTGAGTTTGTATAAGAAAGTTTCATAACGGGTGATTTTTGAATTTAACCAATTGACCCTACAAATATAAAACTTTTTGTTGGTTAAAGTCAAATTTATTAAACAAAAATGTTTAATAAATTTTAAATCCCTTTCTTATTTAAAACAATTTTGAAATAACCCATTGATATTCAACACTTCCTACCCTATCAAAAAAACAATATTTTTATTGTCGCGGTATAAAATGGTATTCCAATAGTTCATTCTTCCATAAAACAGAACCCTTATGGTCAAACAATTTGCTACTTCCATATCGTTTTTTGTTGGAATTATGCTCCTTAATGTCATTTCTGTTTACGGCCAGCCATGTGCTGGTGGAGACAATAATTAAAATTTTGTAAATTTTGCCCCGCGCCAAAGCACTGGGCTATCGAAATGGCGTTATAGCACCAATGGGAAAGGAATTTAATCCTGCCATGCCCTTAACTTTTTTAAAACCAGTAAAATTTGGGGCAATCCGATGCAGCAGCACCGAACCGGCTATCCTTCCATCAAAGATTTCAGCTTCATGGCCACCCCCATATCGCCTTTTACCTTGACTTTGCCGGTCATCACAGCCATCATGGGGTTCAATTCTCCCTTAAAAAGTTTTTGGAAATGCTCACTCGTAGTGGAGATCATACAATCGGCCTCTTTGTCTTCATTGGAAATAATGTTCTCCGGTCCATTTCCATCCAGGAAAATAAATTCTCCGTCAATCTGGAACTTAAGCGTCGCACCAAAGGGAGCATTTTTTTGAGCCTGAGCTCTGATCATTTCGGTTACTTCTGAAATATTCATCGATTGAAATATATATTTTAATTTTAAAAAATCACTCTACGTATTCCTGCCTGATCACCAGGCTGTAAAATTCACCGGACAGTTCAAGATACCCCTGTTCATAGCAAAAATGGTAAATATTTCCTGATTTTGTTTGATACAGGTTGGTAAAATAACGAAATTTAAACCCCATTTCCACGAGCTGATCTTTGTGTACCTTGGCTTTCCCATAAGGATTGAGTTGGGCCAGTATCCGTCGGTTTTTCATTAATGTTCGTTGGATGGTACGAACAAAATTGGTCGTTTCACTGTGGATTTTATTGTTGTAGGCACTTCGGCAATTGTCAGAACAATACTTTTTATCCAGACGGCCCATAAATTCATCCGCACATTCAAGGCATTTTTTCTTTTTCATGTTGGTTTATTTTCAAATGGTTATAATTCATCCTGCAAAAATCAGCCGTATCAGGTCATGCTTTCAATTTTTGGTTAAAAAGCATCCAATTACCGCCAACATCAAGGAATTGCCCGTCGGGAAAAACGGGTAAAAATCCTTCCTCAAAAAAAGTCTTCGTCTTTTTAACATCCTCCGAATTGGCGGCCAGCCGGTTGTACAAAAAAAGCCCATTGGGCGTCAGCAGTTTTTTTATCTTTTGTAAAAACAGGGCTTCTTCGAACACTGAAGGAACCGTATCGTCCAGGAAAACATCCATGCAGATCATATCATAACGATCTGAACATTGCATCACAAAAGCGTTGGCATCCGCACAAATCAATTCAATATTCGAGGTCATATCAGAGAGAGAATACTTGTTGGCCAGGTATAAGACTTCCTCATCAATCTCAACGGCCGTAAAATAATAATCGTGGCCTTGTTTTTCCAAAATAATAGGAATGCTCCCCAAGCCAAACCCGAGGATCAGGACATTATCTATTTTCCGGTCATGCAACTTTGCCTTTTTAAAGGCCCTGACAAAATTATCATAACGATCTTCATAAGAGTACACCGCATGGGCTGTACACAACTGGTAACGGCCTCTCCGCAAGCTTACATAAAGATGTGGATTATAGGTACTTGGAGCACTTTCAACATGTAACTCTCCAAAATAACTAAAGAACCGTTTCCAAAATGTCTTCTGCATTTGATGTGGTTATGGTTAATATTTTTTCTCTGCCGTGCACTTTATTGTGTCACGCTGATTTCGCTGATTTCCGGTGATTCTTTTCGGTTATTTCCCCTTATTTTTCCGACAAAAGTACGGAATGACATTATATTCCATCTGCGAGAACCTACCATATATTTCCAGGGCTTTCCCAAAAGTGAACATAGTGAACAGGATTATTTACAGTGTCCTCACACCACATTAAACCTCCTCAACCGTCCATGCTTCGGCCTTTTCACCGAAAAGTGGTTTGACCAATGCCCAGGTACTTTGGAACAAATCCGACTGCCTGTACTTTTCCAAAGCAGCTTCATCCTCCCAAAGGCTGTAGGTAAAAAAAACATTTTCAGGGGATTTACCTCTCAGCAATTCAACTCCGCTACAGCCCTCAAATCCGCTGATCTTTTCTTTTCGTTCCAGGTAAATTTTGAGAAACGTTTCCGTTTTGTCCTCCTGGAAAGTCATCTTTACAATTCTTTTAATCATTGGGTTCTTCTGCATCTAAAAATTCAATTTGTATGGTATCCTCCAGATCAAAACCTAACAACCCTGCCGCATTTCCCATGTTTATGGCCACTTCCAAATGATCGGCAGAATTAAACAGACACAAAATTTCCCCAATCGGCACATCATAATAATGCTCACAGATTCTTAATATCGGGTCATGCCCTTTAAAGGTTAACTTAAAAGACCTGTTATAACCTATTCTATCAAAAAGCTCCCTGCTGATATTGGTAATTACATTATCGTAATTGTCAATATGGATCACCGCCCCCCGAATATGGGAAGCCCCGGTTACCGGCTGAAAACTGATTCGTGTCAACAAGGTTTCCTGTCGTTCTCCTATACTATATAAGCCGCGACCTTCCGAAATGTGACTCACTGCGCGTGAAAAAATGCCTTTTAATTCAAAATTACTGTCATTTTCGGCCGGAAGCCGGTAAATTTCTTTAGGAACTTCCTCAAAGATCAAAGAAAAGATGCCATTGTCGGGACCGATAAAAAAATGCCCGTCCTTTTCCATGGCAAGAAAAGAAGAGGGTCCGCTGCTGTCGTTTACGGTCAAAATGTGGATAGTTCCCTTAGGGAAATGATGCCAGGCATTTTTAAAAATAAAAGAAGCCCGAACGATATCGTAATTTTCAATCTGGTGAGTCAGATCTACCAGATTCAAGGTCGGATTTTGGCATAATAAGGCCCCTTTAATTAGGGCGAGATAATAATCCTGCCATCCGAAATCCGTGGTCAGTGTAACGATGGTATGTTGCTGTATTGTGGTATCCCCCATTTGGTGTAGCTCGGTTTTTCTCCATTCACCTGGCCGTAAATGAAGGCTGAAACATAATTTGGTAAAATTAGGTTTTTTTTTTGAGAATGAATAAGAGGAATTAAAAACTCATTTTATGAAAATAATTAAAGTCGAAACCATAAATTACTTTAATTTTGAACGCCTCCTTTAATGGCGAAATAACTAAAAAACAATTTTTCTGCATATTATGAAAAACACAATAATCTGCTTTTTCAGGATGCCATCCCTGGTGTCAGTGTCGCTTGCCCTGATTTTTTTCGCCTGTCAAAATGGTGGTACATTGTCCAATTCTGATGGGCAAACAGTACCTTCCGATGGCAGTACCTTAACATTTAATTCCTACGAGCAAATCGACCAGTTCGATCTGGCTACCCTAAAAAAGTCAGGCTCCCGCGAAAGCGAAGGCGGCGACTGCACCAGCCGGGTGACCACCTACGAAGGGAAGGGGCTGAAAATTGTGATCGACTCCTCTGATTGTGGCGATAATGGAAAGTATTTTACTTATTACCTGCTGGATGATAAGGAAGGTATTCGCATGGTACAGGTCAAAAACATAGAGCCTGTTTATGACGAAGATGATGGGCAACATCAACTTTTTTATTCCCTGTCGGAAATGATCATCGACTTCCGGGGAGCTGATCCTGCCGTAAAAATGAGGGCAGATAAGGTTCCCCTGCAAACAGCTGAGTCCACGGTAACCCTGGACGAAAACTACAATTCCCCTCCCTGGGTCATCCTCAATGAAAAAGGCGATCATTTTGTATTGGACAAAAAAGTAGACTTTAAAGGCGATTGGTATGAGTTATCCAAAAAAGCCATAAAAGACCGGTTATCGGAAATGACCATATTACCAAAGCAAATTCCCATTCAGATAAACGGGCAACTTGGCATGGGCATCCGTGGCGAATTCCGTTCTATGTGTGAGGAGGCTATCAATGAAGTGGTTTCCCTGAAAGAATATGAAATGCGTCAGCAGATTGACCAATTCAAAAGGATGACCAAACCGTTTGTGGTGGTTCCTTCACCCGGCGATGAGGGCACGCTGGATTTCTGGAACAAAAGGTACGACTCTTTGTAATATCAAAGGTTCATTATAAACGCTCAACAAATACGAGGATGAATAACCTAAACCATTTGGATTAAAATCTCTGATAATCAACTGATAAAAAATCAACCGAAACACCCTTGAGGGCGGCCTTTCACCTGATCGCACAACTTAACAGCTGCTGGCGTCCGTTTTTGGTTTCGATAAAACCATCCAGCTGGTCTCCGATTTTCACAGGCCCCACACCGGCGGGAGTACCTGTGAAAATGAGATCTCCCATCTGGAGTTTGAAGTATTTTGAAATAAAAACGATGATGTCTTCAAAAGGAAAAAGCAGGTCGGTAGTCTTGCCACTTTGCACCATTTCATTGTTTTTCAGGAGTTCGAAGGCAATGGCTGAAGGATCTACCAGCTCTTTTGAAATAAAGCGGCCCAAGGCAGCCGAGCCGTCAAAAGCTTTTGCCAATTCCCAGGGTTGTCCTTTGTCTTTGAGCTCCGATTGCAGATCCCTGGCGGTAAAGTCTATGCCAAGTGTGATTTCATTGTAATAATCGGCAGCGAATTCTTTTTGTACGTGGCGGCCGTTTTTTTCGATTTTCAGCACCACTTCACATTCATAGTGAAGGTCTTTTGTAAAATCGGGATAGTACAGAGGTTTATTATTGATCAAAAGTGCTGAAGGAGGTTTCATGAAAATGACAGGCCTGTCCGGAACCGGATTGTTCAGTTCCCTGGCATGGGCAGCATAATTTCTACCGATACAGATTATTTTCATCTACAATACACTTAATTCCTGATTAAAACCTCACATTCATCAAACCGGATAGTTCTTTTACCTCACGAACGGTTTCCTGGGCACGTTTCCTGATTTCGAATGAACTGGCTTTAATCTGGTTCTTGACGTCTTTTTTATTGGCGGCAATCTCAGATTTTTGGTCACGGAAAGCATTGCTCAGGGCCACCAGACCATCGGCCACCGCTTCTTTCAGGTCGGCGTATTTCAGGGCACCGGCATTGTAGTCCTGCATCAGGGATTCGTGTTCCGCTTGTTTGCCTGAAGCTTTGAGCAGGCTGAAAAGGTTCTCCACACCCGGGCTCATGGTTCCTTCAGTAACTTCACCGGTATCCGTTACGGCAGACTTTATTTGTTTGCGGATAACGGATTCTTCTGAAAATACATTAATGTAATGTTTTTCCCCGGCGCTCTTACTCATTTTCCGGGTAGGATCAGCAGTGGACATCACTTTCGGCACTTCGGTGTACAAGGTTTCCGGAAGCACAAAATATTCTTTTCCCACCTGGTTGTTGAAACGTTGAGCAATATTCCTGGACAATTCGAGATGCTGTTCCTGGTCTTTACCCACCGGCACATAATCGGCGCGGTAGATCAAAATATCTGCGGCCTGCAACACGGGATAATCCAGCAAACCTGCAGAAATAAACCCTTCCCCGCCAGTTTCTTTACTTTGTGCACTTTTATCTTTAAACTGAGTCATACGCTGCAACATACCATAAGAGGTGAAGCAGTTGAAGATCCAGCAAAGTTCAGTATGTTCAGGAACCAGGGATTGAATAAAAAGATTTTCCGCCTTCACGCCGGTGGCCATGAGGTTGAAGATAAGTTCCCAGGTATTCTGCCGGAGTTTTGACGGTACAAAAGGCATGGTCATCGCGTGATAATCCACCACTCCATATACGCAATCATAATCTGCCTGCAAATCCACCCAGTTTTTTATGGCACCGAAATAGTTTCCAAAGTGCATATCGCCTGTGGGTTGAATGGCCGATAGCACTACTTTTTTATTACTCATAACGAATTTTTTCAACGCTTACATAAGCTGAAGAGTTTCCTTACCTATGCAAAAGCGGCGATCAAGGAAATTTCAATATTCACATCTTTTGGCAAACGAACCACTTGAACCATTTCCCTGGCCGGAGCGGTTTTATCATCAAAATATTTCCCGTAAACACCATTTATCTTTTCATAGTTCCCCATATCTGAAACAAAAATGGTCACCTTTAACACTTCCTTGAAGGTCAATCCTGCTTCCGTCAATATGGCCTTGAGGTTTTCCATAACCTGACGGGTTTCAGATTCGATATCATCCAGCACGAGTTTGCCCGTTGCCGGATCGATAGCAATCTGACCAGAGACATAAAGCGTATAATTATGTACAACTGCCTGGTTGTAGGGCCCTACAGGAGCCGGAGCATTTTTAGTATTGATGATCTTCTTCATTTGAAAAGAATTTTATGGTTGATTAGAAGCCTTAATTTTAGATTAATAAAAATACAAAAAGCCCCGCATCGTACTTCGGATGGGAGCTCATTGATTTTTTGTTAAATCAAGTGCAGAGCGTTTGGCTCAAGGCACTAATTTAAAACTTAATCCACGTCCTCTTCTACCTTGATCAACATCTTACCACGGTAGTAAGTGTTACCTTCGGTGTCCTCATAAGTACGGTGCATCTGGTGCTTTTCTCCCGTTTGCTTACAAGTAGAAATTTGAGGCTCTGTAGCTTTGTAATGCGTTCTGCGTTTACGCTTACGTTGTTTCGATATTTTACTCTTTGGATGTGCCATTGCTTAAATTTAAAGTTAAAAGCTTGAGGATCAACCCCTTCTTTTATTTTTATTTATTTAAATGCGTTTTTTAAATCGTCCCAGATGGAACCGTCTTCATCTTCGTCCTCCTCTTCATTTTCACGTAACTCAAGATACGCAAGCATCTTTTTATCACACGGAGGTTCAGACAAACTTTCACAGTCAAAAACATTGATGAGCGGCATTGCCAGGCAAATATACTCATAAATGTATTTAGCCACATTGAGGGAAGAAATTTCAGGAGAAACAAAGATTACATCAGCATCCTCGTCAATATCTTCGCCAAATTTCACCAAAAGCCGGTTATCTCCTTCAACAGGAAGATCAACCTGAGCCAGACATCGGTCACAGGCGGCTTTTGCAGTTCCATAAAAATCAAAATGCAGATCAAACATTTCAGGCCTCTTATCAAAGATAAAATTCACCTCAAAGGAGCCGTCCTGGATGGGAGAATGCTCAAATTGATCGAAAAATGATTTGTCAATATGAAACCGATACTCATGTATGCCGTTCCCCAGTCCTTTGACCGGGATTGAAAATTGGATCAGAGCATCCATTATTATTTCCGTTTTAGTCTCTTTACCTCCTGTTTTCACAAGCGGAAAAGATTTCGTTTTTTCAAAAGCGGACGCAAATTTAAAATTTTTCTGCGGCAAAAGCTAATATTTTTTTATAAAAGTGAAAATTCTGATAAAATATCTGGCAAAAGTTTTTTTATGTATCCCAAACCACTACCACCCGACAAAAAAGTCACTCAAAATTAACACCACGGGACTTACACGAACTCTCAAAATTACTAACTTTGTTTACCCAAATCATTTCCGAATACTCAAATACCATTTATATCACAACATATGAATCTGCAAAAAATTTTCCTGTTCATTCCGGTTTTTGTTTTTTTGGCCGTTTCGCGCCCCGTTTTTGGCCAGTGTCCGACGATTGAGGCGATAATGGTGAATGGATGCGCAGCATTTGAATCTGATGGTGAATTTATGATTATAAATACCCAGGGAACAGGCATAAATGTGGATGACCTAACCGTTGATTTTTATTCCAATACAACAGATGTAAATGGAGATATTGGAACTACGGAATTTTGTCAGTTTATGACCCCGCCGCTCAACGCCGCCCTTGCCGGTTGTCCAAATGTAATTTCCGTGGGCCCTGGGGACTTCATCCCTCCCAATTCAATTGTTGTGATCATGACCAGTACCGGTGGAAATGCAAGTGAATACGACTGGACTCCTTTGTGCGGTTCCGGAGAAACCGTTTACCTGCTGCAGAATAATTGTGACCGTACCGCTGGTGCATTTAAAGACAGCAACGCTCCGGGAGAAACCAGAACAACGACCATTACCATTCCAGGATGCACAAATTCCTTAATCTATGAACCCGACGTGAATTCTGGCGCTGACGGTGACTACATCCTCCCTTGCACCCCAGGCCCTCTTTGCCCGGATGGTGTTGAATATGGCAACAACGGTTGTGTGGTGCCGCCTGTCACCGTTCCGTGTACGCCAAACGTCATCACCGATCTGCCCAATACCACACAATGTGATGCCTATGTATTACCAGCCATAACCGGGTCCAACCTGAGCGGCAATGAAGCCTATTATACGGGGCCGGGGGGCACCGGCACACAATACAATGCCGGAGCGACCATCAGTAGTTCCATTACGCTGTTTATGTATGACGCCACGTCCACTTGTAGTGATGAAGAGTCTTTTTCGATCACCATCAACAGTTCTCCTGTCGCCATTACCCCGACTTTATCCGTCAATATTTGTGTGACCATCATCCCTCCGGCCATTGTTTCGGAAAACATTAGCGCCGTGGAAAATGAGATCACCGGAGGAAACGGGGCTTTGAATGTGAATTGGTACACACAACCAAATGGAACAATTCCCATCAACTTTGCGAATGCCTTAGATGTACTGGATCTGCTTCCAAGTCCCGCCACCATTTACGCCACGGTGGATGACGGCACTTGTGAATCGGCACCTGTACCGGTTATCGCAAATCTTAGCACGCCCCCTGGGGCCACATCCGTCAGCACCACCGAATGCGACGAAGGCGGCGGGGTTGCCACCTTCGACCTGACGGCTTTGGAAAACAACATTGACGGCAATGGGAATACGGTAAACTTTTACACCAATATGGCCGCCACCAATCTTATTGCTAACCCGGGAAATTACTCCACCACGGCGACTACGGTTTATGCGGTGGTCACCAATAGTGGAGGGTGCACCTCCAACCCGGTGGCCGTAAATCTTAACGTTTCGCCCCCGCTCACGGCGGATATTTCGGTATCCCCTGCTACAGGATGTGGCTCGACTGATGTGACCGTTACTTTTGCCATTTCCGGCCCTTCCACCTATGATATTACAGTAAGTTATGGTAATGCCATGAGTGGATATACCAACCAGACCGTCAATGTCGGAAACGGGGGATCCTTTACCACTACCATCACCGAAACCTCAACATTCGTTATTGTAGCCGCAGCTTTCCCTGCCGGTGGATGTCCTTTTACTTTTCCGACCAGCCCCGATGAGGTAATGATTGATGCAGGGCCGGACATTGCCGCCATAAGTGATGTAAATTCCTGCGGAGGTTATACGCTCCCGGCCATTCCCTATAATTCCAATCCAACAGGCAACGGAGCCTACTATACCGGGCCCAATGCTACCGGCACCCAATACAATCCCGGGGCAGTCATCAATAATACAATACAGCTTTATGCCTTTGACGGCACACTTCCCGACTGTTTTGATGAAGTCCCTTTCACCATCACCATCACCCAACCACCGAGCCTGCAGCTTACGGGAACGGCGGAAGTATGTGCAGGAGGAAGTTTTGATCTCAGCAGTGTGGTAACGGATGCGGCCGGTTCCGGTATTCCCATTTCCTTCCACAGCAATACCCCTCCAAATGCCGGGAATCAACTCCCCTCCTCTACCGTTTCCCCGGCTGGCAATACAACTTATTATGCTTTCGCAGACGGGGGAACCGGCTGTCAATCCACCCTGGCGATTCCGGTCACCATATTGCCCCTGCCTGGTGCCAACCTTGCCGCCTTATCGGCATGTGACGAAGGAGGCAATACAGCCACTTTCAACCTGACGAGTTTAAATAATACGGTAAATGGAGGAACCGGTTTTTCAGTAACCTGGTTTCAGAACATGACCCTTTCCAACCCGATAAACAATCCTTCGGCTTTTTCGGGGCCGGCCACAACGGTTTATGCCAGTGTCAACAACGGTTCATGTAATTCACCTGCCGCTGCGGTATCGCTTACCGTTTTACCGGCCCCTGTAGCCAACCCCGCCGGGCCCCTTGAAGCCTGCGACAACGGAAGCGGACAAGCCACTTTTGATCTGACCCAATTAAACAATACCATAAACGGAGGATCAGGGGCCACTGTAAATTGGTTCTCCGATCCGGGAACAAACAATGCGATCGGCAATCCTGCCGCCTTCCTCAGCGGAGCGACTACCGTTTATGCCAATATTTTTGACGGGACCTGTACTTCAACGCCCCAACCTGTAACCCTTACCATCCTAAGCGCCCCTTCCGCATTCGATTACGTCATCGAGGCTTGTGGCGCGCCCAATGCTTTTTTTGACCTGACCACTTTTGCAGTGACCAACGCCGTGAACGGGGGAAGCGGGGCTACCGTAAACTGGTACACGAATCCAGCCGGTACCAATCCGCTTTTCGATCCCTCGAATTATGTAACCACCTTCACCACTATTGTTTATGCGACGGCCACACTCAATGGGTGTGTTTCCGCCACGGCTCAAGTCACCCTTTCCGTGACCCAGGCCCCCTCCGCTACGGCCGCAAGCCTGGCAGATTGCGATAACGGAAGCGGACAAGGAACGTTTAACCTTTACTCCCTGAATAATACAGTGAATAATGGTTCCGGTCTCATCGTAAACTATTACTCCGATGCCGCCGCGAACAACCTTATCAATAACGCGAACAACTACGTTTCGGGCAATGCTACCGTTTACGCCCAGGTGCAGGACGCCAATTGTCCGTCAGAAATTGTACCCATCACTTTAACCCTACAACCTGGTCCCACGGCCAATAACCAAAGCCTGTCTTCCTGCAATACGGGAAACGGTCTGGGCATTTTTGACCTGACCAGCATTGAATTTGGGGTGAGCAGCGGAACCGGAAATGTCAACTGGTACACCAGCTTAAACCCTTTGACTCCGGTATCGAATGACCAGGCCTACCTTTCCGGCAACGGCCAGGTATTCGCTGTTGTGGATAATGGCACTTGCTCCAACCAGGCAACCATCACACTTACCGTTACCCCAGGGCCGAATGTGTCCATCGTACTGGCTCAACCCGTTGACTGCTTTGGAGAAAGCAGCGCCGCCCTGGATGTGACCGTAACAAATGGCGTGCCCAGCTTCAACTTCGACTGGAATGTTGGCAGCCTTGACGGCACGGAAGATCCTTCCAACCTGGCAGCCGGCATTTACAACCTGACGGTAACCGATGGAAATGCCTGTATAGGAACAGCCGGCATCACCATTACGGAACCTAATGAACTCTCGGTAAGCTGTAATGAACTAGCTCCTGTTTCTGTCCCTGGTGGGAATGACGGCCAGGGCACAGTCAACATCACCGGCGGAACACTCCCCTACCTGATTGAATGGACAGGTCCCGTCGCCGGAAACCAGACCAGCAACGCCGAAGGTCAAAGCATCATTAACAACCTGGAAGCTGGAAATTATTCGATCACAATCACCGACGATAACGATTGTACCACCACTTGTAATTTCACCATTAACGAACCTGGGTGCGACCTTTCCCTCGACATAATGGGCATAAATCCGCTTTGTGCCGGTGACACTACCGGTATAATTGATCTTACCATTATCGGAGGAACATCGCCCTATGACATAAACTGGAGCGTGGATTCCCTCGACGGACTCGAAGACCTCGTCAACCTGCTGGCCGGAAACTACAGCGTTACCGTTACCGATGGCAACGGATGTACTGCCAATACTTCTGTCGTCATTTCAGCGCCGGCGGCTTTGATGATGAGTTGCAGTCAACAAAGTCCTGTCTCGGCCCCGGGCGGAAGTGATGGCGTGGCTTCAATCGACTTCTCCGGCGGCACGGCAGGATATACCATAGAATGGACAGGGCCCGTTTCCGGCAATCAGCCCGAAACCATGGCCGGATCAATCCAAATTAACGGACTGCCTACCGGCGATTATTCCATTACACTCACCGATGCCAATGGGTGTGCTACAAGCTGCGATTTTAGCATAAGCGAAATAAGCTGTGACCTTTCTCTCGACATCATGGGAATCGATCCGCTTTGCGCCGGTGATACCACTGGCATCGTCGATCTTACCATCATCGGAGGAACATCCCCCTACGACATCAACTGGAGCGTGGATTCCCTCGACGGACTGGAAGACCTCGTCAACCTGCTGGCCGGAAACTACAGCGTTACCGTTACTGACGGAAACGGATGTACCGCTGATACTTCGATTACCATTTCAGCACCGGAGGCTTTGGGGCTCAGTTGCAGCCAACAAAACCCTGTCACGGCGCCCGGCGGCACCGATGGCGTGGCTTCGATAGAATATTCGGGCGGTACGTCAGGTTACACCCTTGCGTGGAGCGGTCCCGTTTCCGGCAGTCAAAATGAAGCTATGGCGGGAATCGTGACCCTCAACGGACTTCCGGCGGGTAATTATGCCATTACCCTTACCGATGCCAATGGTTGCTCTGCCACTTGTGACTTTACCATAATAGAAACCAATTGCGACCTTGCTCTCGACATCATGGGCATAAATCCGCTTTGTGCGGGAGACACCACCGGTGTTGTTGATCTTACCATCATCGGAGGAACATCGCCTTATGACATAAACTGGAGTGTCGATTCTCTCGACGGGCTCGAAGACCTCGTCAACCTGCTTGCCGGAAATTACAGCGTCACTGTTACTGACGGAAACGGATGTACCGCCGATACTTCGATAGTGATTTCAGCGCCGGAGGTGTTGATGATCAGTTGCAGTGTGCAAACCCCGGTTTCAGCAACAGGTGCCAGCGACGGAGTGGCGATGGTGGATTTCTCCGGAGGTACGGAAGGTTATACCCTTGAGTGGAGTGGTCCTGTTTCCGGAAGCCAAAACGAGACCATGGCCGGATCGATCCAGATTAGCGGACTTTCTTCCGGGGATTATTCCATTACACTAACCGATGCCAATGGCTGCGCCACGACGTGTAACTTTACCATGAATGATCCCGGATGTAACATGGCATTACAGATCATGGGCTTTGATGCCAGCTGTCCGGGAGAAGCAGATGGTCGCATCGAGATGATCGTTTACGACGGAGCGCAACCACTGACTTTTGATTGGTCCGACAATACTCTTGACGGAATCGGGGAACCGTTTGATATTCCTGCGGGAGATTATATGGTTACGGTTACTGATGGCAACGGTTGCCAGGCCAGCACGAGCATTACCCTCGAAAATATATTCACTTCACCGACCATCAGTATTTCATCAGGTGGCAGTATTTGCGAGGGTGACTGTTATGAGTTTAGTGTCTCCATGACCGGCCAGGCACCTTATGTGGTCACCTACAATTTAAATGACGGGGTTAATAGTTCGCCATTTTCATTTACCACCCACAATCCGGATACCCTGATTCAGATATGCCCGGCTGATTTTAATTTAACCGGCACCCTAGTCGATTTCACCATTGAAAATATTGCGGACGCCAATTGTTCAAGTCAACCTGGTTTGATAGAAAGTATTATCATCCTTCTACAAACGAGCAGCGACTTTGTTGCCCAAATTTGTCCGGATGAAAGCATGACGATCAACGGAAATATTTATGATATCAACCACCCTTCAGGAACCGAAACGCTCATCGGGGCGAATGCCAATGGCTGCGATTCCATTGTCAATGTGAATCTCTCCTTTTTTACCCTGCCCGTTTTTGACCTGAACCAAACGCTTTGCGAAGGCGAATCCATTATCGTCAATGGCACGACTTACGATCAAAATTTACCCTCCGGAACAGAAACCCTGACCGGGCTTGCCGCAAACGGCTGTGATTCCATCATCAATGTGACCCTCCAGTTCATGGCTGCCCCGGTTTTTAACCTAAATCAAACCCTGTGCGAAGGCGAATCTTTAGTGGTCAATGGAACCACTTACGATCAAAATACGCCGACTGGTACAGAAACCCTGACCGGGCTTGCCGCCAACGGCTGTGATTCCATCATCAACGTGACCCTCAACTTTTTGACGGCGCCCGTTTTTGACCTGAACCAATCGCTTTGCGAAGGTGAATTCATTATCGTCAACGGCACCACTTACGATCAAAATTTGCCGGCCGGAACGGAAACCCTGCCTGGGCTTGCCGCCAATGGCTGTGATTCCATCATCAACGTGACCCTCAACTTTTTGACGGCGCCCGTTTTTGACCTGAACCAATCCCTTTGCGAAGGCGAATCCATTATCGTCAACGGCACGACTTACGATCAAAATTTGCCGGCCGGAACGGAAACCCTGCCTGGGCTTGCCGCGAATGGCTGTGATTCCATCATCAACGTGACCCTCAACTTTTTGACGGCGTCCGTTTTTGACCTGAACCAATCCCTTTGCGAAGGCGAATCCATTATCGTCAACGGCACGACTTACGATCAAAATTTGCCGGCCGGAACGGAAACCCTGCCTGGGCTTGCCGCGAATGGCTGTGATTCCATCATCAACGTGACCCTCAACTTTTTGACGGCGCCCGTTTTTGACCTGAACCAAACGCTTTGCGAAGGCGAATCCATTATCGTCAATGGCACGACTTACGATCAAAATACGCCATCAGGAACGGAAACCCTGACCGGGCTTGCCGCTAACGGCTGTGATTCCATTGTCAACATCAATCTTACCTTCCTGCAGGTTTCGTCCTTTGACCTGGTTCAAACCCTGTGCCAAGGAGAATCGATTACCGTGAATGGCACGACCTACGATGCAAACTTACCGTCAGGCACCGAAATCCTTGAAGGGCTTTCCTCCAACGGTTGTGATAGTATCGTCAATGTGAGTCTTTCCTTCTATTCGGCTTTTTCAGCTTCCATTTCAGGGGATGCCAATATTTGTTCCGGAGCATCCTCCACGTTGACTTTTAATTATAGCGGTGTGGGCTCCTTTTCCGTTCAGTATGCCGGAGAAAACGGCACGATTCAAACGATAAACAACATTACCAACGGCTACACGCTGGACGTATCGCCTGCCAGCTCGACACAATACACCATAGCGTCCATTACCGCCATCGGCGCTACATGCCCTGTTTTGATCGGGGATGGCGCTACGGTTAATGTGAGTCAACTGGAAGCCCAGCTCATTGTTGAGCAGGAAATTCTTTGTGGCGGTTCGGCTGACGGTAGTTTAAGCGTGGCGGTCAATTCAGGGCTGCCGCCCTATATTTATGCCTGGAATACAGGAGCCAATGGGCCAATGATCAGTAATTTAAATGCAGGAACCTACTCCGTTGAGGTGACGGATGCGGCAGGATGCAGTTCCACTTCCAGCATTTCATTAACGGCCCCCAATGCCATTTTAGTTGATTTCAATGTGAATGCTCCCAATTGTTTTGAGGAACAAAGCGGCAGCATTGCTGTGGAATCAATTGCTGGTGGCGATGGTCAATATGAATATTCTCTTGACGGTAATTTTTTCCAGGCGGTACCTGGTTTGCCCATTGAAATTACAGGTTTGGCCCCGGGAAATTATACTGTTTTCATCCAGGACGGGAAAGATTGTTTGACCGCAACGGAAATTACCATTCCTGAGATTGAGGCCCTTTCGGTGGATTTAGGCCCGGACCAATATATTGATCTCGGCACCCCGGTTATCCTGACAGGAATTCCAAATTTCAATGTGGATTCACTGATTTGGTCTCCAATGGATTCATTGTCCAATCCGGCGTCCCTTACCACTTTGGCCCAACCGGTGTTGAGTACCACCTACACTTTAATGGTATTTGATGAAAATGGTTGCCCTGCCGTTGATGATATTCTGATTATCGTAAACCGGGATGTTCCGGTCTTCATCCCGAACGTTTTCAGTCCCAACAGCGATGGCATTAATGATGTCTTCACGGTATTTGGCGGAGAGGGCGTCAGTATGATCAATGCACTCAAAATATTTGACCGTTGGGGAAATGCCGTTTTTGAAAGCGGGCCTTTCCCGCCCAATGATCCAATATTCGGATGGAACGGAAAGTTCAACGGACAACCGATGAACCCGGCTGTTTTTGTATATTATGTGGAAGTTGAATTTGTCGATGGCAGAAGGAAGATACTAAAAGGGGAGGTTACGCTGGTGAAGTAGGCCTAAAGAGATATAGATATAGTTAGGGGTAAAATTGAATTTACGCCCTAACTATATCTAACCTTTAACCCATTTAAAATGGTTTCCCCTCCTAAAAACTCATCGAAAATTGTTGTCCGTCGCCATTATCTGAAGAACCGCCGACCAGTTCGGTGGAAATACCGATCAGGACACCGAAATCCTTGTACTTTCCATCCTGGAAAGAAACCACGGCTTCCAGTCGGAAAAACCGCCATATCTTATCCAGCGAATAGCCCATTTCAACATAATTTTTGGAAGTGGGAGTGCTCAGGTAATTCACAAACAAGTTCTCCCGCATGCCCAGCATCCAAACCGCCGGGATCTGGGTCACCAGAAATTTCCGGAACCCGTAATGCACATTGGCGGCAAGGTATTTATCCCGGGTGCTGTGCTGATAATAATCCAGCAACCGGAAACTCTCAACAGGATCAGCGGTGGTGTACCTCAACTGGTTGCCGGCAAAATGTTTGAAATCCGTAAAGGCCATGGTTTTGCTGTCGATAAAAAACCCGGCATTCAACCTCACGTCAATATTGGAGCGGGCGCCCAGGTTGATTTTTTGTTTATAGGTAAAATCCAGCTGACTGAACGAAGCCGTAGTATTTAAGAAGACGATGGGCCATCCTGTTTTATATTCCGCCCTGAACATGGGGGAAGTTTTATCCGCTATTTGTTTCTTCCCGTTGTTAATCCTGTATTTTTGCCAGGGACGCACCTCAAAACCAAGGGTGGCGATAAACGCCGTTTCTGCCCCAGCCAGTGGAACCGTTACCTCATCATTAATGGGATAGTTGGAGGCGTAATTCCGGCTGTCATGTTTGACCCAGGTCTGGTGGGTATTATTTTGGAGGTTATAACGCTCTGCCCATTCCAGGCTTCCATTTAATTTCCACTTCCCGACCGTTTTTTGACCCAACACTTTTACAAAATCCTTTTCATAAAGCCGGATATAATTTCGCTCATAAAAAAGATTCTCCCACATGCTCAAAAATTCATTGATCGGCTTGTTTTCATTGTATTGAAAAATATAACGACCGCCTGTCACTTCAATACGGTGTCCATCCAGGACATTATTATTCGACAAGGTTCGGATGCTGGCGGTGCCGGAGAATTTATTCCTGGCAAAAGCGTAGCGGGGCGTAACCTCAATCTCAAAACGACTATTTTCCTTTCGCTTGGTAAAAGTCAGGTCTTCATGAAGGCTGAATCCTTCCACCGGGTTAAACTGAATGCCCATAAGAATGGAAGAATAGCGAAAAGAAGTTTCCGCCCCTGTTTTGAATTTGTAGCCCATAAAAATATCGCCAAAGGAAAAGCCGCTTTTTGATTTCCCTTCCTTCTCCTCTTTCTCTACGGTGGATAGACTGTCCACCCGCGCATATCCTTTGACTTCGTATTTTGTCAATGGAATGGGGCGCACCACCGCCCAGTAGGAAGAATCTTTTTTATAGGCGGTTGAGTCAATGGTAAAATCACGTTCTGAGATCACCTCCGGTTCTTCCTGCTGTTTTTGTTCCTCCTTTTCATATTCCTTCATGAGCTTGCGCAAATCTTTCCGTGTCAGCTCTTCTCCCAATTTTAATTTTTCGTTGATGGAGGCATTTTTGTCGCTGTTGGTGTTGTCCAACTGGGCCGCCAGTTCTTTTTCCAGCTTTTCATCGATCACTCTGAATTCAACATCCAGGTCAGGATTCAGCTTTATTTTGTAATCGTCGGCGGTGGCGAGGTATTGGTATTCGAATCCAAACCCCAGTATTTTTCCCGAAACTTTGAATTTAAAGCTCACAGGCATCCATACATTTTCCTGAATAGGCGCATAAATTTGCTCGATCCTGTTCTCAAAACCCAGGTAGTATGACACCAGGTTCAGGCTATGAATGCTCCAATAATCCTCCAGGATATAAATGTATCCTTCGAACACATTCTCTCCTCTCGAACGAGGAGTAACCTTGATCTTGTTCACATTATAACCGCGATCCTCAAAATATCCTTCCAGCTTAAATTTATAATAGGCAAATGCCTTTCGGGAAAGTGGAGAGATGTTGCCATCGTTGTCGTCGTCATAAAAACTACCACGGAAATAACTATTAGGGCTGGTATTGTTGTCATCGCCCTGGGTGCGTATGGAAATGACCGTCTCCTTGTATTTATTGGGTCGCTGAAATTCGATGCGACTGACAGATTCCGTGACAAAAGCCGTAGTCGAATCAAGGCCTTCCTTCTCAATCTGCGACCTGAAGAGGGAAGGCGCTTGTTTCAGTCTTCCGGATCCCTTGATATAAACCGTCGTTTCATAAGCATCGAGCTGATTGCGGTGGTAATCGGCTTTGGCGATGGCCTTGCGCATCACAGTATAGGCAGGATCTTCCTCGCCGGCGACGATCTCCACCTCCTGCAATTCATACGCCTGTTTATTCAAGACAACATCGAGATTTTGAGCGCCGGGTTGGGCATTAATCTCGCGGATTCCCGTGGAATAACCCAAATATTGGAAAACAAGGGTGTATTGGCCGGGAGATAACCGGATTTCATAATCCCCTTCAATGTTGGCAATGGCTCCTTTTCCTGTTTCTTTGATAAAAATGGAGGCAAATTCAAGCGGGGTTCCCTGTTCATTCCGGATGCTTCCCCTAATGGTACTTTGAGCATTTGCAATGATAGAAAAAAGCATAATGCCCGGGATCAAAAAAAAGTAAGTGATTCTTTTCATGTCAACAGTCAGGATTTTAGATTTTAATTTTTCAGGAAATCAATTTAAGTACACTGTAACGAAAGTTTATTTATATAGTTTAAATGTTCTATTCCGATACTTTTTTGTCACGCTGATTTCGCAGATTAACGCTGAAATATTTAGGAAAAATCCTTTTATTCTGCGTTTTGCCCCGACCATTGGTACGGGGTGTTCCATCTACGGAATACCGACCAGAGGTACGATATGTCACGTTGTTCCATCTGAGTGAAAAATTTGTGTTTGGGGACTTATTAAAAAAATAAAAAAACATTTGTTACACGGTAATAAGGTTGATTTATGGGTTCAATATAACTTAACACCAAGTAAATCTTCCAATTGTTTGTTGTAGGGGTCAAAAAATTCTACCAACTCCTGTTGAATGTCTTCCGGTATGGATTTAGGAGGGGCTACGTTAAATCGTTGGGAAAGCATATCTCCCATTTCAAAATCAGCCACCTCAAGGAATTGGAATAATCGTTTCATGATACTTTCCGCCTTTTTTTGATCCTCCAGATCTTCCGACCTGATAATAAAGAGCCGGTCTTTTCCAAAAAGGTTTAACCAGACGGGCAGTTTTTTTGCATAAATGGAAGGACTTAACACCATACTTTCTTCTCCCCTCCTCACTTTTTCCATCTCAATTTTCATGTCCGTCGAAAAGTCCTGTAAGGAAATGGTTTTGCGGCCTTCCTTTTTGAAACGTTCCAGCATACGGTAATGTGAAAAGGTGCGTTCAGCAGGCTCCCTCAGCATTAAAATAATTTTCACGTCGGGCAAAAGCCATTTTACCAGGCGGGGATTAGCATAATAATAGGTATTCACACTCGCCTCACCGGTAATATAAGGCATGCCCGCTTGTCGTTCAACGGAAATCGTTTCGGTAAATAACCGGCCATTTTCATCGAGTTCGGGCCACTGAAATTCAATACTCCCCTCCTGGTTCAGGACAGGAAAAAGAGATTGGTATTTTTTTAAACCCCAAACGATTTTCCACCAGGGTTTTGAAAAAAAATTCGGCTCTTTGACCTTACACGGCAATATTTGAGGGTGGGCCACCAAATACCGGTATAAGGAAGAAGTTCCGCATTTCCTTTCTCCTACAATAAAAAATGAAGGCAACATGTATTTCATTTTTTTACTTTAGATTTGCAATATTATTAACATTCAACAACACCAATATCATGTTAGAAATACTCAAACACGCTCACTCCGGGTTTCGCTGGATCGTACTCATTTTGCTCATTACAACTATAGTTACTGCTTTTTCTAAAAAGAAAGCGGGCAACACAATGAAAAGCGAAGATAAAAAATTGCCGCTATTCACACTCATTGCCACTCATATTCAGTTGATTCTTGGCATCATCCTGTACTTTATCAGTCCATACGTGGTTTTCGCCGCTGATACCATGAAAGATTCATTGAAAAGGTTTTATACTGTAGAACATATTTTGCTGATGCTGATTGCAATCACATTGATCACTATCGGGTATAGCAAAGGGAAAAAAGCTGCTTCCTGGAAAACGATTTTTAATTATTACCTTATTGGGTTAATCCTCATTCTGCTCAGTATTCCATGGCCGTTCAGAGGACTGAGTGCCGGCTGGTTTTAATGGTTGTTTTCAATACAAAACCTGGATAGAACCTGTCTTTGCCGGCAGGCAGACACTGATTGAACGGATAAAAACGGATTCCTGATTATATTTTCAAAAAAATCCGTTCCCATTCCTTCAATCCGTTCGATCAGTGTTCCAACTCCTCCCTTATTTCAACTGCGATACCGCCAGCCAGGCCATCAATCCGGTAGCGACTTCCAGGCAATCTTCATCTACATCAAAGGTATCTGTATGAACTGGTGAGATAATGCCTTTTGATTTATTGCCCGTTCCCAGTCGATAAAAACAGGAGGGCATCACCTGGGAATAAAAAGCAAAATCTTCCGCCGTGGTGCGGATGGGCAACTCCACCACATTTTCAGGGCCAAGGTAATCTACTGCTGCTGTTCTAACCCATTCCGTCAAATCGGGTTCATTGACCAGGCTGGGATATCCTACCAGTAGGTTGAGTTTACAACTTCCCCCAAAACCTTCTGCTATATTTTTGGTCATTAGCTCAATGATGCGATGCGCCTCAAACCTCCAATCTTCATCAAAAGTCCTGAGGGTTCCTTTTAGCCTGACTTCATTGGGAATAACATTGGTCGCGCCCCCTTCGGATTCAATATAACCGAAAGTCAGCACGGTTGGCATATTGGGATTGGCCCTGCGGCTCACTACCGTCTGCAGTGCTGTAATGATATGAGCTGCAATCACAATGGGATCGATACAATCATGGGGCAAAGCTCCGTGTCCGCCTTTTCCCCTGACCGTCAAATAAATTTCATCGGCCGAAGCCATGTAAATACCCGGACGGATACCGATTTTCCCCACTTCAAGCGGAGGATGCACATGTTGTCCGAGCATACTCGTAGGTTTTGGATTTTCAAGCGCACCCGCTTCGATCATCAGTTTGGCTCCCCCGGGCCATTTCTCCTCAGCCGGTTGAAACAATAACTTTATGCTCCCTTCAAAATGGTCTTTTAACTCATTTAATATCCTGGCTGCTCCAAGTAAAGAAGCAGAATGTACATCATGTCCGCAAGCGTGCATAACCCCTTCATTTACGGAACAATAATCGACGTTATTGGTCTCTTTGATAGGCAATGCGTCCATATCTCCCCTCAGGGCGATTATTTTTTTGTCCGGGTTTTTGCCCTTGATCATGCCTACGATGCCATGACCTGCGATATCAGGCTGAAAAGGAATGCCGTATTCCGTCAATCTTTGGGCGATATACGCCGACGTTTCCTTTTCCTGGAAAGATAACTCGGGATGTTGATGCAGGTGGCGGCGTACCGCAATGGTGTCCACATGCCAGTTCCTGGCAAGATTTTTTATTTTTTCCTGTAACATAGTCAATTTGATGCCAAGTGTTTATCCACGAAAGGCATAAGTATGTATTTTTTTAATACTGCTGTAAAACCTCTACCCTATGCGCAAAATATTCATTATCGGGCATAAGTGTCAATGCCTTACGGGCCATTTCACGAGCCATGAAATAATCCGCTTTCTGGAAATAATAAGTGGAGGCCGAAGCATAAACCGTGGTGAGCCACATATCCACCCGCTCTACCCTGCCGTATTTAGCGAGGAGATTTTCAAAAACCGCCATGGCTTTTAAAGCCTTATCTTCCTGCTGATTTTCAAAAAAGTAGCGCACTCGCAGGGAGTGGAAATACAACCTCCGATCCTGTACATCGGTTTTGTATTCCAAAAACGGGTATTTTTCGATATATTGATTCAGGAGTATGATCCCTTGTTCATAATCCACTACCCGATGCAGGGATTCCATTAAAAAACCGGAAAGTACTTTTTGCACAGCCTCTTCATGGGGCCACTGGACATACAAACGATCGATGTATTTTACCAGGCTGTCCCGGTGGTTGTGGATCGCATAATACCTGGCCATCTTCAAATAATATACCCGGTCAATTCTCGACAGCAACTCCTTATCATTGCTCAATTCCTCTGCAAAAAAAGTATGAAAAGGTTTCAACCCATTGGGTTCCTGCTTTTCGATGATCTGGTAATCGGCAATTTTGGTAAAAACGCTGACCAGTTCTTGTTTGACTTCAATGACAGGGTATTGTTTGTACAAATTAAACAAATCGGTCAACCCCTCCTTGGTTTTAAAATTTACCCGACGGGCGAGCTGGAACATACAGGCTTGCCGGATGACGCCGTTCCTGGGCAGCGGATACAACAACTGCGCCTTCTGAAGGCGATTCATGGCGGCTACGTAATCCTGCTTTTTATAATAATTCAGGGCTTCCAGGTAATAGAGGTTTCCTGCCAGTTGTCCCGGTGTGACTGCCCCGTCTTTATCTTTATAATACTTTTTAAATAAATGCTCCTCATCCTGACCTTCTTCCTCGGCACTTAGCATTTTCAGGTCCCTGAGCAATTGAATGTAATTGGATCGAAACCTGACCTCTTTTGATTTATCTTCAGCTTCAAACAACAGGTTGTTTTTACCTTCCGTTTTCAAAACCGAGGAGATCAATAAACCGTCATGACGGATCTCAAAAGGCATATTAAATTGTTCCAGCACCAGGGAAACGAGGGCTGCACGGGTGGCATCATTATAGGTTCCGGTTTTAAACAACTGTTCAAAACTGGCATAGGCATCGTATTGTTTCAGGAAGGTCGCCGAAAGGTAATCTTCCAGTAATTCTGCTGATTTTGCAGGGGATTTTTTCCCGAACTTCTGTTCTTCAAGATGAGCAAACAAAGATTTTAGTTCCAGTTGGATATATTTCAAGGCATTGGAATCGTTTTGAGGAGCAGTGGCAAGATACAATTTCAAATGATCCACCACGGCATCTCCAAACGGAGCACTCAATACCTCTGCTTCAAAAGGACTATGAAAAACCAGTCCATTCCCTTTGTTGGAATACTGGCTAATCAGGGTTTGAGAAAAAAGAAGTAAAAACAGAAGCAACCTAAATTTCATAATCAGGGATTTATTCGTCCCAAAAATACGATTTTTTGGAGTAGGGAATGGCGTTTTTTCAAAATCGGTTAAATTTTGATCGTTTTTCATAAAAAAGCAAAAACCGACAAACCAAAGATTTTGGTTCGTCGGTAGGAAGTTATGCATAAAAAAATTAGCCGGAAAGGTTCAGCAATGGGAATTGCCAAACTGACTTGGTACATCGGGAATTAGCCCATTTATATCATTAAAAATGGTGGCTCTCCTTGTTTTAGTCCTTTTGCTTAAGCATTTGAAATGATATAAACCGATTTTGAAACGATTGAAACAAAATAAAACAGAAAAAAAGGCTCATGCCAAATTCCCTACGCCCGGGCTTTTTCATGGGTAGTTTTGGCGATCGTATTTTCACCCGATTTTATTTTTTTGACCTCCCAAACAGGATTGAAATTTTCATCCTCGTGATCGTACCGGCAAAGCATGATATCTCCGTTCGGGCTGCTGTACTCGAAAGATTTGTTCCTGAATTGTTTTCGGGTGGTATATTCTGCATGAAAGACCCTTTCCAACTCCCCGGAAGGTGTCTGGAAGTAATAGGCTTTTTCAATGCCCGCCTCGCATCCAATGGTCATGGTACTCACCTCGACCATCAGTGCGCCCTGACACGGTTGATCCTTCAATATTCTTATTAAGGCACTGGAAGCACATTCTTCAAAGACACACAAACCGGGAACACTAGTTTTAGTCCATAACTTTCCGTTTTTGACCACTTTAATTTCAGCGTTGATATCTTTCATATTTTTCCTGGTCTGGGAAGTTATGCCCAGCATGACGAGTTCACTTTTTCCATCACCTGTCATATCTGAAAATTCCCAGCTTTTGGCAATGAAAGCCCCCCAGACATAACCATTGAAATAATTGCCCTCCGGATCAGTTCCCTTTACATGAAACCAAAGATCCTGGTAGCCGTTGATCTCATCTTTGGTAAAATCTTCCGTTTCACTTACGATGTTGATCAACCTATAACCAATAGGCAAACAGGTCGTTACTGAACTTTCCTTACAAGGACTTACGTTTACCTTTACCGCTGCAAAAGTAAATAACTCAGCTCCATTCGTGTATAGATTGGCTACCTGCGAACGACTGTGAAACCATTCATAAAAATCTTTGTTCTCTTGGCCTACAAACCGGGCCTGTGGAAAAGCAACCGTCAGGTTGAAGCATAGGATAGCAGCTGTTACAAAATGTATTCTCATGGTGGATTGAATTGTGTTTTGTAAAGCTTTGCTCCATTTATTTAATATTTCGTTTTGAAAGGATAGAGTAATAACTATATATAATTTCAAAATATTGCCCACGCCCTTAACATTTTTTAACAAATCTTATTTCAGAATATGAACCAGACTCCTAATTAATTGCCTATTTTTGAACCGCACAATTTAAAATTCAAGCCTAAAATAAGCCTGTACAAAAAATAGCATTATGTCTACAAGCCCATTGATCGAACAGTTTTATACAGCCTTTCAAAACCGCGACGCCGAAAAAATGACGGCCTTATACCATGAAGATATTGAATTTGAAGACCCTGCATTTGGTAAACTTCAGGGAGACCGCGCCAGGGCCATGTGGAAGATGTTGTGTGGAAACGCAACAGACCTTAAAATTAATTTCAGCGTACTGGAAGTCGATGATAACGGGGGAAAAGCGAGGTGGGAAGCCTTTTATACCTTTAGCCAGACAGGAAGGAAAGTCCACAACATCATCGATGCAACATTCCGTTTTGAAGACGGGAAGATCATTACCCACAAGGATCAATTCAACCTGCGAAGATGGGCAACACAGGCGATGGGAATGCGCGGTTGGTTGTTAGGCGGCACTTCCTTTTTCAGGAAAAAACTCCACGCTCAAACCAATCGGTTACTGGATAAATTTTTGAAAAGAAATACAGATTAGCTAAAAAGCGAGTCCACAAAAGTCCGTTTGTTGAACACCTGTAATTGCTCGATCCCCTCTCCTATTCCGATGTATTTGATCGGAATTTTAAACGTATCGGAAATACCTATTGCCACTCCGCCTTTAGCCGTTCCGTCCAGTTTGGTCAGCGCCAGGGCCGTAACGTCCGTTGCAGTGGTAAAATGAGTCGCTTGTTCGATGGCATTTTGTCCGGTGGTGGCATCCAGCACCAGCAAAACCTCATGGGGAGCAGTTTCCATTCTTTTGGAAACAGAATTCCTGATCTTGGTCAGCTCTTTCATCAGGTTGATTTTGGTGTGGAGTCGGCCTGCAGTATCTATAATCGCCACATCACATTTATTAGTAATGGCGTATTGTACCGTTTCATAAGCTACGGCGGCGGGGTCGGTATTCATGCCTTTGCTGTAAAAGTCGCAGCCAACGCGGTCGGCCCAGATGCCCAGCTGATCCACTGCAGCGGCACGGAAAGTATCTCCGGCCCCGAGCACCACTTTTTTACCTTGTTTTTTAAACTGGTGGGCCAGTTTTCCGATGGTGGTGGTTTTTCCGACTCCATTTACCCCAACGACTAGAATAATAGCCGGTAAATCGGTAGTTGGCAAGGTAAAATCTTCCAGGTCGGAGGTATTGTTCTCGGCTAAAAGGGTAACGATTTCATCACGGAGAATTTCGGTAAGTTCTGAAGTACCCAGGTATTTATCCCTGGCCACGCGTTCTTCGATGCGTTCAATGATTTTGACGGTGGTTTCCAGGCCGACATCAGAGGTAATAAGCACATTTTCCAACTCGTCGAGCACTTCTACATCAATGGTGGATTTACCCGCAACTGCTTTTGACAATTTCCCCAGGAAAGAAGTTTTGGTTTTCTCCAGGCCTTTTTCGAGGTCTTCTTTTTTTTCCTTATTAAAAAACTTACCCAAAAAACTCATATTCAATTGACTGTTTACAAAAATTCACCATAGACAAAGAGGCTTTCCTTGAAACAAGAAAAGCCTCTTTGGGTTTCATTCTTCATGAAAAGAAAGCAATTATTTTTTAGTGAGGAAGTCTTTCACTTCATCTTTGTGTACCATTACTTCTTTGTAAGAGTATTTTCCGGTTTTTTCATCCTTAACGCTCTTAACAACTTTAACGAAGTCACGGCCTGAATTGGCGTTTGCTTTACGATCTGCTACTCTCGCGTTCTTTGATACTTTAGCCATGTCTGATTATATTTTTAATTGATAAAGAAATTTTATGCCTATAAAACTACACAATTTATGCAATAGTTCAAATAAGCCTTATTTAATTTCTCTGTGAACGGTTACTCTTTTCAGGATCGCATTGAATTTTTTCAACTCCATTCTGTCAGGAGTATTCTTACGATTTTTTTGAGTCACATAACGTGAAGTTCCAGGCATACCTGAAGTTTTATGTTCTGTACACTCTAAAATAATCTGCTGACGATTTCCTTTGCTCTTCTTAGCCATTATACTTTAGATTGATTATTTTACAATTTAACGCCGGTTTCGACACCTTTGCGTTCTAATTTTTTTATGTAAGCGAAAACGCCCAGCTTATTGATATTACGCATTGCTTTAGCGCTCAATTTGAGGGTAATCCATTCTCCCGTTTCAGGAACGAAATAACGCTTCTTCTGAATGTTAGGAAGAAAACGACGCTTAGTTTTTCTATTCGAGTGAGAAACGTTATTTCCGGTAATCGGGCGTTTCCCTGTTAATTGACAAACCTTTGACATGATTGCTTATTAAAGTTATTTCCTTTGAATAATGGTGACTCCGGCAGGATTCGAACCTGCAACCTCCTGATCCGTAGTCAGGGACTCTATCCAGTTAAGCTACGGAGCCTGTTGATTTTCAATGAATTATGTAATTTTGAAATTCTGTTTTTCAAAAAATCTGCTAATATTTCTGCTAACGGTCTGCAAATGTATGACCTTTTTTTTAGAAAACAATGTTTTTAAGAAAAAAAATCCCTATAATTTAAGCATCTTGACATCTTCTTTTCTCCCAGCTTGATACATTTAGTCACCTACAGCTTAAATTAAAAAGGGAACGGATAGAAAATAACAATAATTTTATAGTTGAACAGGTTGTTTTTTATTCTCCTGAATTTCTTCAACAAAAAATCGTAAGTCTTTTAAAGTAAAAATATTGGATAACTTATAACCATTTACTATTATGGATGGGGTACCTTTTACCCCATTTTCATCACACCACTTTTTTTGAGAGGCAATCATATTCATAATTGTTTCTTTACTTACGTTTTTAGATACAGGGAACTTTTTATAAAAATCATATAGTTCAACTTCCCGTACCTGGTTATAAATAAATGAAATCGCATTTAAAAACTCCTGCCTTCCCTCAGCTAGATATATTTTAATTAAATGTTCAACTATAATAAAATCTTTGGTTTTATGATTTTCGGTCAATAATCCAAAAACAATTTTTATTTTTAAATTTGGTAAAATAGAACCTCCCAATTCCAATATATGTTTCAATTCATTGTGAACTTTTTTACATGTTTTACATAAAGGGTTAGTTACTAAAACAAGAATATTCGAATCACCTTCATTATGAACAATTGGCCCTAAAAATTCAAGTTCAGGAAAAGGGATTTCTTTTTTAAGGACATCAAAAATATTCGCCACATATTTGAAATCATACAATGCTCTTTGATATGATTTGCCAATAGAATAAAACGAAAAAAACGGTTTTATTAATAACCACAAGCTAAATGGTAGAATAAAAAGTATAACGGTAGAGATAAAAGGGATAAATGAGAGGCCCTCAAGATTAACAGATGGATCCCCAAACATAAAAAAACCCATAAATTGAGCCCAAAAAACTACTAATGTTAAAAGGCAAATTGGACACCATTTTTTGAGTATAAATTTTTGAGAAATAATTGAAAATATACTAAATAGAAGGGTGAAAATATTCAAAACAAACAAAATAAAAAACGAAAAATTGATATTTCCTCCCGTAAATAGTATTAACATTACACTTCCAGTAAAATATCCAAATCCAATTTCAGCCCATCCAAAAATTCCAAAAACCTTCGACAAATCTGAATTTATAGTTTTATCACAATCCCCTCCAATAGCCTTACAAGCTTTCAAAATTTCACTATTCTCATTTTTTAGGTATTCCAGGTTTAACAGGGAGACAGTAATGTAAATTCCAATTAGATTTGTGAATAATAAGGTAAAACCTAAATAATCTTTTGAAAGAATAAAATCCAACAACAAGGAAAATGCCCCCAAGAATAACAAACCCATAAGTCCTTTTTCAAAAAAATACTCTATCCTATTGGAAAAATAGTTTTCTTCACCTGGCTTTGAAAACAGTTTCTTTTTGGTAATTACTATCCCTGTCCAATCTTTTCGAAATTCTTCCCATCCTGAAGTCCATTTCGTAGTTCTTGATTTTTCAATTGTTATTTTTTCAGTATCATAATTAGAAATAACAAAAAGTTCAGTTCCAATTTCAGAATCTGTTTTCAAAATTTTTGTTGTCAATAATGGTAAAGGCAAACCCTCAGGAATTTTTCCCTCATTTTTGAAATCAAACGAAATAGTTTCAACTTTATAATCATTAAGTAGTAAATCTTTTATTGCAAAAAGCGAGGGGGAGAATGGATGTGAAGTAAGTTTTTCTTTTAGATTAAATGAATTAACCTTTACTCCTATCTTTCGTAGCCAATGCCTAAGAGGTTGAAACAAATACTTTTGGTTGTTGTCGCTTGAGGCCATTAATTTTCAATTAAATTTAATTTTGATAATTGGGTTTGGATTTCAGGTAACTTCCCACGAGTTAAAACGATACCATCTTTATCAATTAAAAAATAAGTAGGATAACCGATTACATTATAGTTTGCTACAACACCGTCTAACTCAAAAGCTTCACTAATAGGAAGGTATATCTGTTTCCAATTCATTCCATTTTTCTTTACATATTCGGAAACTTTTGTCACATCATTATCTAAAGCAATCCCTACAAACTCAACCTTTTCCATTTTAATAGAATTGTAAAGATTTTTTAAAGTAGGATGATCAGCCTTACATGGACCACACCAAGTTCCCCAAAAAATAAGGACAAAATACTTACTCTTTTGCGAATGCAGATTAAACATATTCCCAGATAGAATATCTACACCTGTTATTTCTGGAGCCCTAAAACCTTCAATCCCCCCTTCAAAGTCCATTTTTTTATTGAGTTCTTTTTTTGAAATCATTACTTTATTCATTCCAAAATCAAATGAGTCAATAGAAATTGATAAGTTATTGTTAAGTATAATATCTTGCTCAAACCTGTATGGTATGGAGCCTCGCCCAACACTATTCACACTATTTCCATACTCACTAATATAAATGGAAGCGGATGCAAAGTCATAATCCGGGAAAAAATCTATATATAGGTTATATCTTTCATTTTCAATTGAGAATGATCCTCTATACGATTGAAACACTTTTAATGATATTGCAAGATCTTCATAGGTCTTGTCTTTTGGGGAGGAGAATTTAATAAAGGGTTGAACTTTGGCTAGAATCGATCTCGAATAAATTTTATCGCTATAATATAGATCGTAATAAATGTTCAATAAAGGAGCTAATTGGTAAGACATTAACCTTTCTTCCAATGATTGGAAAACAGTATCATATTCAAAAACAGGTTCGTCAGAAAAATCTTGATTATTATTTGAATCAACAATTATTACTTTTTTCCCTTTCCTAAAACCCGTCAAAGCCTCTATTTCATGATTAACACGCTTCTCTGTAATGAATCTAGGATCATATTCTAATTCTTCAAATCTGTCTTTAGAAAATTCATTATTTTTAACTAGGTTCAAATAATGTAGAGGAATTGACATAGGACATTTCCAAAGTAAAAAAGTATCTAAATCTCCAGGTATTCCAACGATATTGTTGTTTGATGGCTCAGATATCTGGAAAGTGCGTGAGTATGTATAATTAGTAGTGACCGATTTTCGGACAGGAACCTCAATTTTCTGTTGAGAAAAAAGAGGTGTCAGAAATACAGTGGAACCAATAAAAATTATCAAACTATAAGAGAACAAATTGACAATCTGCTTTAAAAGAATCATATTTTCACTTTTATTCTTTTGTCTATATTTTTATTAAAATAATTTGCCAAGTGCAGAAAGATTTTCTGCACTTGGCTTTAAGTCCAACTATTCGACTATACACATTCAGCCTTTGTTCTGGTTGGATCTCCGCATCCGTCTTTGTTTAACTTACATTGCTTTGGTGGTTGGCAAACCACCAATTCACCGCAGTCATCACAATAGACTCCTTGGCCACCTCCATCAATTCCACCATAAACCTTTTTTAACACTCCATCATTTACAATGAAGTTACTAAATTTCTTACTAATTTCATTTTTCATTTTTCATTAATTTAAGTAATACCTACTCTATTAATGGGTTTTCAGCATTCCCCAACGAAATCAAATTTCGATTTACAACGTTGCCCCAACAAAAATGCTTACCAACCGTGCAAAAATCATGCATCCAATGAAATAATTTTAAAAGAGCATTTCCTCCTTTCATATTCTTCCTATCCTCCATACTCAAAACTATATCAAATTGAAATTTAATTTCATTTTCGTAGTAATATGAGCATCTTTCTCTACAATAACATATTTCGGCTCCAAAGGACTTCAAACCATCTAAAAGGTTATAGACTGTTCGTAATGAAACGTCTAGTTTTCTAGCTAAATCCTTTGGAGATCCTGTAGCCTTCAACCTAATGAGTTGGTCTAATCTTTCCAATTGTCTAAGCTGATCGATTAACTTTGTCATAAATGGTGTTTTAGAATTAAATGGACTAAGAACTATTTATTCTTAATTAAATCATGTATTTGCTGAAAAATTCGTTTTAATATGCTTTTATCTTCTGTGATTAGGTTAACATTGCCACTCATGTTTTGATTGAAAGGTATTGAAATATTATAGGTGGTTTTTAAGGAATCTATTGTTTTTTTGTAAAATTTGTTTTTTAAAGCCAATCTTACATTGTAATTATAGCCTGTTTCTGTTTTTTGAGGTATTGCTGCAATTTTCACCACTTCAGCTTCAATTGAACCATATTCTTTATGGGGCCATTCATCAAGAAAAATTTGTCCTGAGGTTCCCATTTGAATTTTCCCTGAACCAGTTACTGGTAATTGACAATATGCAAATACTTTATTATTATTATTTTTTGGTAATAAAATAGTAAAAAGAAGTTCTTGAGAATTAACAGCCATTTTATTCCCTATTGATGGATTAAAAATAATTTTCCCCGCGATGGGCGCAGAAATTAAAACTGCATCTTTCCACCTTTGGATTTCACCTTTCAGGGCTTCACATTGTTGAATTATAAACATGGCTTTCTCATGTTTTTCTTTTTTATAATTGTTTCTTATGTTGTTTTTTTGCGAAACTAATTGTTCTATTTTCATGTCATTTTGGATTCGAGATGTTTGTATTTGTTCAAGATTTCTTTTTTGAACCAAATAGGATATCTCTGCTTTTTCTTTTTCCTGTTCACTAATCACATTCTCCTGAAATAGTTTAAGTTCTCGTTCAAAATCCTTTTGGACCAACATGGTTTCAGCTTCAAAAATTTTTTCTTGTTTTAGCAATGAGGTATTCAGCCTCTGCAATTGAAGAATTTCATCAGTTATTGAACTTATTTGTTCCTTAATAAATACATCATCATTCAGGTATTTAAGTTCCTTTATCGTTTGTGAAAGTTTGGCAAAAGAGGCTTGCATATTACCTAAAATCAAATCTTTATAAGTGAAAGTATTAGGCAATTCTCCAAATGACTCAGAAGAACGTAAAGAGTCAACAATATTTTCCATAATTAATACATCTTCTAATTTGGCCGAATTTTTAATTAAAGCAAGCACATCTTTCTCCTTAACCATCATACCATCCTTGACAAAAATTGAATCAAGTATTCCAATACTAGGAGCAACTATCTCGGTTGGTGCATTTTCTGTACGTATAATCACTTGCGCTTCTAACTTATCAGGATATTTTATTATAGCACTTAAAACGATAAATACTAAAGTACCAAGGAATATGACTGATATTCCAGAGTGTAAAATCCATCCAGGAGGATTTCCGAGCATTTCCTGAATCTCGTCCTGCTTACTGACTTCAATTAAGTCACTATTTTGTTTAATTTTTAAATTTGACATATTAGTTCCCTAATTCCAATTGGTTCTTAACTAAAAGAAAATATTCCCCTCTTTTTTTAACAAGGGAATCATGATTTCCGGTTTCAACAATTTTGCCCTCTTGTAGAACTATTATTTGATCTGCATTTTTAACTGTGCTCAATCTGTGAGCAACAATAATGACTGTTCTTTCTTTAAAAAATGTTTCAAAATTCTCCATGATTACTTTTTCATTATTCGCATCCAACGAATTAGTCGCTTCGTCAAGAAAAATAAATTCAGGGGCTTTATAAACTGCTCTAGCAATAAACAACCTTTGTCTTTGTCCCTGACTAATTCCATTGCCTTTGGACCCAACCATAGTGTTATACCCACTAGGTAGACCTTCAATAAATTCCCTTATATTAGCAACTGTTACCGCATCCATCAATTTTTGTTGATTAATTCTTTCACTGCTCTCTGTGATATTATTGGAAATGGTATCTGAAAAAATAAATCCATCCTGTAGCACCACTCCACATTGATCTCGCCAAGATTTAAGTTTAATGCTTTTTAAATCATTGCAACCAATTCTGATTCTCCCTTTTGTTGGTGGATAAAAGCCAAGTAATAGTTTTAATAATGTTGTTTTTCCACTTCCACTGGTGCCGACAATTGCTGTAATTTTGCCTCTTGGTATTGTAAGGTTAATGTTTTTAAGCACCCAATCTCCTATTGGAGTATATCGAAAAGAGAGATTTTCTATGGTAATATTACCGTCCGGAATTTCAATAGACTTTAATTCTGAGTCGTTTTCCTCATTTGAAAATGTGTGAATTTCATTTAACCTTTCAAGGCTTATTTTCGCATCTTGAGCTGACCGAACAAATCCAATGAATTGTTGTAAAGGTCCATTGAGTTGCCCTACAATATATTGTATTGCTAACATCATACCTAGGGTCATTTCTCCGTTGACCACAGCTTTCGCTGCAACAAAGGTTATTAAAATGTCTTTTAATTGAGTAATCGACAAAGCACCACCATCTTGATACTGGGCTATTGATAAAGAACTAATTTGTACTCTAAATAACTTAGCCTGGATTTCTGCCCATTTCCATCGCCTTTTTTGTTGACTTCCTTGCAATTTAATTTCAGGCATCCCTTGGATTATCTCAATCAAAGAATCTTGATTTAAGGAAGCTTGTTGGAAAGTCTGATAATCTATTTCTTTCCGCTTTTTTAAAAAAAATAATATCCAAAAAACATATAGTGTAGAGGAAGTAAGAAAAATTAAAAAAACAGGAATGGAATAAATTATTAAAATAATCCCAAACACTAAAAAATTAAATGCTGAAAGAATGACAGATAAAGTTGATTGTGTAAGAAATGATTCAATCCTTCGGTGATCATTAATCCGTTGAAGTAAATCTCCGGTCATTTTAGTGTCAAAAAAACCAAGAGGCAATTGCATCAACTTAATTAGAAAGTCATTAATCAAATTAACATTAATTCTAACCCCTATATGTAAAAGAATCCACCGTTGAATGAAACTAACAATTGTTTGGCTAAAAAAAAGCATGAGTTGACCAAGCAATACAAGGTAAATAAAGCCGATATTTCGATTCTGTATTCCAATATCAACAATTGACTGGGTTAAAAAAGGGAAAATTAATGAAAACACAGAACTAAGAACCAACCCAACCAATAATTGAATCATGAGTCTTCGGTAAGGCAGAATGTAGGTTTTTAGAAAGGATAGGCCGTTATTCGGAATATCAACATTATTGTTTTTATGAAAGGCTAATCCTGGTTCTAGAATCAGGAGAACTCCTTTTCCGTTTCCTGAAATCCAATGCTTTTTAAACTCTGAGGTCTTAAGCGATATTTTACCGGCCGTTGGATCTGCTAGCCAAACCTTAGTGCTAGTAACTTTATATACAACAATAAAATGGTTCTGGTTCCAATGTGCAATTAGAGGCAATGGTGCACCTAACAAACCTGGAGAATTTTTATTTTCACCGAATGGAACTTTAACTGCCATCGTTCTGAAACCTAAGTTTTCAGCAGCTTCACTTATCCCTTTTAAACTTACACCTTCCCTATCCAAATAACATTTTTCCCTCAAGTAATGGAGGCTAAATGATTTGCCATAAAATTTACAAATCATTTTCAAGCAAGTCGGGCCACAATCCATTGCATCGAATTGTCGAAAAAAGGGGAATCGATCGTATTTCATTTGATTTGTAGTTTTTGAAAATAATAAACAGTTTTTTGTAGGGACCAATAATGTGGTTTTCTGTCAAAATCGAGATAATTCAAACATCAATCAAAAATAACTGAAATTGCTCTATTGAAAAAAACCTATGAGGCTAGCTCTCCTCGGAAAGCCAACCTATTAAAAAGAATTCAAAAAAAAGTGAAATAAAATGAAATGAAACGTCTTCATCTCAATTATACAGTCATTATATTCAACTATACAACGGTCATTTGGGGAAATTAAAATTTACAATATTCTTTCTATTTGCATAAAGATAACGCGAAATGGGATTATTATTTCAGAAAAATAAAACATTTAACATTCGTTAAAATAAAAGATATTTTTAAATAACTTACTTACCTGTTTGAAAAGTATTTTGTCCACTGAACTTCAACCATTTTTCATCCCATACTTTTTAATTACAAAATTCAAAATGAGCTAAGACTGCAAACAGGCTTTTCTGCTCGATTCCCGCAGACATTTAAAACCTCTTCATAATAACAGCCATAAATACAGTGCCAAAATTCAATCAACAATAATAAATGATTGAAATAATCATATACACCATTTTATTTCAATAGCCCGATGGTGAAATCATTTTTAACGAATTTACTTATTAGGATATTGGAGTTTTGTTATTGGAATAAATGCTAACCCATCTGGAAGGATTTCATAATATGGGAAAAGCAGGTCTTATAGGAAAAAGTTCTTTTTATTTTCTTGTGGATGCAATTTTTTTGCACAGTTAAATGGCATTTTTGTCTCAACAACGTTGTAAACCGAAATCTAATTTCGTTGGGGAATACTGAAAACCCAAAAACAGAGTAGGTATTAACAACTTAGATTTTAATCATGAAAAAGTTAAAATTGAAAAAAAAACTTTCTCTGAACAAAGAGACAGTAACAATGCTTGACAAAGATGATGCCGCCACAATTAAAGGGGGTAACGATGGTGGGTCCTGCTGGTGTATAACCACAACAACGAGTGCCTGCCTTGCCGGAACATTAGAAACTTGCGAGACATGCGATACAGGCTATGGAGTATGTGTTTGCAGAGCTACAGAACTATGCACACCTACAAACAGCTAATTGCTAATTAGCTAACAAACCTTCGAAGGCCATATCCAAAAACTTTGGAATGGTCTTCATTTCTTCAAGTCTTAATTAACATTGAGAACAAGTGGTTTTATTTTAAATAAATCAAATGGCAGTTTAAAAATATTCCCTTAAGAATTAAAAAATTACCTGTTTAATTAGACCAACTAACTTTTTCATCGATATTTTGAAGTAAATCAATGAACCAACTAACTAAAAACCAGCAACTAGGTTGAAATAATAACAGCCCTGTAATATATTTTTGATATCAATGCACCTACCTATGCTTAAACTAGGCATCTTGGATTTTGGAGTAACAAGATCCGACAAAAAAGCTTCCGGGGTTTTATCTGATTTATTTGAGATTGTGCCCATTGCAGAATCATTAGGCTATAATAGATATTGGTTAGCTGAACATCATACTCAAGATGTTGCGTGGAATAGCGCAGACATGCTGATTGGGCTATTAGCTGCCATTACTGATCGGATCAGGATCGGTGTGGCAGGAAAACTCCTATATTACAACAATCCCCTACAATTAGCGCATAACTATAATTTAATTAACTTTTTATTTAATAATCGAATAGATTTGGGTATTGCTAGAGGAATAATTTTACCCCAAAATCTAGGAAGGCTCTTTCTCTGCGAAGAGGATCTCTTATATAAATCCCCCCATTTAGAACTACTTGCAAAGTATGAAAAAAAAATTGAACTCTTAGTTTCTTACCTCAATAATGATTTTACTTCATTGCCAGACCTATCAAATTCTTTAATACCACAATGGAACAACCATCCTATTGACTTATGGGTTTTAGGCTCAAGTAAAACCAGCTTACCTTTTGTACTCAAACATCAAATGAATTTTTGTCTATCAACTTTCCATCAACAAAACAACTACATTGAAATTATAAAAACTTTTAAAAAGCAATATGCTGAAAAACACAAAAAGAAAATAAATCCAGTAGTAGCTGTTGCAGGAGTTTGTGCGGAAACTAGTAAAGAGGCAAATGAAATTTTCAAAAACCACCCACTTAAAAATAACCTTTTCCCATTTATTGTTGGATCCCCAGATGAGTGGAAAGAGAAGCTTTTTGCACTGGAAAAAGAAATTGAGGTTGAGGAAGTAGTGATTTTAGATATGTGCAACAGCATTGAAGAAAAAGTTGAATGCCTTACTCTTTTATCAAAGTCCTTTAGTTTAAAGGATCAACTTCAATAATCGATTTAATAAACATGATACTGTATTGAAAATCTTTAGCATTTGTCTGTGAATTATTGTGCAATCTAGGTTTGAAATACAATAAAAAAGATACAAAGAGGCATATGAAAAGTTTAACCAGTTTTCAACCTGTCATGAGTGAATACGCAGATGAAATCTTGAATATTATTAACAAGATAGAAAAAGTTCTTTGGCAGAATTATTCAAAAGAACCATTTGTTGGGCTTCACTCTGGTACCGGAGGAATCATTTTGTTTTACGCCTATTGGGCAAAATTCTTAAATGAGGATAGTTATTCTGACAAATTAATGAAAATTTTAGAATTCAGTATAAACAATTTTGAAAAAAAAGAAGCCCCATTCAACCTATTCCGAGGCTTAGGGGGATTGGGTTGGGTAATTGCTCATTTAAAGAAAAAAAACTTTATTGATGCAGACCTAGACATTGTCTTGAAGCTAATTGATGAATCAATTATGACTATTATGCTCTCCCAGATAAGAAATAAAAATTATGACTTTTTACACGGTGCTTTAGGAGGACTTCTTTACCTTATGGAACGCTATAATGCTGAAGATATTAATGATTATTTCTTATTGATAATCAAGGAGTTAAAGAATGAATCATTAACCGATGACGGTAATTTCTTGTTAATTGACAATAGAAAGTCTGAGAAGGGAAAAACTGGATTCAATTTAGGTTTGGCACATGGAATTCCTGGGTTTATAGCTCTATTATCCATAGCAATAAAAGAAGGAACTAATCTTAAAGAAATGAAAACCTTAATAAAAAAGAATGTTGCTTGGCTATTACAGCAAAAACGTGGCGTAAATGATTCCAGTATTTATCCCCATCGAATACCATATGGCGACAAAGATTTTGGACAAATTGGCTGGTGCTTTGGTGACTTAGGGGTTGCAAGTTCTTTGTACTTAGCAGGTGAAACTTTAAATATTGAAGAATGGAAAACGGAAGCAATTGATACATTTAGATTTAATTCTCCTATTAGGCACAATATTCGTAATATCATGGATGCAGCAATTTGCCATGGTGCAATCTCACCAGCTCATCTCTTCAATAGAATCTATCAAAAAACAAAAATTGAAATATTTAAAGAAACCTCCCAGTTTTGGTATAAAGAGGTATTTAGGTATAAAAGTTTTAGGGATGGACACGTAGGATTTAAATCATATAATGTACCCCAAAATAAATATTTAAAAAATCTTGATTTACTAAGTGGTCTAACAGGGATAGGGTTGAGTCTAATCTCATCAATTAGTAACATTGAACCAGAATGGGATAGATGTTTACTGTTGTCTTAGTTTTAACTCTTAATACAAAACAATCCTTTTCCATTAAAGAATTCCCAAAAATAAAAAATCTGAGATCCATGAAAAACTACAATTTAATAAAGCCCTTTATTCTTCGAGTACCATCTTTTCCATTAAATAAATTATTTGAGTTTTTAGACAAGGAATCTAAACTTCATAAAACTGATAAATTTCTTTTTGATTTATTTTATTCGGACTCATTACTTAATGAAGCATTATATATAGCATCTCCAAATTCTCATCAATCATTAATTGATTATATTGAAAAGGGACACATTTTATCGAAGAAAAAAGAAAAACAACTAATGTTAACTCTTTTAAAGTATTTCATTAGGATTTGTACAAGATGTACACCCTTTGGGTTATTTGCAGGAAGCTTAGTTGGGCATTTCGATAATCACACCAAAATTATTTTACATAATTCCGATTATAACAGAAGGACCCAACTAGACATGTTATATACATGTACTTTAGGAAATTTCATTTTGAAATTTCCTGAAATCAAAAAAAAACTAAAATATTATCAAAACTCTTCAATTTATAAATTAAATGATCGATTAAGGTATATTGAATATGAAAATAAAAATAGAAAAAGGCAATTTAAACTTAGTTCAATAGAATATGACGAATATATCCGTAGTGTTTTAAATGTATGCAAAGGTGTAACTGATTATTCAGAGATACTAAAACATATAGAAAATTTTGGAGTGGAAACATCCGAAGCCCAGGATTATTTAAATGAATTAATAGAAAACCAGATTTTAGTAAGTGAACTTGAACCAAATCTTACTGGAAACATTTATTTTAATCAGCTACTGTCAAAACTTGAATATTTAAGATCCAATTATTCCCTTCCTCAAGAATTGCTTTCTCTCTCAGAAAAACTAATAAGTGTACAACAGCTTTTAATTCAATTGGATTCTTCAGAAGAAAAAATAAATGTCCCAAAATATAAGCAAATACATAAAATTCTTTCAGAAGCTACCATAACGGACAAATTGGAAGAAAAATACCTTTTTCAAGTTGACTCTAATAAAAAAGCTCTTGAATGTAGTTTGAAAAATAAGATTGCTGGAAAAATAAGACAGGGGATTCAGATCCTATATAATTTCAATCAAGTTAACAATCATAAATTAAGTAATTTTAAAAACACTTTTATTAAAAAGTATGGTTTTAAAGAGATGCCTTTGTTACAAGTTTTAGACCCTGAATCAGGAATTGGATACAATCAACCTGGTGGAGATAGTCAAGACAAAGACCCAATCCTTGGAGGAATAGCTTTCACCGATAATTCAATTAACAATATAGAGTGGGATGCTATCCAGAAATACCTTTTTGACATTTATTTAAAGGCTTTACAAGATAAAAAATATGAGATTGAATTGGATCAAAATGAAATATCAAATTTTGCAAAGAATGTGCCTTCTTCCCAGCCAGATATTATTACAGTGAGTGGAAGCGTAATCGACGATGGTAATAAAGTTTTCATTAGGGTTGTCGGTGGAGGAAGTCCTGCATCATTACTAGGTAGATTTACTCATGTTAATAATAATGTTGATTCGTTAGTTAAGGAATTAACTTCACATGAACAGAAAATCAATCCCGACAAAGTTTTTGCAGAAATAATACATTTACCACAATCAAGAACAGGAAATATTTTATTTAGGACAATTATAAGACCGCACGAAATTCCTTTTTTAGCAAAACCTTCCGTTAATAATGAGTCTGTGGTAAGCTTAGCGGATTTATGGATAAAGATTTCAGAGTCTAGAATAATTCTTTTTTCAAAAAAGCTTGGAAAGGAAATTGTACCAAGACTATCAACGGCACATAGTTATAGTTTTAATTCTTTAGATATTTACCATTTTCTATGTGATATGCAATATCAGAATATCTATCAGCCTTTTCACTTCAACTGGGGAAATTTATCAAGAGAGTATACTTTTTTACCAAGAGTAGTTTTTAAGGATTTAATATTATTTAGAGCTACTTGGCAATTGAAGAAAAAAGATTTTATACAAATCTTACCCCCTAAGAAGGGAAATACTACTAATAGAATTCTGGTAAAAGAATGGAGAAAAAAATGGAAGATTCCAAGATACATTTTATTTACCGAATCTGACAATGAATTACTTATTGATTTAGAAAGTGAGGTTTGCCTTGAATTATTTAATAAATTAATAAAAAATAAAACAAAAATTATTCTTAAAGAATTTCTGTTTGAACCTAGCGACAACCTCGTTGTAAAAGATCAAAAGAATAATAGATATACAAATGAATTTATCATGTTTTTTGAGCGTAATAAAGCCAATCTAGGGTCGAATTTGACAAACTTGAACAATGTAGTTGAACCTCATGAAAATGTTGATAGGAAACTAGAGTTAGGAAGTAATTGGATTTATTATAAAATTTATGTTGGATATAATTGGGCTGACCATATTTTGATCAACATTTTAGAACCTTTGGCAAAAAAGCTCATAAAAAACAACATGATTGATTCCTGGTTTTTCATTAGATATTCAGACCCAGAGTTACATTTAAGAGTTAGATTTAAATTAAAAGATGTAATTTTTTTAGGAAATGTTGTTAGAATTATTTTTGATCAATTAAATGAACTTGTTAAAAAAGACATAATTTGGAAAGTGCAAACAGATACCTATGAGAGAGAATTGGAAAGATATGGAAAGGATTTAATTGAATATGCAGAAAAAATATTTTTCCATGATAGTATGTCCACTATTATTTTTTTAAGGTATTTGAAAACTACACCCAACAAGGAAAATCTGAAATGGATATATGCAATTGCTCTAATTGATCGATTCTTATCAGATTTTGGACTTAATTTAATTCAAAAATTGAGAATTATTGAAAGTGCTAAAAATGAATTCAATAGTAAAACAGGTATTAATAGTAATTTTTCCAAAGTAATTGGGAAAAAATATAGGGTACATAAATCCACAATTCAGGATGTAATTGAAGGTAAAAACATTTTTGAGGATGAAATTTTAACCCACCAGTTATTACAAATTTTAAATGAAAAATCTAAAAGAATTGTTCCTATTGCAAGAGAATTAAATAATTTCAAAAAGGTTGGGTCATTTGATAATTGGTTGTTCAGTTGTATTCATATGATGGTAAATCGCCTTTTTAGATCTCGTCAAAATGAATACGAACTATTAATATATAATTTGCTATTTAAGTATTACTCTTCAAAATATTCAAGGCAAAAAAATACCACTTTAGATTAACTCAAGAAGAAAAATTTATTGCAAAGAAGTTCTCCACGATTTGAAATTTAAAATATTATGACCAATAAACCTAACTTGTACAATTACCATTAATACCAAAACACCAAAATCCTGGTTTAAAAAAAATAAATATGATAACAATAGAATAAAAAGAATAATACTATTAACTAATGAATAATAATAAACAAATTGGCTATTATTTTTCTTATAAAGAGCAAGCATATAAACAAAATGCAATGGATTTAGCCAGAGTAAATCAAAATTATTATAAGTTGGATGATGGGATGTAAAAAACCAAAGGAATAATAAAACCAACCCTGAAAGCCCACACAAGAAAAAAAATAATAAATCTAACCAAATTATGTTTAGTATTTTTCGATATTCTAAAATTGAGGAAACTAATACAACTAAAATGGCCATAAATAAAAAAATATAATTATTATTCCTTTTTAAGTGATCAGGTTGTTCTATTAAAATTTTAGTTTGCTTTACTAATCTATTTTCTCCAATCTTAGCAAATGAAAGTGCTTTAGAAAAATTATCCGGTAAAAAGCTATAATTTTGAAACGATGGTGCTTCATTAGTCTCCTCTCCAAAAACTATATTTATACCAATAGTTTCCAATGCTCCTTTAGGTAAATGATCATTTATATAATCTCGATAACTGTAATTAGGATCAACAAATGAACTGTCATAAGTGATATTTCCTTTTAAACCTTGATCTAAAATATCTCTTACCTTAGTTGTACAATTATTAAAAAGAAAATCATAGGTATAAAACCTATTCCGGGGTTTACAGGATTCGTTAAGCAGTCTATAGATGTTATTCACCTGAATATCATCAAGGTTTAGAACTTGTTTATAGACAGTTCTTTTTTCTCGAATATATGATATTAAAAATCGGTCAAATTCATTTACCGAAACATAATATTTTAAAGACCCTCTAATAAATTTTAAATAGAAATTTGGAGTATCGAAATTAAAAGTGCCAAAATTATAAACTTTGTGAAAATTGGTTGCTGGATCATATATTTCAATAGCAGTATGACCAAAAGAAGAATATGTTTCTTCACCTGGACCGCAGGTAAGAATACTTACTTCAGATTTATTTGATAAAGAGACTCTTTGACCTTTAGCAATGATTACAGAAAAAGGAATTAGAAAAAAAAGTACACAGATTTTTTGATAAGGAAACATGTTATTTTGTTTGTTTCAACAAGGTAATTTGTCGCATCAAAAGACAGTATGGGAATAAAGTCTATAGTTCAGCCATAAATTAATAATAAATTAACACGATCACTTCGAAAGGTCTTTAATTATTATTGTGAGTACAGTAAAATGGCAGAATCGCTATTTGATTACTCTATAAAATAGCCTTATCCATATGATTACCTAAACCTTCCTCTTTTCTTGTGAACCTAAAATCTATTTTTTCGAATCATATACAGAGCACGGTTTTGTAAAAACTAAATTTATTTAGGCCCTTCCCCCTACTCTTACCTCGATAATTGCATCTTCTAATTGTCTATACATTATCCAGTCTCTTGGAGAAGCCATTTGTTTTCGAGCTCGGTCCAAATTGGTTTCAGCTTGATTTATATATAGGGATCTAAACTTGCTATTATCCAAATAATGAAAAGACATTCGGAGGTTATACCACCCCAATGTGTCATAGAACCTACCTTGCCATACGGCCTGATAAGGTTCATAATCCTTCAATTCTTTTACATAAGGAGGTAATTGTTTAAATTGATCAGAAGACCCACTCTTTGTAATGTAATATATATAGTTATTTAATGCATATAAATAATAAGCTAGGTAGTAATGTTCATCCTCTCCGCCTGCCTCTTTTTTTTCTTTGATAAAATTATAAGCTTTTTTGATAAATAACAATGCCCCATTTATAAAGAACTTATTATAATATTCCTCATTAATAATTGATTCCCAATTTTTAGAATTCATCTCAGGTATTTCCCTGTATTTATTATTTTCGATTTCTAACATTCTATAGTACAAATATGCAATACCAATCCAAACCTTATAATTTTGGTCCTTTTTACTAAGGATGCAATTTATTATCTTTTGCGTTTCCTCCACTCCTTTTTTATTTCTATAACAAGCGATATAGGCTCCTGCATAAATAAGAGCTGTTTCATACCTATTTTGCATATCAAGAGGGTCAATTTGAGAGCATAACTCAATAATTAAATTATACTTTTCAAGCAACCATGATACAACAATACCTTGTAAAAACCTTTCAGCTTTTTGAGGATTATCAATTTTGGTAGACAATGAGGACAAAATATTATATAATGCAGGAGAAGTTGAATCTAAACTATCTTCAATAAGCGCTTCTGTTAGTTGCTGTAATTGAGGTAGCTTCCTTTGATCAATCCCGAACCTAATTAAAGCGAAATCCCTATATATATTTATGGAGGACGAAAGGAAATTTTGACGAAGAATTTTTTCGACATCCTTATCAACAGATCTATAAGCCCCAAGGATTGCTCCCAATTGACGGGAACGTTCCAAACTGTACTGAGCGCTTTGTAATATACCAATCAACTGTGCATCAATCTTTTCTTCGACTTCTTTTAAATCAAAATCAGTCAAATCCATCAAATCTTTCAAATCTTTTGCTAAGCTTTCATATGCTTTGTTTTTAATCCAAATTTCTTGGGTTAACTTGATTTCTATAATTTCTCGAATGCTTTCTTCAAACCGGCGTTTAGTCTTATTAAAATTGTTTTCTAATTTTCCACTCTTCTCCACCAATGAAGAATACTCCTCTTGAATTAATTTTCGAATTAATGGACGAGAATCTTGAAGATTTTTAAAAAAAACTTCGGTGCCATCATTAACCGTAAAAATGGGCTCAAGAACAAAATACAAGGCATCGCGAACTATTGGAATTAGGTGAGAACCATTAATATCAATATCTTTAATCTCATAAGAGAATAGAAATGGATTTTCATTTCGGATTATTTCTATTGCCCTACGAACAACAGGGCTGCTTGCAAAAAATACAGGCAAAGGATTATTAGTGGAATCTTCATTATACTTATTTAAAAGTTCTTGCAAATGATAGAAAGCCAAAGAGTCATAAAAATTATTAGCAATTCGACCAGGCCTTGCTTGTTCAAACCCAGAATTAATGACCCTAAACAATTCATCATCTTTTATTTCTTCAAATTCACTTTTTACAGCGGACAATTCAATTATTTCATTGTCTTGAAGGTACTTTAACCTGCCTTTCCAAAAAGGAAATTCTTTAAGCAGAAAATCTATTCGTAATAATTCAGGACTACTTTGCACCAAGTCATTAACATAGCTATCAATATTTGAAGCAATTTGCCCCAATTGAAAATTGTTTGTTCCTCTATCAAGTAGATAAAGGACATCATTTACTACACCTTTATTTTCTTCCTGGTTTTTTGGAGATTTTAGGTCAATTGAATGCCTATAAATTTTATTAAAAAATTCAATTTTATGAGGCTCCAACATTTTGATAGGAGCAGGGAGATATAATTTTAAAAAAACAAATGAATAAATCAGATTTTGCAAATGATCTTGTTGATAACGAGCATAATCAAATCCCATATTAGTTTCATAGGCCATTGCTCCCTGTATCAAATTTACCAAATCATAAGAATCAAAATAATATTGTAAATTAAGTTTCTTTTTCAATCTACGCTTTTCTTCGATCAATTGAATTGTATAGCTGTTGCTTATTTCGGTAATATTTAGTTCTTCATGGTCACTAAATAATAATTTAAAATTGGAAGAATTCTTTGGTTCCATAAGTTGGGAAGTTATCGATTATAAATGTTTAATTATCATCAAGGTCTTTGATTTCGTTAAAAAAAAATTGTTGTTCACTCTCACCTTTTTTCATTAAATCGGATTGCATTTCATTAAACAATTGAAGGCCAGCATTTTTCTTACCTCCTTCCAATAAAATACGAGCCTGAAAGTATTTTACGTCTTTTGATTTTGGGTATTTCTCCAAAGTTTTCTTGATTATTTTTTCAGCCTCCCGAAAATCCCCCATTTCAAAAAGACAATTACTAAGTTGTATCCAAGCAGTTTCTGAATTCTCATTAATATTTAGTGCCTTTATAAAATTTCCTTTTGCCTTAATATATCTTTTTTGGCCTAAATAAGCTTTACCTAAATTAATCAAGCCATCAAAATTGTTTGAATCTGACCTCAATACATTTTTGAATACCTGAATAGCCTCTTTATAGTTGTTGTTGGCAGTATCTACATTGTTATTAACTGTAGCCTCTTCTGCTTTTTCCAGCAATTTTTTTCCCTGTTCCATTGAGATATTTGATAAGAATTTCAACGGAAATTGACTAAAATTTAGCTCCTTAAATTGAACCATTCCTAATAACCGAAGATCCTCCAGAAACTCGGCAATATTTGCAAAAATTCTTTTAAATGAGACAGGACTGATATTCTCTCTTTCTCCCCCAAAAAATAAATTTTCCCCAGCTGAAATGGAATAATTATAAGGGAGGAAAGTCTTTTCAAAGAAATAATTCTCAATATCAATTTCTTGATAGTTCATTTCTTTAAAAGGTTGAAATAGGTTTGCAAGAAGAAATGAAAATGTGTCCAAAAATTTTCGGGTCCATTTTTCTGCCTCATGGTGATTAACATCTAATCTAGATAGGATTGGAATAATGTAATTATCTCTATATCCTTTCTTCACATAGTTGTGTTGTAGAATTTGATTAATTATTGTCAAACTACCATGAAAATTTTGGTCATTTGGACTAATTAAAATAATATTTACATCTGGTAGTAATACATTACTTATGCCCAAATAATCGCTCGATCCAGGTCGACTATCTATAAAAATATAATCGTAATCAAAATCTTTCAACCTTTTCTTTAATTCTTCAACAAAAATAGCCCCATCGTAATCAAGTAAAAATTCCGCCCAATTAAATTCACTCAACCGAACTGAATAATCTTTCAAATAATTTCCAGCCGGGATTAAATCAATTTGCCCACCTTTTCCACTTTTTGCTAAAGGCTTTATATTATCACTTCCAATAGTTTTTAAATCTTCTTTACTAACTTCCTCCTTACTGCGCATTATCCGCAAATGATTTTCTAATAATTCTAAAGTCCCATTTACCTTAACTTCGTTTTCGGCAAGACCAAAATATCTATGTAGTCCGGGAGCCTCAAAATCCCAATCCCATAACAAAATCTTCCTTTGTTTGTAAAAACATAAATAGGCTGCAATATTTGCGCAAAGCTGTGTTCTACCAGCGCCGCCCTTATAGGAATAAAATGAAATATTCATATATTTTTAAAATTCATTTTACGTAAATTCTCAGATTCAAAACTGACCCCCTTTATTAATTTGTTTTTAATGGGAAATTTCCTTTTGAAAATTTCAATCAGCTTTCGGTGGAAATCGTAACGATCACTACTATTTCGACCATAAAAATCATATATATAGTCAAATTCAACGTTTTTCCCATCTGTAGAATCATTATCCATGAAAATATTTTTTTTCCGACTCAATTCAAAAAATTTAAACAAATCAGTTCGATTCTTTTCCGCAATCTTTTTTAACTTTTTTTTCAACTCACTACAAATAGGAAGAATAACAGCCCCTGACATCCTGGTATCAAACTTTTTAGCTAATTCTTTATTTTCGGACGAAATTGCCAAAAGGTCTATTATGGCTATTGTTTTTTGAATATTTTGAAATAATTCATAATACTCGTTGTCAGGCAACTGACCATTTGAAAAATGGCATTCAAATCTATATCCTGATTTATCTCGAAACTGATACAAAAGCTCCTCAATTGTGAGGGAAGCTAATTGTGGATTTTTTTGGAAAAATGGCCGCCAATATTCCAAATTAGAATTATGGTATCGATTACTTGGAATTTTTTTAAAAAGGGTATTATTGTAGTTTAATTTAATTTTATCCTTAGTTGCTGTAAGAATAAAAATTGTAGTTTCAATAGTTTTATCATTTACTACGGGAATTAAATTCCATTGCTCCAGATAGGAAAAATGATCCAAACTTTCATCTATAATGTCTGTGGTTATTATTGTTGGGGTGCGTTGATTATTAAATGCATCATTAAAATCCTTCAAAAACTCTATAACTTTAGTTTTAGTAACATTCAACCTTTCCCATCCTTCTAAAATAAGTAAATATTTGGGTGAATAAGTCAATGTTTGAGAGAACAACTCAATTCTTAAAGATTCAAGAAAAGAATCAGATGGATTAAAAACCTTTAAATATTCCCAAGCAATATATCTAAAAATTGTGGATTTGGAGGAGGTTTTTAGAGCAAACTTTTCTAAATCTTTACCGGAGATATAAATTGTTGTAAATTGGTCCTCTTCCTTTACAAACCTTTTCCAAAGCCGGTAACAATATTCACTTCGTTGATTGTTAGAGCCTCCAGTTAAAATAACTGAAAATTGGTTCTTCTCAATTGAAAAATCCAAAGCTTCTTGAATTGGAAAGGTAGATTTTTCATCGACTTTAATATGTGGTGATTCAATAAATTCAACTGTTTCTAAGGCGAACAGTTTTTCAAAAAGTAGCCGGGAACCACGAATAAGTTGCTGACTTATTGAATAGCCTGCTGGATTTATTAAAAACCGAAAATTAGAATCCTTTGAAATCAGACTAGGGATTTGATCTGTTGAAATTGATTCATTTGCCAATCTATTAATCGTCTTGTTTGAAGCTTCTATTATAGAATTTCCTGATGCCAAATAAAAATAAAACCATTTTGTGAACAATTCTGCATGATCTCTATTTAAAAGTTTGCTTTTTCCAAAAGCGAAGCTTACCTTTTGCGAAAGCTTTTCAGCCAACAAAAAGGAATGACATGCTGTTATAATTACTCCCTTTATTTTCGGCACATAAAGGGAAATTTGACCAGCGATTGGATCAACTTCAGAATATTCACGCGCACCATTTGATGATTCAAAAACAAAAGGTGAAATTTCATTTCCATGTCCAATTAAATGGAGTAAATCGGGCTTATGTTTTTCAAGCGCGATGGAAAATGTATCAATACTTGCCGCTAATTCAGATTTAACCTCAAAAATATTTGATTTTTCAGCAGTGCTTATTCCGGTTTTGATTGCCTGAGAAATCCTATCACTTCGAATATTTGAACTACCATCAGGATTAGCAGTGACTGCAAGAATTTTGATCTTTTCTGGGCTATACATGGATCATTTATCATTTCTCAAGTAATGAAATATGTTGAATTGAAGCGAGGCTTTTAGTTTGCTCAAGAAGTTTAACTTGCTCTTCCTTAGACATCCCATAAGGAAATTCAATTTCCATCCCTTCTTTATCAACCCTGATTTTCACTATGGCAGTTTTCTGGGAAGATTCCTTTTCCAATTTCTTAGCGATAACTTGAAATAACCCGTTGATAAGAGTTGTTAAGACTTGAATACCACCTGTAATAATAACAGTCGCAATAACTGGATCTAAAGCCATACTATCTTTATCCTCCTTCTTAAGAAAAACCTCATAGTCATCACTTTTAGGTAATTCTTTTTTCAGTCCAGATAATATTTCATTTGGAGAAAGGAAATTACTTACTATTGGTATCAAAAAATTTTCCATTACTGTATTCGGTTTAAAAGAGTTAACAAAATTTTAGACTTTGGGAAGCCCTACATGCAAATTACTTTATCTAAGAATATCTTAAGAAACTCATTTTTTATCGATAAGCACATCATAAAAATATCCCCATGAAAAAAAAGCTCATTAAAACAAATATAACTATTTCTTTAATACTTCCATAATATGAGGCTTAAAATGAATTACCCAAAAGTTTTTCATAGACTTTTACCCAAACTTAGTAATTAAATAGACAGTATCCTATTAAGTGTGTAAATAAAAAATAGAGGGCTTCACCGGCACCAAAAACATGAAGGTTTAATTCACCTCTTTTTGCTTTTCCTTTTATTTCATTTATCCATCTATGTTTTTTGTTAGATGCTTTTAATAAATCTTTTGACAAATCAGTAACTAATATAATATATGGCTTGCATAACCTTCCTGAGATAAAATTAAAAAAATCATGATTTTTCCACTGGCTGATAAAGCTCATGGCTTTTGAATAGCCTGAATAAATATTAGTCCCTGAACCATCAGTTTCAATAATTGGAAATTTGGCAATTGAGTCAACTTTTGACGGGGGAAGAAAAACTTTTGCTGTATCATTAAAAACAATTAGCCCAACCGAAAAGTCTTTTGGTAAATCTGAATCTCTTAATCTTTGTAGAAATGATTGCAAACCTCTATTGACAGACTCTAACTCTGAAGACATGGAGTAAGAGTTATCAATAAGAAGAACGCATAAATATTTCAATCGTTTTGGCATTAAGTAATAATTATAACAACATATCAATTATTGTTTGTTGCTAATTGAAAAGGAGTTTTCAAGAAAGTGTATTCATTCACATATCGGATTTATTCAAAGTATCAGACATCACTTAAGGGATTACCCTCATTCGTATTGTCATTTTTCATATTAAACCGGATATCTAAAAATTCCTTAATAGCGGAAAAATTTGGAAATCTTGATTTATTTTCAAGACCAAAAGATTTCAAAACATCTACAAAAATTTTACTAAAATGAATCATGAATTCATCTGATTTTAAGGCTTCGGTAGGAAAATAAACATAACAGTCTTTCTCCTCCATTTTTATATATTTATTAAATGTTTTTTGGTATGATTCGATGTTTTCTGATTCTGTTTTAGTTGGGTCAGGTGAAAACTCCTGGTTTGCTTTATAATTCACAACAAAATTCATTATCACCAGAATTATTTGCCAATCTAGCCAACCCTTTTTTCTTAAATCATTAACTAACAAAGAAAACTGGTTGTCTTGTTTTAATTTTTCAATTGTTAGGTAGATATTCTTTTTTGTATTCTTAAATCGATTCCTAATATGCTCTAATGCAATCTCTTTATCATATTTATAACTTAAACCATCTTTCCATTTCATAATATCATTATCAGATGGTAATCCCAGTGAACAATTTACCTTATTGAAAAATTGCCTTTGGAAATTGTTAAATCCATCTTCCTTGAAAATTGATCTATACATTCTTTGATAAGAATTAACAGAAAGTGTTTTAGTTGCTAAATCGAAATCTTTGAACAACTGTTCAAAAAGGTTACCAAATTCTACTTCTTTCAACAAACTAATTTCATTTAACAAATATCGAAGAGAGGTTGATATTTTTGCTGTATTGAAGTTTATTTCCTTTGGGTCAGCACTGTCAAATTCATTTATATAAACTTTCCATTTATATTGTTGATTTGAAGGTAATTGTGTGGGCGGTAAAACTTTATCATCTATTTTTAGTTCAATTACAATGTCACCTTTGATTAAATGGAAATCTAAATCTGAAAGGGCTATTTCGACTAATAATATTTGGAGAATAGCACAAAATTCTTCTCCAATTGAATTACTTAGATAATCATTTGAAAAGACAATTTTCCACAGAATTCCTAATGCTTTAAATCTAATAGTCCTTTCTTTTCCAATATCATTAAATGGGTTGTCTGTTAATCGACTTTTTAAATATTCTTTTAGTTTGGTTTTATCTGAAAAATCTACAGCTAACTTTTCAATAATAGGATTTACAATTTCATCTTTAAACTTACCTGTTTCTTGGATTTTTGAATTGACAAAAGTTTCAAACTGCGGCGAAAATTTATTCATTGAATAAAGGATAGCAGCAAAATCGAAGATTGTTTTGAAATACATGTCCTCAATGTCAACTTCACTTTTTGGAGGATTGAACTCATAAAGCGACTTAATATAATAGTAAAAATCGTGCAAAGCATTCATCCAAGAACCTTGTTTGAAGTCTGCATGAAAGAGCAATCCGAATGAATCCGAAATTCGTTTTAGTAAGTTTTCATCACCATGATTGCTGCTTGCCCATGCCCCGCAAATCGCATAATACTTGGCAGCCAAATTCATCCCAAGAGCAGAATATAATTGAGCAATATTGATTAACCCCAATACGTAACCTTCAACAGTTTCCTCCTGATACCATAAATCTTTCGCTTTATGAAAATAATTTAAGGCTCTTAGAATTAATTTGGGATTATCATTTTTTAGATATGCTGCGCCTCTTTCAACAAATGTCTTTGCACTTTTGTAATTTCCTTCTCTTTTTTGAATTACTCCATCAAATTTTTGAGAGAGCTTTTCGAGGGCTTCTATTAGCTTATGGTTTTTGTCAGGCGAATCAGAAATATATAACTTAATATATCTGTTTAATCTGCCCCCAAGTAGTGTAACGTCATATAGGTTCGCAGAATCAATATAATTCCATATGTTTTTTCCATGTTCTTCAATCTTTTTCACAATTTCATCTTGGTCATACTTACTACTCATAAATAAATAATAACTAATGAACAATTCATTTAGATGACAAATCTGATTTGGATTTGGATTAGAATTACCAGTACATCTATCATTCAAGGTTTCATAATATTGGTGAAGCCATTTTTCCCATTCATCAAGTGTTAGCTTAACTTTTCCATAAGCAATAGCTGAGAATACAATGAATAAGAGACTTTGAGCATCTTCTAATTCTGAGGCACTTTTAAAATCTGAAAAATCATTAAAATAATCTTTGATAAATATTTCTTCTCCTGTCAAATCACCTTCAGGAACAGAATGGTAATCTATTGGTCTAAACTTTAACCACAAATATTCATAGATAGCTTTTTTCTTTAATTCATTAGGAATAGCAAGTTTATTTATATAAAAATCTAACAACCTAAACCAATCACCATCATGGCTAGAGAGATACTTATTCCTTCTACAATATCTTGTAGCTGAAAGGATTTCAAAAAACTCACCTATCAAAAACGTATCTATTTTTTGCACTGGTTTCCATGCTTCATAAATTTCAGAATACCATTTATCATCTTTTGTTCCTGATGACAAAAGGAGTTTTTCCAATTTAGAAATAGTTAGCTTTCGTTCATCCGGTTCTTGTTGAGAAGCCTTTATGGAAACCTCTTTATAAAGTATTCCGAATATGGCATCCAAGTTTTCTTTTTGCATTGGAAATTGTGAGGAGAGTAGTAACGTATTTATCTTTTCAATTGTCTGAACAAATTCATCATTAGATGATATATCTGAGAAATTCCATTTAATTTTTTTGGTAAAATCTATCCAGTCTTTTAAGTTAAGATTTTTGAAGACTTCAGCAGCTTCCTTTACTTCTTTAAGAATTGTCAAATTTTTTAAAAGTTCCTTTTGTCTTTTCTGGACATATTTAGAAACAATTTCTCTTACTTTTTTTAGACATTTGTACAATGTACCGTTTTTTAAATTACCTTGATTAAATACCCATTCTCTCAACAAATCGGCATCATTATCCTTGTGTTTTCGTGCAACGGTTGTATTTGCCTCAAAGACAAATTCTTTTTCTAAGTAGAGATAATCAGTCTTCACATGGAGCATAAAAAAATGAAAAATACATTTCTCTATTTCTTCGCTTTTAAATGAAAAACTTGATGAATATAGTTTTAGTTGTCTGAATTTTACTGACTGTGTAGGAATGCTTTTTTGAAAAATATCTTCTTCATAATCGCAGTATATTTCCTCATCAATTGAATGGATATAGTTGTAAACCCAAGTTTCAAGTGTTTTCAATTTTTGGTATTCAAACCCTCTTATTGTAGCACTTGCATCGGTGTTTTTTGAAAAAATATGAAGTTTTGATATGCTCATTAGTTTCGCAATTAATTTCATGGCAAATGAATTGCCCTAATATGATTTTGGGAAATTGTGTATGGAAAACCCTTTTTAGTTTTGTGATTCACGATTTGCTTACAAATCCTCTCTCTGAGGGAAATAGTATTTCAGATTACTCGGAAATTCCTTTATATCAAGGATTATACTATCTAAAGTATTAGCAACTCGTCTTTTTTCATTTCTTGTCAAAGAATCAGAAAGTACATTGTTGGAATTGTCAGGAGATACTACTCGTTTGTGCTCAATATTATCACGAATATATTCCAAAGAGAGTACCACCCGTTTATTAATCTCTTGAGGGATACGGCCATTATGAGAAGAAAAGGCAGCCAGGATCAATTCTTTTATTAAAACCGGCTTCAGGGGCATTTCTTCTTTTACTTTTAAAACTTTAAGTAAACTAACAACATTTGCCTTTGCTTTTTCTTGAGCGCCAAAATATGCCTGCTTATGTGGGTTCATTTTCACTCTGGAGGGTTTGCCAAACAATCCAGACGGATTTTCATAAAGGTTATAATCATTTCCTCCTTTTTTAAAATTCGTTCGTCTTGCAGGAACTACATCAATACACACCTGTTCGCCAAGAATATTGAAAATTAAACCGATTGACCTTCGCTGTGGGCGGACCTCAATTAAAGAAGAGTCTTGAAAATTTTCTTTAAAATAATTAAGTGTTGTAAGATACATTTCCTCTAAAGAAGAAAAGCTGTTTTTTTTGAATTTTATAAGAATATCCAAGTCTGAAATTCCACTTAATGCAGTTCCTTGAGGTATCGAACCCTGAAATTTGGGCTTCCCCAATAACATTCCTTTAAATGTGTTGTATATCTTATTTTTAATGCTAAACCCTTTTTTCATGGTAGCTTGGTCAACACTATCTAATTTATAGGATGCCAAAACACCTTCAAGATATTCAATTTCGTCAAAGTCCTCCTCGTCTAATTCTTCTGGAGAAAACAAGGAACTTATTCCTATTATGGTAACAGAAACTCCAAAACCAATGGCCGCTCCTTTTACCCCTGTTCCCAAAAATTGAACGAAGTCGAATTTTTCTTGTTCTCCATTTTGAATTTTTGTCCACTGCTCTAATCCATTAATGATTAACCCCGCCACGCCACTTGCAATGGTGAGGTCTTTAATAATTTTTTCACTTTTCATAATTATATTTCATCATCAATCGAAAAATTGATTGCCTTTGAGTATTCGTTTAAATCAATAGCCGCGACTGTACCAATACTCTGTTGGAGGTAACGCATCAGTTGAAAAAAGAAAGTGACCAAGGAGGTGTCTGGTTGACTAAATTCAACTGATTTTAATTTTCGCATTGAATAGTATAACTGAATTCTTTTTTCAAAATTTTGTTCTTTGGTATCCTCCTGGCCTTCATAATCAACATAGAAACTACCGTAGGTGACAGTACACCCCATATCAATTGTTTTTAGCCCAGTTAATAATTTCAAGTGAGATTCTATTGTTTCATTCTTCTTGATTTCATTAGTACTTGTCAGAATACCGCCAATTATTTTGGTCAAGGGTCTTGGGGAATATTGTTTACCCCGATCAATAATATTGGTTGAAGTTCTTTTTAGTTTACGGACACTTTCAATTTTCCTGCCTGCATACTCAATATATGTTATTGATTTTCCTTTAACTCGTACAGAGCCTTTAAGGTCTGGTTTTACCTCAAATACGGCATAAACGCCTTCTGCTGGGATGTAATGAATTCCGTTTTGCGTCAAGACAAATGGTGTATATTGCTGGTCATAAATAACGAGGTCAATTTGTTCGCTCAACTGCCCAGTGCAGTCAATAATAATCGCCTTATCTACGCAATAACGATTTGGCAGATATTTTCTTAGCCAATCAATCCAAGTATTTTCAAGTGAATCGCCTTTAGAGGAAGGGTGATTAATAAATTCCCGATTGGTGTTCAATTGGGCAATCATCTGATCTTGTAATCCAATAAATAGTTCTCTTATATTGATGTTATTTCCCATCTGTATTCTCATTTTTATCTAAAGAAATCCTCAAACTCACTTTTTCTTTCCCACCCAATATCTTTCTTTAGTTTTTCAATTTTATTTTTAATAAAAGCCCTGTGCTTGATAAAATTCCTTGAGTTAGATAATGATTCCAACATTTGTTCCACTTGATTCAAAAAATTGATCCTTCCTTCAATTATGGGGATCCTACTTCCAGAATACACCCCGTTTGTATGAAAACTTAATGATTCAAATATTACTGGGTCTTGGTTAATTTCCAAAAATTGCTTTAGATATTCAAGCATTTTATCAGGGAAGGAATAAAGAATTACATTGAAGATAAGTTGTATGGTTTCTTTATTTTCAACATTCCTTTCAATAAAGTATTTTATGTAGTTTAGTCTCTTATCAATCTGCTCTGGGTCATTAGCGACAAAGAATTTATTTGCAAAATGTTCCCAATCCATTAGCACCAATTTCTTTTCGATTGCAAATCCCATCAAACTATCTATGGCTTCTGCATAGTTCTCAAAATCCCAGACGAATTTAAAATTATGGATGGGTAGTTCACTCCTTAAACGAGAAAACTTTGAATCATAAAATTCATTCAAAAAATCAATCAGGAAGTTAGGGCACAAATCATAAAGAGTTTTCATTTCTGCTCCATCATAATCAAAGTTCTGGCTATTCTTAAAGTTGGAAAAATAAACTTGTTTCAAAAAATTCAAATTTGAACTGAACTTATCGCTATGCTTTGATATAAATTCCCATCCAAATGAAATTTTTGCTTTATTGGTTTGAATTTTTTCAAGCAGTATCGAAGCCACCTTTGTATAAATATTCCTGTTGGCATTTCTTACTTTTCCTGAAAACCACCCTTTAATTACATCAAAAATATTTGGTTGATAATGATAATTAGCAAGAAAGTCTAAATTAAAAAAGAACCAACTCCCCTCGATCTGTTTAATACATTTGAACAATTGCTTAGTATAAAAAGCATTGGCATATTTTCCTTTGAGTTGTCTGAAAAATGCAAATTTCCAATGGAGAATACTCCTACTATCGAATTTGTTTATCAATCTGAAAAGCTGGTCGTGATTATCATTTAAACTCTTGAGAGCGTTACCTGTAATGTTGTTACAATAGTTGGCAGAAAAATTTTCAGAAAATCCTTTGTCTTCAAGAATATACTCCATTAGTTTCAAAAATGTACTTACATCCTTTATGGAGAGAATGCGTAATATTTGAGAAAATGAGAATTCGATACTCCCTTTTTTCCCATCTTTTTCGTCTTCCCATAATTCATTTACATCAAGCCATAAGTGTTTATAATCCTCAAATTTATAACGAAGGACAAATTCTTCTAGCTCTTCATACTTTTGGTTGTCAACAGCCTTCCAATCTGTTTGACCGTTCTCCTTTTTAAATTTTGGATCGTCGGGAATCTCATATTTTGGTCGCCCATTTATTAATTCTTGATCCAACTTTAAAACCAATTCAAACTTGTTGTTTATGAATTTCAGTTTTAAACTTTTATCAAAGGAAATATCTAATCTTTCCAACTCTTTGAAATACCCTTGTGCCGTTTTACATTCTTTATAGCTTCCAGGATCAAAATTTTGGTCAATAAATGGCAAAAGAATTTTGGAATCCTGCTCCCAAAAAGACTTCTTGTTATTGATTTCCCTTACTCCCCAAATATTGTATTTTGTGATGTATTCCGATAGTGTTTCGACAATATTCATCCTGTGATTATCAAATTCTTCAAAAAGAAAATTCCATATTTTTTTTCTAAAATCAGCAATAGGCGGAATATCTGGTATTGAGAAGGTGTACATTGTGAAGGAATTATCTCTATCCAATCCATCCGACTTTTGGAAAGCGGTTTGAAGAAAAGTATTGACTATATGATAAAAAATGCCTCTAAATAGCTTTGGGGTTCTTCCATTGCTGATAGCCTCAAACAGCTTGTCAAATAAAGTCTTCTGTCTAAAAAAACCAAATTGGTAATCGCCTTTGTCAAAGGATAATTCCCCTTTTGTATGATGGACAAATTCTGCTATGTAAGCGGGTTGTTTTTCAAGATATGAAAATGTGAGATCAAGAGCAAAATTAAAGTTGTTTGAAGGGTAAGGAAATTTTAAAAACTGTTTTAATACTCCGAAATAATCTTTATCATCTGCATCCCAAAATACATCATTTTTATCTTTTTCAAATACATAATTTTCTGTGGGGTCTTGTGGTATGTTTGCCACTTGATTCCCAATATGGGCTAAAACTTTTTCCTGATTGAAAATCCAAAATAGAGAAAGGAACTTCAACAATAATAATTCATCATCCTCAAAATATATCCATGCCTGGTCTAAAGACCCTCTTATCTGTTTTTTAATATGCTCAAAACCGAAAGTATTGGTTACAGGATAGACCATATCTCTAAATCTTCTATACTCATTTTCATAGAAATGCGTGATGAGCGTCGAAAAACTCAATATGCCATCACGGATAAATGTTTTATAGAAAAAATAGGTTGCTAAAATCTGGTCTGATATTTTCACCACTTCATTATCGAACAAGTCCACCAACTCCATTTGGTGTAGAATGATAACTTTTTCCCAGAACTCATTTTCGGATAGGCCAAAAGCTGAAAAAATTCCCTCATTATTTCTATACCCTTTTCCAATAGTTTTAAAAAAAGAAATGATCCCCAGAACTTTTAAAAAAGTTATATCCTCTAACTTGCCAATTTCTTTGACCACCTCATCATAATAGCTGTCATAAATTTTAGGAATTTCATTAAATGCGGATAGATTTTGTTTATCTAAAGCTACTTTCGCTGCCATTAATGCTAAACGGGGATTCCCTTGTGCCACTCTAACAATAACATCAGAAAAAATTCTATTAGTTATCTTAAAATCATCTGATTCTAATATTTCTCTAATTTGCGTATCGGATAAAGGGGACACCTTTATTTTGTCATAGATTAGATTTTTTGAAGCGTCTACGATAATGTTTAAAGCATAATCTCTTACCGTAGCCAAAATCTTTACACTTCCTGTTCTTTCTTCTTTTAAAAGGTTGATTAGGAATTCATAGTGTTTTGTAGCTCTATTGGCATCATCAATAAGAAGAATATAGTCTTTTTCTCTTTGCAGATGAACCCTAATATCTTCGTAGATTGGACACCCTTTATTATCTATGCAGATAGGAGTGTATGTAGAATTTGAATTGCAAAACTGGCTGAGAACTTCTAAAGCTAACCTTGATTTACCTACACCCGGATTTCCTTCGATTATTAGCAAGTTACACTTTCCTAAAATGGAAAGTGCTTCATGAATTTCATTCTCCCTGAAATATAGTTTATTACTTAATCCAGTTGCCAGTTTACCTTTTTCATATTCTTTTATAAAGTTCGTTGGAGTAAGAAGCTGTTGGGTATCTATGGGGACACCTAAAATGCTACCCAAATTAGGGTGAAATAGAGCTGCTTTTGTTAATTGGTCAATTCCATGTGCTTCAAATTCAGCTCCATGAGCTGCACATTTTTGACTTAGTTCGTTGTGTTCATCAACTTTCAGTTTTTGGGTAAAACACAGAATTACTTTTTTAACTTGACTATTTTTTATTTTGCTTTTACTTTCATCAAAACAATCGTCAACGTCGCTGGACAACTTCTCAAAGAAACTCTTGGCTTCGCCCAATCTATCTTTTGTAGTGTACTCTACAAAAACATATTCATGATTGTCTATAGGAATGTAGGTGTCGGGAGTGCCTTTCCTTGCTTTCTCTTTGCCGATTACTGAACCAGAGGATGTAAGAAAATCATATCCCTTCCAAAAGAAATAATCATTGCAAAAAACCTGAAATTTTGCTCCATTGATTCCTAATAGGGATTGTTCAATTAGTTGAATTTTTGACATAATTAGTTTTCAATCAAATAAATATACAATAGTATTTATTACATCATATTTAATTCCAATTAAAAATTTCGTGTCAGAATGTCTATATATTGATAAAAAAAAGCACAATACACCTTCGAAAATTTCATTAACTGACTTTTTGACACAACATGTAACACCTGTTGCGCAATAAATTTTCACAAAATTCGGAACAAAGCAGACAATGCCAAATATTACTATTTTTTCTGCGGTAGTGACAACTTCAAACTGTACGCCTATTATTGATTTTAAATTTTCCCAATTTCAACCAATCTCACCTATAATGAACGAACTCATTAATGATGCAATTGAGAGCTAAAGAGTAAGTTTTGCTAACAGTAGGAGAATGAAATACTAGAAAAGAAAAAAACCGCCAAATTACTCGAAAAGGTAACTTACATCTATTAAAGGAGGATCGAAACCCCGTTCCAATTGGGGCAAGGTTATAGAACTTTCTTTATTCTTGGAAAGTGCTACTTCGAGGCTTCTTTCTTTTTTTGCGCCAAATATAACCTTCGAAAAACTATAATCAATAATCAACTTTAATTGAATCTAATAGTTGACTCTAAGATCATACAAGGGGTTCTATTCCATGTTCTCCTGCCTACAAATATTAAAATCTCCCTTTTAAGGGAACTGCATTACATACAATGTCCCTTGCAGTGGTGGATTTCCGACCAAAGTTGACCCATTTGAAGATGAACTAACATAACAATCATCGAACATGTACGAAAATTTCTTTGCTTTTACTTCAATTATGTAAGTGCCTTCAGTTAATATTTTTATTACTGAAAAATTATAGGCATTAACCGAAAATATAACACTAGGACTATTTTGGACAGGAACTCTTCTTCCAGTTCCTTCTTGAACATTATTAATAAATATTGCTACATCAACAAACCCAACTGCTGTATTATCTGAATCGTTTAATTGTATCCCTCCTTCTGTTTGGATAAGTACTTTGTGGGTACTTCCTTGGGGAACAGTAATGATGGTAGTTAATCCAGGTATAAGCGTATAATTTAAAACAGAGTTATTTGCTATTAATGATTCTGAACCTAAACCAAAATTAATAATTGGACTATTCCCTGCGGGTCCCGTTAAACCTTGTGGCCCTGTTAGAGATTCTAAAAAATCAAGTTCTGTTCCTGTATTCCCGGAATTTAACCAAATTTGATAGGCACTTAATCCATCTTGTCCATCAGTTCCTGGCAGACCTTGGGGACCAGGAGTTCCAGAATTCTCAGCATATAGTGCATATGGTACACTCATCAATTGACTCGTACCTGATATTGTGTAATTATTTCCACCTGTAGGATCAGTTTCAGTTTTGATAAAATATGGTCCATTTGCCCAGTCGATCAAATCAAATCCATCTCCTCCTCCAATTTCTAATGACACTAATCCATTGGCATTTGTATTTTGTGTGTGGGTTTCAATGTAAACTACCGGGCCCAAAACCGAACCTTGAATAATACTGATCTGCACTCCTACGGCTGTATTAGTTACAAGGGAATTATTGCTATCCCGAATTACAGCCTGATAACTCATTCTCTGTGGGCTTTGAGCCCAGCCAAACGTGGTAAATGTTAATAAAGCTAAAACAGCAAATATCTCTCTCATTATTCTTAGTTTTTAATGATTTTAAAAATTACCAACTGCTTGCTATTTTCTAGTACTTTTAGAAAATAAGTAGCTGCTACAAGGTTATTTGTAGGGATATTTGTATAAGGCTGAGAAAGTACTTCCCCAAGTAAAAGTTTTCCATTTATATCGAAAAGCTGATATGACAAATTTTCTAAGCTATGATTTTCAATACTCAGTATTAGAAAATCAACTGTTGGGTTGGGGTAAACCTTACATGCAGGAAAAAAAGGTTTAACACCCACCAAACTTGTCACTATAGAAATTTCAAACGGTTGTTGCACACCCAGTATCGCCGAGCCATTTATACCTATATTGGATGTATAAACAATTTGGCCAACTGAATAACTCACTGCCCCCCCTTCACCAAAAGCATCCCTTCCTGTAGTCAAAGTTGCTTCTTGTGCTTGTAAAAATGAGAACCCAAAGGCCAAAAAGAGAAAGGCACAAATTTCAACCTTTATTAGTCTGCCTTTACCATACCTTTTTGAAGCCATTAATGTGAGTAAATTCATCTTCAAATCCTTTTATTGATTCTTTGTGGAACACAAATTTTATTTTATTTCCTTATCGAATTCCAAAGTCAAATACCTTATTATTATTGAAACTGGATGGCGTTGAACTCGCATATAAAAAACAATATTCACCTTGCCTTAATAGCCTGGAAAATGATACCTTAAAAATTCCCTCACCCACTTCAATATAATCAAATGGGATCTTATCCTTTTCCGGAATTCCGGCGGAAAAATTATAAGCATTTGAATTGCCAACAATCATTTCCCTGATACTTCTCTTTTCTGTTAATTTTACTAAAACAAATTCATTCGGAGAAGTAGCTGATGCAAAAAACCAGTTATCAGAATTAAAATTATCGCTGTTTTTAAAATAGAAATAAAACTCTGGACCATTATTATTAATCTGTATATTGCTATTTTCACCAGAAAGGGTGGACTTAACTTTGTTTTTCGCTAATCCATAGGTGGCACGCTGAGCAAGTGCGGTGCCCAATCCCCCTGACTTCGTCCCAGAAATTACCGTCGGATCAACTCTTCTTATTGGATTTATACTATCCTGGGGATTATAATAATAAATACCTACATCCCTCATTGTCAGAGGATCATTATAATCTTTTTCCTTTGCCAAAGCAACCTGGACCTCATTGTCCTTATCGATCATTTTACTGATAACTTCAGCAGGTACACCTTCACTACTCAGCTCAATTAAGCCATCGGTACTAACATCAAAAACACCATAACTTGTTTGGATTTTACTTATGACTACCGAAGGCTCCAAACCTATTTTACAAAGCATAACTACTTTTTCATTTGTTAAGGTGTCAACCCTGGTTTGTCCAGACACATAATGAAAGCTGATGATTGAAATTAAGAGGAAAATTACTTTTTTCATTTTCATACAATTTATTTTGAACTTATATTTAATAAACCAGTCATCTAATGTTATTGCCCGTTTTTCATGAACTTGACATTGCTTTTAGATTCCTCATTGTATCTGTTGCGATATCTTTATTATAATCCTTTACGAGGCCGGCAAGTCTAAACAAGTCAATTAACCACCAAATGAAAAAACCACCACCGGTTAACCAAAATACTATTTGTAATCCCCACTTTCCCAAGTAACCGTAATGCATTGCAAGAATGACTAAAAGGAATAAATATGCAAGTCCAACAGATTTTGATTTCCTTTTATACTCTTCAACAAATTCCTCTTGTCTCTGGGCAGGCATTTTAGCCAATTCATTTTTTACCATTGAAGGCAAATTGCCAGCAATTGAAGCTGGAATGTAAAATTTCTGTTGTTGTTCCATTTTAATATCTTTTAAATTATCTAATTTTCTAGTTGTTTTACTATGTTGTTTTCCTCTTGTTATCGAAAAAATTATGGCTTCTACTCTTTATAATTCCATAATATTTATCCATTGAAGAGTACGTAACAATTATTCTCGTAGTCAGGTTAGCTGAAAGATCATGAGTTTATCCAAACTTTAACAACTTAAAAACCAGCTATATACTTCCAAAACCAATCGAAAAATATGCCTTAATGACTTCAGTAGATTTTTATTTTTGGGCAACCTTTGTTTTTATGAATCCTGTTTTCTTTGACCAAGTCCAACCACTTTTAATGTCAGGTGGAGAATTAGGAGGGATTTCATTAGAATTCTGCTGTAATTGAATCCTTTTTGAAAGGTCTTTATTTAATGATTCTCTAATTTCATTTCCTTTTTTAGCACCATAACTTCCACGACTTTTCTCTATTTTTTCATCGGAGTTTGCATCATGAATAAAATAATCAAATGGAATATCTTTTCCCTGGTCTTTTTCAAAATCTAGTATGAACATCCCATCTGACACATTACTTACCCAGTAATTACCGGCATTTCCCCTAAGGGTAATAAATATTCTCGAATCAGGTTTTACAGAAGCATCTTTCACTTTAACTGAATTACTACCTTTTGAAACAAAAAAACTGCCTCCTCCAGAAGGGTTATTCGAGTTTGTTCTCGGATTGTACCAACCTGGCTCAACTATACAAAGTATTTTCCCGGTACCGATACTGTTAAATTTTTCTAATGCCCGGCCTACAATAAAACAAGGTTTGTCTGCTCTCATCACATAGCCTCGCATTGAGGAGGATGTCAGGTAATCTCCAATTTTTATTGGACCATTTTCCCCGCACACTTTTACTGGAACGCGGCCTGTTAACGATACAGGAACTCCATTTGGGGCATTTAGTGTAATAGTTGGGTTTGACGAGTGAACTCCTAGAATAAAGGGATTATTTTCTTTTTCACAAATTGTATAACTATTGGACTCTTTTGATGAAATCGCAATTAAATCACCTGGCTCGGTTTCTTCTTCAACTATAAAGTACTCTGCAACATCTCCCAATAAGACATTTGATCCAGCAAAAATATTTTTTTCAGCATAAATATTTCCCTCGGAAAACTGGCCTCCAACAATTCCTACACCACGAGCAACAACATTAAAGCCGTATAATTCAAAAGTACTAGATCCCGTTGAAGAACTTTCCATCCCTACAAATCGGAACCGAATCCAATTTCCAAATACCTCGGGAGGGAATTCGGAGTATGCAACTCTAAAAAACCATGTATCATAAATACCATTCCAACAAGCTTGATAATCACTTGAGCTACATGTGGTATCACATCCATAGGCATTATCAGGATATTCACCAAACGTAAAGGAATTTATTTTGGTCCATTCCCCCTCGCCAATTCTATATTCAAGGAATACTCCATCATAATTATTCTGCAAATCACAATAAAAAGTTCCTTCAACCAATAATGTGGAAGAAATTGATGGAGCCCAAACCCAAGGGGAGTAAGCGTAGCTTCGGTTATAACTTCCTTGACTTTGATAATACAATAGCCCTGAATCATTTCCAAAACCATCAACAAACCATTGGGTGTAGGGGTAGTCCCCAGTACCACAATCACTATCTACCGTCCAGGCTTCTGTTCCGCTTAGGTAAGAGAGTTTATAAAGTGGTATATTGGAATAGCTTGGAGAGCTAGATGGTTCAGATGGATTACCTACTTTTAAATAGCCTGAAACCTGTGTATTACCCTCAACATCCAACTTGTCATTGGGATTAATATTTCCGATCCCCACATTTGTCCCGTCATCGAATATTACTGAATTACCAATATTTGTTCCATCAGGGGTAAACTTTGCAACATAGTTTACCTGGCCATCAATTGTTAGAGAGGACAGATATACCGTACCACCGTTGTTCGACAAGGTTAGCGTATTCCCATTGAGTGTAAGCTGTTGAATTTCATTGGTGTTACTTAAATCCCCCTGATTTACAATTGTATTGTCCTCTATTAAAATTCCCTCCCCTGCATTATACTCTACACCTGAATTGGCCGCATTCTGCGCAAATAAAGCATAAGGTACGCTTACCATCTCCGTTATTGGGCCAGGAATACCATTAATTGTAGTCTTTATATATTTCGAACCTGAGGCCCAATCTATTGCAGCAAAATCAATTGGATTATTTTTTCCAATAGTAATATTAAACAGACCTGTTTCAGCTTCTGGGGAAACAGAATGAACTTCACTGAAATCAGGTACGCCGCTACCCATACTATTTGAGAATATCTCAATCAATATTGAGAGTGGCATACTTATCGGATTACCTAACTCATCCCTCATTACTGCCTGATAATTAATTCCTTGAGGTACTTGAGCGCTTAATATGACTATAAAAAAGAAAAATATAAAGACGGAAATAATTGTTCTCATTGTTTAACGATTTTAATAGTTTTTGAAATTAGTCTGTCATCCGATGTTAAAGTCAATATATAAACACCAGTTACCATCCATTGTAGCTTCAGAGGTGAATAGTCAAAAGAACCAGAGCGGAGCTTTTCCCCAAGCATGTTTGTAAATTGAAAGGTTTGAAAACGAGTGAAGTTTGTTTCGATCTTTAGGCTTTGTGATACAGGGTTGGGATATACTCTGATATAATAGTAATCATCAAAATCACTCTCCTCCATATTCACTCCTAAAGCATACCAAGGTTGGATAACACCCGCGGTAAAATAATTATTTAAACCTGGGTTGCCTGTAATGTTTGTAACAACCTCTCCCATTGAAAATTCAATACGATTATTGTCTGAAATTGGAATAATACCACCTGAAGTATTCAATGCTTGCTGGGCTTGTATAAAACATGGCCAGACAAAACAGAAAACAACTATTATCTGTGTTAGGACTACGCAAAAGCTTTTTTTAGTCATCATTTTTATTTTGATTGTTCAAAAGGGAATTTTACTATTTATATGGTGCAAAGCAGTATTACCAATAGACCTGGAAATTAAAAAACATAAGTTGGCTTCGAAACCTTTCAATTTGAAGTTTTTTATGAAATAAAACTTCCCTCAACAGATTGTAGATGTCAAGTTATTTACAACCTCACCAAAGCCACCCTTTAAAAATCAAATTCAATCCAAAATCAGGTTGATTTTCTGCTTGAGCAACACCAATTTTTCTAACAGTCTCCAAGTAATAGGCATGTGCTTCTCTATTATCTTCATAAACTTTTCGATCCCATTGTTCTAATTCGATCATTTTTCCATAGATCTCCTCACTCAATTGATTACCTTCTTCCGCACATTTAGCATCAACAGGAATTAATGCTAATATGGCAGATGCCTCATCGGCACCTGAACGGTTAGGTTGAGCAGACCACCCTGCTCTCGCTTGTTGTACTAAAGTTTTGCAATTCCTTTCAATCGTAGATTTGTAAATCACTTTTGATTTACTAACAGCTTTTTCAAAACATTCTTTACACACTTCAGGCACATTCAAAAGGAGCGAAAGCGCAGCTTCTCCCTGTCCAGTATTTTCAAGCATATCCGCTTTACTTAGAATGAAGTCACAACGACTATTAAAAAAGGAAACAATACCTTGTCTGCCTTTTTTTACAAATTGGGACAAATCGGGAGCATTGACATTAAATGCCCGGATGGCTGAGGTGTATGCTTCTACATCTGAATATCCGAGACCGGTTGTATTTATTGAAGCAGTTGAAAAAACAGTTTTTGTACCGTAATCGGCTATGTATAATGTGGTTTGCAATTTGATTTTAATCATTGCCGGAGCGGTAGAAGTCAATAATTTTTCGATAACCACTGGACGAGCAACTAACAGGAATTGTGGCTGAAAGGGCATCCCACCAAAACCATGTGAATTTGCAATGAGTTGAAGCTGGTTTGACAATATAGGCCTTACTGAAACGGGTATTTCAGTTAATTCTTCTGGAACAATTGGCGTAATTGCTATCCGTTCTGCATCAGAAAGGCTATATTGAGTTTGTTGGGCAGCAATAAAATTGAAAAACAACAACCCAATGGAAAAAAGAAATATCTTTTTATCTATCATGATAATTAATTTTAGAATTATCCAATTTCTAATTACCTCCTAGAATAAGCCAGGCTTCACCAAGCCCACGTGTATTGATCCTGCATGAGAAATTATAAGGTGGTTTTTCCAGTCTTTTTTCAATAATCCTCATAAACCTTCTTGCATCAAGTGCTCTTCCTTTTTCATTGTAAAGTGGAATTCGTGCTTGTTCGACCCGAAGTCTGTTTTCTGTTGCAACAGATAAGTTGTAACGTGCTTTCACACAAAGTTCATCCAGCCAATATTCAATTGTTTCACTTAATTCTTCATCACCAAACTCGGATTCTAAATCTGCTTCTGCTCCTTGGGAAATTCGAAATTCTAGAATCACTTCACGTCCATTTGCCATCAAATCATCAAAATGTCTTTGCAGGTCTGAAGTAAATTCAGTCAGGCGAGTGTAATTGTCTTCTAATAACATTATGTCTAAAGAAGTGTTGGCAGAAGGTCTCCCTAGGACAGGGCAAGTTGCAATTTGTTTATTTGTATAAGCGTCTAGCCCTTTCAGGTTTAAGGAAAGCATCCGTTCAGGACCATTACGCTTAAATTCAAAATCTATGTCGAGAATAATATCAGCCCTTGCAGTACTTTTTACTTTATCAAGTAATGATTGCTTAAGTTCCTGCCCACTTTGATCAGTAACAACATCCTCCTCCATTCTTGTATTTGCAAGATTTTTCAATTCTGCTTCCAGGTCCTTGAGGGGAAATTCTTCTTTTGACATAAAGCCATTAATACTGGTTATTATGGCTCGCATATCACTATCTTCCTGAAAAAGTCGCTTATAATCTGGTATCCTATTGGTTTCACCATAAACCTCAACTTCCTTGAAAAAACCATTTCTGATACAATAAATATCAGAAGGAACCACCATTGCAGTAGGCTTTTTAGCTTGACAAAAGCCACTGGGCATATCCACTAATAAACCCGAAACTATTGTTAGGATTAGAAATAATATTTTTTCTATTCTCATTTTAGTTAAATTTTAAAAACCATCAATAAGTTTTGGTGCCAAACCGTCTTCCTGCATCTTTTGCTTAAGCCGTCGATGGTCTACCACTACAAACACACCAACCTTATATTTTCGCCCTACTTTGATTCTGTTTTCAGGAAGAATACTTCCATCGCCACTAAGGTTTACATAGTGAAGGTAGGTTCCACCTTCCTTAAAAAACTCCTTGAAGTAATCCGGATTTTTTTCCAAACCTTGAGGAACAATTGGTGTATTTGGGCAACCACTTACACCTGCTTTAATACCTTTAAAAAGGGCCTCTTGTACCGCATTTCGTTTAGCTTTCTCAATAGCTTTTTTCAGGGAACTATCATAACCCCATGCTTTTAGCCTTATTGAGCCTTCCATCCCGGCTCCCAGACATTGTGCTTCTGATAATGCTGGAATTTTTCCTGTTCCACAGGATGGGAAAAGCGAAAGGAGAGCAGAGAAAATTAAAAGTGATAATGGAAAAATAAACCGAAGTTTCATTTTGTGGAATTTATTAAGTGTCTTGAAAATCCTTTAAAAAGCGATTCGTACTCCAACTCTATTCGTAATTCCTGCACGGTGTGGATAAATATCGAACCATTTCAATTCGGTTTCCTCCATCTTCCCGCCAATGTCCATATACGCTTTAGTCACAGGAACATCATATTCAAGAGAAAGAAAGGCTTCCATCCAATACGATAATTTCACCCCGCCCTCAGCCCCCAAGGGAAGTAAAAGTGCTGTATGTTTTTCATTTGTTGCTTCGTTTAAGGCCCAATCGTTAGCTATTCCAACAAATATCCCCGCTCTAAAAATTGAAGCAACAGGGTATTCTTTTTTAAGATACAGCCAAATGTGTTGAAACTCTTTATATTTATCTTCATCAAAATTTCCTTCAACCTTTATTGACTCCAGGGTAAACCCAACGCCTGTCCTTAATCCATTTCTAACCTCGCTTCCCCATTTCCTTCCAAGGGTTAAAGAAAGGTTATATTCTAAATTAGCTCCTATATCCCTGATTTCAGAGGTTGAAATTCCCGGAGGGGAGAATAGGCATGCAACAGCGATCCCTTTTTCCGGTTTTTCCTTTAATAACATACCTTCCTCAAGTTTAGCCAAGCCACCTACCCGAATGAATTCACTTGGCTTTGTTCCCTGACTTGAAGTCCTGGTATTATTGGTTACACCGGATTTGGCCCTTACTATTCCTTTTCGCTTGTAAACAATTTTCCCGTCCGCTTTCTCTTTTTTCTCAAGCACAAAAAAACGCTTTTCAGGATATACGCCCTCTTTTACACCGATTTTGGCAAGTATAGGATTTGCCTTATACAACCCTGTTTTTACCTGAAAATCTTCATTGGTAACAGTTAATTGATCTAAAACTTTTTCAATAACCTCCTCTTCGAATATTTTGATAAATTCTTCATCAGTTCTTGGTTTTACAGCGGAGTTACTTTTTGTTACATTTTTACTTTCTGATGCAAAAATGTATTTATCCGGGGCTTGTTTATCCACAAAGACAACAGGCACATTTAAATTCTCAAAAGCTGCGATTTTATGAGCTCGTGTCTCTTCTGAGTCATCTTCGTATATCCAATTGTCATAAAGTGTCTGTTGAACTTGTTCGTTATAATCCAATTTGAATACATGGGCTATGAAGTTGCCAGCATACCCTCTTTGTGTTCGCTCAATTGGGACGAATTTGTAACCTGGATTGTCCCGAGCTATTTCTCTTCTAATCTGGTCTTCCACATTATAATATTCCTCCATTGTCAGAAAGGCTTTTACATCCACCAAAATTATATAGGATTTATTGATAAGATTAAATCCAGCATCCTTTAACTCGGCAATATCTCTCGGACCCGACTTTGCCAATTGTTTTTCCAGATCAGATGCATTATACATTCCTCTGTCAGCTATCAATTTTGTATTAAATTCCCCTTCCTGACTTCTTTGGAACCAATATTCGAGTAATTCACGACCAATATGAGAATTGGTCATGGCCTGAGTAGTTACGTTATTGGCAGGCTTACCGGATAAAATGCTTTTGGGCAGTTCCTTTGTAGAAATATTATTCCAATCAAACCTTTTAGCGTATGGATTATTACTGTTATAAAATGATCTAAAGTTGAGCTTAGTGCCCTGCTTGTTTGCGATTTTGAGAATTACAAAACTACTTCTGTCATATGACAAATCTTCCTTTGCATTAGACTGTGCATCAATTGTTGGAATGCCAATAAAAATGATTACGACACAGACCAAAAGAAATTCTAAAAAGTGTGATTTAATTTTCATGGTATTTGCATTTTCTTAAATTTCACATGAAACCAATACCTCCGTTTCTACCATAAAAGCGATGAATACTCACCTCTTATATTTATGTTGAAACACAAAAACACAACTGCATTTGTGTTATTACCTAGCAGTGTAAATCTATAGCTTAATGACAATTGAAGAGAAATTTCAGAAGAGACAAAAAACAATAAAAGTAATTTCGTATTTTTAAGAAAGACCGACCTGTTATATACATAACAGGATCATTCTTAGATATTAATACATTAATACAAAAAAAGTCTAATACAAAAAAGTCATTTAATGAATAACACAAAGTTATATTTGCTGGTATCTACTCTATCAGAAAACCAATTAATGGAGTTAGAGGAATTCCTTGAGTTATCCTCCAATGGGCTTTCGCAGAAACAAATACTGATATTGAATTTTCTTATTGAAAAGTTGCTGAAAGGAGATAGAAATATTTCTAAAGAAGAGGTAATAAATGCGCTGACTCCCATTCAAGATGGAATTGACAAGCATTGGAAACAACATCTTTCAAAGTGTTATGAAGTGGTAAAGCGATATATCCTGTTCTCTTTCTCAAATACTGATAAATTCCCGGAAGGAGAATTTTTTGCAGATTACTATGTTGAAAAGAGCTTAGGCGATAAAATGCTCAAAGGCTTATTAAAACGGTTAGAACGATCTTTAGATAAACCTGGGAACCGAGATTATTATTACCATTTAAGGAAATTCCAGATATATCAATGGCAGGCAATGAGCAAAAAAATAGATGCCACAACTGGTGAACTTCTCAAAAGTGGTTCAGATGCTTTAGATTTATTTTATGTTGAAAATAAACTTCGAATATACCTGGAAATTCTAACTCAGGGAGTTGATCACAAACAACATTACTATGATCATAAAATGGAGCTATTAAACGCTGTTGATAATGAAAAAATAGAAGATCTGGGGGCGAAAATATTTCATTTGTTTTTCCAAAAACAACTTGCAAATGATTTCACAGGAGTAGAAAAGATTATCGAAGAAATAATCGCCAATAACCATCTTTTTGAAAAATTTTATCAAAAATCAATTTTGGAGCAGTTGCTGAATTTTTGCACCCATAACATTAATAAAAAGCAAGTCGATTTCGCTGGCCATTACCTTAAAATAATAGAATTACTTGACGAATCTGGATTGTTACTGGACGGTTCATTTATCCAATGGCAGAGATTTAAAAATATTGTGACAGCCGCTTTGATCCAAAAGGATAGCCAGTTGGCAAGTTTTTACATTGATAAATACATGGTTCACTTGATTCCTGAAAAGAAAGAACAAGCAGCATTACTAGCCAATGCTCAAATTGCCCATCAGCAGGGTGACCTTGATAAGGTTTTAAAAAGGATGGCACTATTGACTACTAAGGGTGCAATTGAATTGGTGGACTACGGAAGGTTAATCCTTAAGGTCTATTTCCAAAAAAAAGAATACATCGCTCTCAGGAATTTCTCCAAAACTATGAGAACCTATTTAAACCGAAGCCTGAAAAAAGAAGATGGAGTTTCGGAATTGATGTATGATCGAGTACGGAATTTAATTTCACTTATTTTAGCCCTTGTTAATGAAAAAAAAGTTGAGGAAAAAACCATTGAAACTACCATTTTGTACGGAGTTGACTATTTATGGTTAATGAATCAAGTAATAAACAAGAACAAGCCGTCCCTTCCCGAAAACACCTAAGTATTTGGATAAGGACGGCTTGCATTCAAATCACTTTTTTTCAAAAGTCCCTGAAAAAGTATAGCTTGTAGAAGTTTCTACTTTTACAAGGTAAATTCCCGTGGAGAGACTCTCAATCGAATATCGACAAATTTGTAGCAAACACCCATTGTGCACAACAACAACGTCGTCATTTTCATCATAGATGGTAACTCTTTCGATCAAAATGTTCGGATTTCCCGAATCTGCGGTAAGCATTGTGATGTCCGTTGAAATAGTCCCTCCACTCAGTACATGAGAAAATTCATTTCCTGGAAAGAAGAATTCATCTTCTGCTTCAGAATTGCCCTTCTGATAAGGCAAAATGATGCAGGCGAGAATAAAAAAAGCAACAATTTTGAATTTAAAATCCATAACATTTCATTTTAAATGCTATGGAGGCGCCTCCGTTGGCAAGATTAAATAACCATTCCGCCGGAAAAAGAGTTTTGAAAAAACCGATTTTAAATAGTACTCAGTGTATGTGAAAATATTCTTTTGGAAAATTCACTTCTTCTGAAAACCATCATTTGATATAATGAGTATCATACAAAAAAAAAGTCCCCCTTTTGGAGAACTTTTTTTTATTTTTTTGAATTCAAAAATTTACGCCTACTCTATCAAAACAAAACCTGCCCAAAAATAAGGATTGTTGTAACCTTTTTGTTTCTGCAACCACTTTTGCGCTACTTCAAGTGCTTGATGTATCGGCATTTTCTCTATTAAATAATTGCGATAAAAAGCGGACATCAACTTGCTTGATGCCTCGTCAGATACTTGCCAGAGACTCATCAATATATATTTTACACCGGCAATTTTAAAGGCACGTTGCAAGCCATAAACACCTTCATGTCCCTTAATATCCCCTAAGCCCGTTTCACATGCAGACAACACGACCAATTCTGTATTGGATAGGTCCATTTGGCTAATTTCGTAGGCTGTCAGAATTCCATCATCAAAATTTTTATAAGGGTGTTGATTTTCCCAGGCGTAATTAGCTCCAGCAAGAATAAGGCCTGATCGTAAAAGGGGGTGCTCAGACATTTTAAACACTGCCCCGAACAAATCTTGTTTTGCAGCAATAGTATCCTGTACCAGGTCAGGATAGAAAAAGCCGTGTGTACTAATGTGCAAGATACGTGGCGACCCGCTATTGAGAGATTTTCCGATTTGTTTGAAAGCTTCTTCGTTGGCTTCAAAACCTTGAAGGATTTCTGTTTGAAAGCCGGCTTCCTTTAGGAATTTATTGACCTGATCCACTTCAGTAGCACTAAATTCAAGATTCCTCCATAAATCATCGTTCCCCCGGAAACCAGGCTTTTTCCCACTATCATATTGAAAATAGTTCTCCTGCAATTCATTTTGAATAACAGGATTCGGTAATGAAACGACGGCCTGACGATAAGCTGTTGTATCCATTGAATATTGGATATTTCCCAGGAGGGTCGCATTAGGTATGGCTGATTTATAGGGATAAGATTGACTAATCTGCCGCGTGCTATTTACCCTGATCAATTGGTATTGATTACCTAACCGTCCACTTGATAAACCAGGCTGAATGGCGGCAAGGTTGAGTCTATACAAATCACCTGCCGGGGCATACCATATTTTATTTACTCCCTTGAGCAGGTGCTCTATAGGTTTCCAGATGTAAATATAGAGAGGTGTTTCACCTCCTTTTCGAAGGTCGAAATAGAGGTTTTTGATGAAAAAATCTTCGGAAACACCTTCTTTTCCTAATAAGCTGTCCAATTGTTTTTGTTCACACAGTGGAACAAATACTGGTCCATCTGTATCCGGGAGAAGCACAAGGGCGGCATACTGAAAAGATTCAGTAGCTTCGGGATCATATTTACGATAATAAATGAACTCAATTGCCGCTTCACCAGGTTTTAGATTCACTTGTATTTCCTGCCAGGGCGGTGCCGAAAAAGCACCTGCAAAAATGGGCAAGTTCTGGGTGAGAAGCTTTTCGTAAACCTCCGCTTCTGCTTCTACCTTGGTAACATATTGACGCTCAGAAAAAGGCTTGGCATATTCGGTAGCAAGCCGGCGACGACAGCCCTGCCAACGTGCGTACGTTTCGCGAGAAAGACTGTCTGCATCAGAGACAGACCTTGTCAAGCGGCGGAAATTTTCGAGTAAATGCCCGCGATAAAAAAGGGCGTTGTCGAAACAAGCTTGATTTAATTCCGAATCAGAATTAAACTCAGCAAACGACTGAAGCTGGTTAAAATACCTTTCAAAGGTATGAAGATAAGCTAAAAATTGATTCTCAGAAGAATAGAGGGCTGCCTCTTCGACAAAATGGCGGCAAAGTTCATTCAGCTCCAGAAAAACTCTCTTAGCTTCAGATAGGCGACCTGTTTCCCAATATAATATAGAGAGGTTACTCAATGACATTGCATAACTGGGATGTTGTTTTCCTAAAATGTTTGTCTGAATTTCAATCGCTTCCAAAAAAAGGGGTTCAGCTTTTTCATAATCTTCCAATTCCAAATACAAGACCCCAAGATCATTTAATAGTGTGGCATAATCTGGATGCAGTTTCCCTATGGTATTTTCCCAAATGGGTTGAGCTTCCAATAAAAGATCTTTAGCCTTTTTAAGTTCTCCCATTCGTTTGTATAAAACTGCAAGATTTTGTAAAGCCAATCCATATCGTGAACCCTCTTTACCCAACTTATTTGTAGCAATATCTTTTGCTTCCAGATAAAGTTTCTCCGCTCTGGAATACTCGCCCTCTTCCATATATAGAATTGCAAGGTTGTTCAATCCCGTAGCATAATACAAATGATCCTTTCCTAATACCTTTGCCCAAATATCCAATGATTCCAAAAAGAATGGTTCAGCCTTGGAGAATGCCCCCATATCAAGATACAGATTGGCAAGTTTAAATAAAGCTATTGCATAGTTAGGGTGTGTGGTGTTATTAGTTTTTTCCAAAATGTCTTTAGCGTCCAAAAGTAATTGCTCGGCAGTCATATAACTCCCCATTTTAGCATATAAGTCACCGAAATCACTCAGAAGCATTGCATAATCCAAACTAAATTTTCCAAAGGTTTTTTCAAAAATATCTATAGCCTCCAAAAAACGAGACTTAGCCCTATCATAATACCCCATTTCCAAATACATGTAGGCCAGGCCATGCAAATTTAGGCCATAGTTCATGGCTTTTTTTCCTTTTACCTTTGCCCAAATATCCATAGATTCCAAATAGAGGGGTTCTGCTTCCGTGTACTTCTCCAAAGTACGATATAAATCAGCAAGATTGCCTATGGAAAGGGCATAGTAAACATTTTCTTTACCTAGAACTTTTGCCCGAATGTCCCTTGATTCAATAAAAAGCGGTTCAGCCTTTGAGTATTGCCCCATTTCTTTATACAAAGCTCCTAGGCTATTCAAAGCTGAAGCAAATTGTCGATGTTCTCTTCCCAATTTTTCTTCTAAAATTCTAATAGATTCCAAATAGGGTTCCTCCGCATCTGAATACCTCCCAATGTAATAAAGTATCCTACCTTGGTTGAGTAGACAATTGGCATAAGGTATAGTGTTTGTTCCAATTGTTGATGCTGCCTTGTCCTTTGCTATTTCAATGATTTTTAGAGCTTCTTCAAACTTTTGTTCTTGAAACAGCTTTCGGCTCTCTTCCATTAAACTATCTACTTCATGAGCTACTAATATAGAGTCTTGTGTTTGGGAAAAAAGGAAGATGGGAAAACTAATAAGTAATGTAAGGAATTGTAATTTCATAATGGTAAATTTTGGTATGTTATACTTTAAAGAAATGGTAGTTTGTGAGGAAAGAACGAATAGCACCTAAAGAATAACCTCACTTTGCACGAAGTAAAAAAGAAGGTCGTTTATTACTAACTATTACTGTAAAAATTATGTCAGACACCTTCTACAAAGCCTTCTACCATCTTAGAGTATGTCTAAAAATTTAAATTTGTAGATCATTCCAAGCGATATAAAATTGTTTGGCAATTCTGCCAAAGTACCCACGCTTCGGAACTTTCTGTTGTTTTTTCGTGATCCTTGTCCAATCGGCGAAAGTAATTGAACCGCCCGAAGGTCTGTTCGGTAACCCAGCGCCACTTCACAGGAACAAACCCTTTTGCACTTGGGGGCTTTGATGAAAGCTCTACTTCTACTCCTAACAGATTCTCATATACCCAATCCATGAAGATAATTTTATAAGCAGCATCTGCCAGTATTTTTTCTAACCGGTGCAAGTATCCAACCAGAGGCTCGACTACCTGGTGCGCCATTGCTCCGTCTGCATGATTAGCCGCATGGACAACTATCCCCCAAACTAAACCTAAAGTATCTGTGATGATATGACGCTTTCGCCCATTAACACGCTTGTTTCCGTCAATTCCTTTTTCTATATTCACAAATGGTCCTGATTTAACAGACTGACTATCAATACTTAGCATGCTGGGCGTTTCTTCTTTACCCTGTCGCTTCCTTTCCTTTCGATTCAATCCTTCATTTAATTTTTGCAGTGTTCCATCCTTTTGCCATTTTTGAAAATAATAATATACACTTTTCCAGGGAGGAAATTCTCCCGGAAGATTTCTCCATTGGCTGCCAATTCTTAATATCCAAAAAATTGCGTCTACCACATCTCGCAAATCATATTTGCGTTTTCTTTTGATAGGTAAATATTCTTTTATAATTTCCCACTGGGAATCAGTTAGTCGCTCATATTGAGTTTGCATAAACTTGGGTTTTAGTCTACCACAAGTTTAATAACTGGTTCCCATTTTTCCAAAGACTTCAATTTTTAGACATACTCTTATCCAAAATTACGGTTTTTCTAAGTTAATAGGTTCAATAGTATTATTTTTGACCATAATTTGAAAAAAGTTTTGAAAAAAGAGGACTTTTTTAACTTTTAAATACACTTTAATTTGAAAACCCCTCCTTTATCGGATAAAATCATTCTCCAAATGCTCTATGAAGGTGGAGAAGCTAGAAAACAAGCCTGGAAGTATATGTATAAAACCTGGCGTGTTGATTATTCTCGATTCATTCTCAAAAGCGGAGGAAACCAGGATGAAGTTGATGATGCCTTAAGTCAGGTCTGCATGGAGTTTGAAAACCGGGTGATCGCTACCAACAAGCCTCCAATAGAAAACCTTCGTGGCTATTTAGTGCAATGCGTTAAGAACAAATGGCGTAAAACGAAAAAAGGAACACCGCCAACTGCAAGGGACATCAATGATTATCTAAATATTAAAGACTACAAACCAAACCCCGAGGAAATATTGATTATCACAGAAAATAAGATGGAGTTTGATAGTCTACTAGATAAACTTGACCGTCAATGCAATAATATTCTTAAGCTTTTTGTGACAGGATACGGGATGAGGGAAATTGCCCAAAAGTTACAGTTTAGGGATACTGAACAGCTAAAAAAGAGAAAATATAAATGTCTGAAAAAACTTAAAAAAATTATACTGGCAGGTAGCTCCAGAACATAACCAATAGAATTTACTTTCGATGTATAATGAAATATCATATCAGGAAATAAGAGCATATCTACTCGGGCAACTCACACCGGAGCAAGTCAAAGACTTCGAGAAAAAATTAAAGGTAGACCCAGAACTTGCGAAAGAGGTTGAAATCCAACGCGAACTGCTTCCTGCCTTAGAGCGATTGAAAGAACGAGAACTCCAGGCAAATTTTCAAGAATGGAAAAAGGAGTTAGAGGATGACAATGAACCACCAAGGGGAAGCTGGTTTCGATGGTATTACCCCGTTATTACCTTAATCATAGTGATCATTGGTTCTTTATATTTTAATTGGAAAAATAACAATACCCCAACCTTAACTGGAGAAAGCGAAATTCCTCCACCAGACACAACCTCAATACAAGTCCCCCCTCCCAATAAGTCAGATTCATTAATTGAGAAAGATCCTTCTATTATACCACCCAAAAACAATTCAAAATCACCTCCCAAAACTAATACCCTCTCCAAAGACTCATTACAAATAGTAGCTGTAAGAAATTTGGCCGAAGATTTAATTGCAAGCATAGATTTGCCCAAAGTTTCCAAAGTCAGGGGAGGAAAAGAAGAGGATGCGTGGAAAACACCGACAATGGAAGCGGACACAGCAACAAAACTAAAGGACTATGAAAAAGCTTTAGAGATTCTGAATAATACCACTCCAAATATACCTAAAGCCCACCTATACTCTCGATTAGCATTCTTGTATTCCAAAACTAAGGATTACGAAACCGCTATCTTAAGTTACAAAGAGTATATGAAAGAGGACTTCGATGTGACCAAAACAAATTGGGAATTAGCTCTTTATTATCTTGCCAGTTATCCTTATTATGAAAAAGAGTTTTGGGAAACAATAGACCTTATTTTAAGGGTACCTAATCACCCGCACTATGCGGATGCCGAAAAATTAGTCTCAGAATTACAAGAAATTGGGATCGAACGATAAAAATGTTTTGCCATTTATCTGTTATCGAGAACTGCCAAACATTCCTTTAGGATCATTTTTGATACAAATTGAGACGTGGAATATAATACCCTATTATGATTCAGAATGACATTGTAATACTCTTTGTCGTTTTTCTTCCAATTATCCGCTTTCCTGGGACTTTTAGTTGCCACCAATGTAATACAAATATTCTTCTCAACAGAAGGTAATTTTGCCCTCAAAGCATTGAGGTCAAGCTTTATGTTTATTTTTTCGTTATCGACTATTTTGGATAGGCTAATCATCGCGTTTATTTAACGGAGGTAAAGAAATACGATTTTCCTCTCTTCTTCTCAAATTGTCTGGATGTTTGTAGTACAAAAATAGTTTCTCTGCTTCCATTGTAACGACCTCTTGGAGTGGGCCTTCAAACTCGATGAAATAAAATACACCCAAGGCATGTAGTTGTTCTGAAGTATATCTTGCCCCTTTGTTACAAGTATAGCCATATTTGGCAATTTCGTTTGCATTGAGCCAATATAAAGGTTTTGGGCAATGAGTGCAAGGGTACCAGCCAGATTTTAAAGCTCTTAATGAATATTGTTCGCACTTAAGGATTTTCTCTTTTTTTCTTTCAAGAGCTTGATCTCTATGGGAAGTTTCAATTTGTTCCCCTCGATGCCAGACCTTACTAAAAAGAAACATGGAAAGAAGGATAAAGAACGAAAAAGTGGCAATCGTTCGCAGTTGAAGAGCTGATTGCATAGATATTGATTCTACAGGTGAAACGGATAATATCATCCTGTAGATGATTTTTCATCTATGCCTCTTGGGAGCAGGGTGTTTTATCCTGCTCCTTTGCAAATGTAAGGAATCACCTTTTAATCACTATCAATTATAATACTATTTTTTTGCGAACTGGGGTATTTGAACCAAATTGGCAAGGCTCCTCTCCCCTACTACAATGTCAAAAGTCCCATGGTTCCCGATAACTCCTTCACATCAAACTGAGCAAGATAAATTTGGGTAGTTTTAATACTTTTATGTCCAAGCAAAGCTGAAACTTCCTGGATTGGTGCACCCTTTTTTATTGCAATCGTTGCGGCTGTATGACGAGCCGTATAGAATTTCACTCTTTGATCTGTTCCCCTATCCCTCGCAAGCCTTCTAAGTGTTCTATTAACACTCCTGCGAAGGTTGTTGGCTTTTCTTTTTTTATCCGGCTCTGGCAAATCAGGATCAACAATTGGAAACCAATATTTGCCATTTCTGTACCTTTCAATTATTTCCCATGCTTGAGGTACAATTGGCATACGGACCAATACTCCGGTCTTTTTTCTTCTATATACCAGACCATCACCACGTTTATTTTCGTCAGTAAAATGTATCATATCCCATAAGTTAGTTCCAAAAAAGTAATAGGATAACATGAAAACATCCCATGCTCTTTGTCCTCGGTCATCAGGACGTTGATTAAAGACTTTCATTTCTTCCTCGGTATAGGCTATTTCCGGCTCCTTGGATTTTTGTTTCTTCTTTTTGATATGATTGAAGTCGTATCCATCTGGATAATAAGCCGCCTTAAAAGGGTATTCTTTTATGTCTATATATCCTTTTTCCCTTGCATAGGACATCACCGCTTTAAAGCCTCTAAAATAAGCCACAGACTCATATCTATTCCCGAATTGTTCAAGCTTCCTTTTATCAATACTTCTAATTGCTAAATTATCACCCCATAATTTTCGGATAGCCCTTTTAATATCCTTGTAGAACATCTGATTTCCTACACTGCTACGGCTATCAATAAATTCGTCCATGACATCGTAGAAATTCTTATGTAAACCATTTCTGAAAAGCTTAGAAAACTGGATGTAATCAAAGTGGCTATTTCTAAAGAACCTTTCATAAACCCTATTGGCTTGATCTAAACTGTATTCAAGTTGTTGGTTCTTTTTTTCGTCTCTTTTGAACCAAATACTATCGTCCCACTCGTGTTCTTTTGCCTTTACTTTAAGACGAATACGAGAGGTAGTTAATTTACCAGAAGAGGAAGGATAACGTACTTCTAAAACTATTGGAAAATAATTGTTGGCGAGAGGTTCGCCTTTGTATAATTTAACTGCTAATGTAGGAGTTGACATTGTGTATATTTTTGACGATTTAAAGAAATACATATTTGTAATTCTTTGAAAATCATACATTTATATACAATAAAATCAATGTCTTCTGATCCGTAGTCAGGGACTCTATCCAGTTAAGCTACGGAGCCTTTAGCCTTTCAAATAAACAGAGCTTATTTTAAATGCGGCTGCAAAGGTAAAATCTTTTTTATACTTATGCAAAAGGATTTTAAAATTTAAACAAAAAAAGAGAAAAAATAATTTCATTTCTCCTAAAAAACCTTTTTATGTTACTTTTACCCTCCTGCTAATCAAGTATTTCCGGGCCTTTGGGAATATTTTTTCCTTTCAGGTACTCCAATTTTGCCTCGCGGTGCAAAAATAATGATTTTGCCTGATCCTGATCAATTAATTTAAATTTAATTTTATCTCCGGGTTTCAACTGGGCAACCGGTCCAAGATCAACCGCAATAATACTTCCAATACGGGGATATCCGCCCGTTGTTTGTCCGTCGCTCATCACAATGATCATTTCTCCGCTGGGGATAAGTTGAATGCTTCCCCTTCCCAAAGGGGAAGAGAGCATTTGCACGGGGTGATATTCCTGCGACAATTTTCCTTCCAATCTAATCCCCATACGGTCCGAATTATGCCCTATTTTAAAGGTATTTCGACCAAAATTTTGTTTCATTTCAACATCCATAACGTTCCATTCCGGCCCCTCCAGTATCCTGATGGTACGTTTGGCATCATAATTTGGCCAATAAGACTCCGGGAGGGTCATTATCAACGGCGGTTCGTCTTTTTTATGATAAAAAAGTAAATCTCCTTTTATCAATGGCCGGCCATGGTGCCCTCCAAACCCTGCCGGAACATAAGTGGAACAACTTTCCATCACGTAATCCGAAACCAGGCCACCCCAAATGGCCAGATAAGCACGGCAACCATTCTTCAACCCGCCAAACGAAAGCCGATCGCCAGGGTTGAGGCAAACCGTCTCGTACATCATGATATCTTTTCCATTCACCCGAGGCGACAAATCCCCCCCTGTTACTGCGATAAAGGTTCTTGAGGAAAAAAGTAATTCCGGGCCCGTATAGGAAATTTCCAACAAGGGTGCTGTAACCTCATTTCCCACCAATATATTTGCGAGCCGGGCGGCATAATCATCCATGGCCCCGCTTTGTGGCACCCCCACCCTCCTGCTCCCAAATCGACCGAGGTCTTGAATGGTGGTATACATACCCGGTGTTTCAACGCTTATTTTTCTTATGAAGGACATGCTGGTTGCTGGTTGACTTGGTGCTGGTTACTGGTTACTGGTTGACTTGTTACTGGTTGCTGGTTGACTTGTTACTGGTTACTGGTTGACTTGTTACTGGTTACTGGTTGACTTGGTTGCTGGTTACTGGGGTGCTGGTTGCTGGGGTGCTGGTTATTTGTGGACTGAACTGCTTTAATGGTTATTTTAAATTTTAACCTTTAGTATTTTGGCCTTTTAGCGACGAACATCACTCGGTCTCCCTGTTTTATGCGGAGGGGTTCTTTGCTTTGGGGATCAAAAAAAATATCACTTGTGCGCCCGATAATGTTCCACCCCGCCGGGCTTTCAATGGCATAAATTCCTGTTTGGGCACCACCGATCGCCACCGACCCCGGGGCAGTTTTCAAATCAGGCACAGGTTTTCTGGGCGTATTGAGTCGTTCATCCATGCCGCCGAGATAAATGAACCCGGGCAAAAAACCCAGCATATAAACCAGGTATTCATTTTGGGTATGTACCCTGATCACTTCTTCCCGGGAAAGTCCCGAATGTTTCATCACGATCGGCATGTCAGGGGAATCCTTTGCTTCATAAGAAACAGACACTTCCCACAACCTGGATTCAGGCTGTTTGACTTTTTTTAGCCCGGGCAGCAGTTTTTTTAATTCAACGACCAGTGTTTCTTGCTCCCACAGGAGTGGGTTGTAAAAAACGGCGAGAGAAGCATAAGCCGGAACCGTTTCAATCACGCCGTAAAGGTCTGCTTCCCGAATGAGCTGATCCATGGCGGTAACGACCGTAAGAATCTGAGGCGAAATGACCTGCTCAAATTCAATTAATATTGAATTATCGGTTAATGTCTTATATTGAGGACTTATTTTTGGCACTTGTTTTTTATTATTGCAGAAAATAAACCTAAAATGGATATCAGCAACTTCCTCCGCAATGCTACGAAAAAACACGGACTCACCGAAGGCATCGAAGCCGGAAAAAAGAAAGTCATCGCCCAAATGATCCAAAAAGGATTTTCTATCCAGGAGATTCAAAAAATGTCGGGCCTGCCACTCGATTACATCACCGGTATTGAAAAGGAGTTGAACGCAGCCCCACCAAAAGACGGTTTGATGGATAAATCATAACAGCCTCTATTCACCCTACCTCAAAACCTTCATGCTCAAGGCTTGTCCTTAACGCCCTGGCTACTTCAGCCGCTTCTGGCTGATCTCCGTGAATACAAACCGTATCTGCCGTAACATTCTTTAAATTGCCGGTTACCGTTTTTACCTTTCCTGAAGACAGCATCCGGTTAATGTGTTCAAACATCTCCTGTTTATCTGTGATCAGCGCCTCCTTTTCTTGCCGGCTCACCAGGGAGAGGTCATCATTGTAATTCCGGTCGGCAAAAACCTCATTGGCATAGGGTAGATTTTCTTTCGCAGCGCATTTTGCCATGGCAGATTCAGGGGGGCCGTAAAGCACAAGCGTTTTGTCGATGGAAAGGATGGCTTGCACTATGATGGCAGCCATGGATTCGTCCCGGGCGGCCATGTTGTACAAGGCCCCATGGGGTTTCACATGATGCAGTTTTCCTCCCGTGGCCTCAGTCATGCCTTTAATCGCCGAAACCTGGTATTTTATCAAAGCAGAAAGTTCCGCAGCAGTAAGGAACATTTCCCGTCTTCCAAACCCATGCATATCATAAAAGGCCGGATGAGCCCCGATTTTAACGCCATTTTGTAGTGCAAATTCAATGGTATGCTGGATGGTCAGGGGATCGCCTCCATGATATCCACAGGCAATATTACAGGAGGAGATATATTTCATGACTTCCGCATCGTTCCCAATCCGAAAGTGACCGAAACTTTCCCCCATGTCGCAGTTTAAGTCTATTTTCATAAATTAAAGATATCCCAAAACCGACAAAATGCTCTTCGCACTCAGGAAAAGGGTCACCAGGATGATGATGCCGGCGAAAATATTTTGTCGCAAATTATTTTTGTAACTACCGAGTAATGAAGCCCTGTTGACCATCCAAACCAGGAAAATGGCGATAAAAGGCAATAGTATTCCATTGGCCATTTGAGCAAATTTAATCACATGAATGGGCTTGAATCCCAACAAAGAAAACAGGACACCGATGAAAAGAATGAGACCTCCTGTCAATTTGAATTTCCATTCTTTCAAATCCGGCTTAAACCCAAAAATACCCGCCGCCACATACGAAGCAGCCAAAGGAGCTGTTATCGCAGAAGAGATCCCCGCCGCAAATAATCCACCGGCCATAAAGTATTTGGCCCATCGCCCCAGCAAAGGTTCCAGCTGAATGGCGAGATCCGCTGCATTGTTAAAAGAACCGGCCTGTTGCGAAGCTGCTGCTGAAGTCACTACAATAGCCATAGAAATGATTCCACCGAGTACCACGGCCACGACCGTATCAAAACGGACAGCAGGCAGGTCGTCGGGAGATTTCCATTTTTCGGATACGGAAGAAGCATGCAAGAACAGGTTGTAGGGCACCACGGTAGTCCCCACCAGTCCAATCACCATCAGCCATCCTCCGGCAGGCACCTCCGGCACGGTAGGAACCAACATTCCTTTGATCATCGCTCCCAGGTCGGGCCCAACCATCAGGGCGGTTACGATAAAAACAATACTCATCAAAAGCACCAGGCCTATCAGTGTTTTTTCGATCAACTTATAACTTCCGGAAAATAACAAAGCCATAGCGATGATTCCGATGATCAGTCCCCACAAATTAAGGGTTCCACCGTTAACCTGGACATTAAGGCTGCCCAATGCGGTATCCATGCCCAAAACGGCTCCGCTGATATTTCCCGCCTCATAAGCGCCGTTGCCGATGATGATGGCACAAAAAACCAGTAGCAGGCTTAGCAGTCGCCAGAAGGGGTGGTTGATCTGCCCCCGCAGGGCTTCTCCCAACCCCTGTTGAGTGACCAACCCCAGGCGGGCAGCCATTTCCTGCAGGATTATCGTGGCAAACACCGAAAAAACGAGGCCCCAGAGCAATGCATATACAAAGGAATAACCGGCGAGAGAACAAACCGTTACGGTGCCCGGTCCGATAAAAGCCGAGGTGATCAAAATCGCCGGCCCTGTGGATTTTATTTTTTTTAAAAATTGCACGTGGTTATTTTAGATTGAAGGAGATTGAAGGAGATTGAGGGTCCGTTTTTTATTATTTTTCATCGATTAGAAATATCATTGTTACGATAATTTTTTTCTCATTGAGGCCAAAATTTTCACGAGTTCCAGACTTTCCGAGTGAAGGGTTTTAATAAAATCGTCCGTACAGGTATTCGAATCGATGAGTAAATCCAACCACATTTCCGTTTCATCGGCTTCTTCAACAGCAATACATAATTTGCTAAAAAACTCAGCTTTTGCCCTTGCTCGCATCGCAACCCTATAATTAGCATACTTTGAAGTACCCGATTTTGTAAGTTGATATCGGATGACTCTTGGACTGAACCTTTTCCGGCAACAAATCCCCAAATTTCAATATCTCCAAACAAAATTCCTTCAATCTTGCCCCAACATTAATCTTATATTCAACCCAATTATTCTGCTCCATAAATTCAATCTTTATCAATCTTTATCAACCTCATTCCATCTTAAGAATTTTCGCCCCCGGTTCGAATTTCTTCCTGATCTTTTTCAGGGTTGATTGCACTTCACTTTCGGCATCATAAACCATCTGGACCCCCACCACGGTAAGTTTACCTTCCTTATCGGTATAAGGTTCATAACCGGCTTCAAATATGCGTTTCACCAATTTATCCACATTGGATTGATTGCCGAATTTTCCGATAATGATTATAGCCACTTTTTCATTGGGGGAAAGCGTCGGAGCCTCAGAACCTTCGGCCTGAGGATCAGGAGGCGGCGGTTGCTGTTCATCACCTGTTGGAGCCCCTTCGTCATCGTCATAATCATTCACCACTTCATAATCGCTCTGGTTATCACTCGGACTAACGTTTACCCGTTCATTAGCCACGGCTTCACCACTTGTCTTTGATTCGGCATTATTTTTAAATACGGCCAGATAAATAGCGGAAATGACTACTATTAAAGCAGCAGCGCTCACCCAAAGCAGGTTTTTGGTAAACCAGTCGGCTATAGTATTGGTCACTTTTTCTGATTTTGTGGAAGGAGGATTGGACGATTTTGTATTTACAGATTCTGTAAAAGGCCTTGAAACCGGGTAAAAATGCAGATCCGGCAACCCGAAAGTATCCGCATTAAAATTATGACTTTCAGGCAAAAACTTAAAGTTCCCTTCAAAATCTTTGTACAATCGGCCCAATCCATGAAACGTCAGGAATTCTTTTTTTTCAAGTCGGTTTTTCAGATCAGCGACGTATTTTTCAACCACTTTCTCTGCCCTGGAAACCGGCAACCCGTGTTTCTTCTTGAGTATCTTAATCAGGAGGCCGTCATCCATTACCAGGTTGCGGTTGAAATTGAGGGCCGAACCAGGTGGTTTGATCTCTCCCTGGACATAATCAATGCTGGCATCTTTATAGGCTTTAACAAAACTTCCAAATCCTGGTAAGCTCACCGTATCATGTTCAAAAAGCAATTCGGCAATATAAGCGCCCGGATCAATTTCCATATGTTTAAGATTTTATCCTATAAAGATACGTTTTTTAATAAAAATAGTGGATTTTTGTCCTAAAGCATCACCAATGCGCACTAACAGAAAAACACGGCGAATTCGATTATTTTCGATAGCAATCATCATTTATATGTTGGCGGCCTTTACGTGGTGGGCTCTTTTATTGCGAAAAAAAACCATCAAATACCACAACCTGCAAATTGAGTTGGTCGAAAGCAAACCACTTGACCCTGAAGAGAAACGGTTACAATTGGAAAAAATCGAGCACGAACTTTCGTTGCAAAACAGAATGATCCTGGGAGAAGCCATTTTTTTTGGACTCAGCCTTTCCATTGGGTTATGGTTCGTTTACCGTTCTTACCGACAGGCAATACAGGTTTCCAAAAACCAGACCAATTTCCTACTGGCCATCACCCACGAATTGAAAACGCCCATCGCATCCATCAGCCTGATTCTGGAGACCCTTATCAAGCGTAAAATCAATGAAGATCAAAAGCAAAAAATGGGCTCCGATGCCATGAGGGAAACGCGCCGACTGGATTCCCTGGTCAATAATCTCTTATTGTCTGCCCGACTGGATTCCAAATACAAACCTTTTCCTGAATGGCTGGACTTGTGTGGGATTTGTGAAAAAATTGTGGCAGAATACCGGGGCAAATACCCGGAAGCCGAGTTCGCCATCTCCTGCGGTAAGGATCTGCCCATGGTATATGCCGACAAGGAGGGCATGATTGCCATCATTCATAATCTTTTGGGCAATGCCATCAAATACAGTGAAAATACCCCCCGGGTAGAGATCAACATTACTTCGACGGATCAGAACATTGAATTAAAAGTGGCAGACCATGGAATCGGTATTCCTGAGGCTGAAAAGAAAAAGGTTTTTGAAAGATTTTATCGTTCCGGTAACGAAGCTATCCGCAAGACCAAAGGTACCGGGCTGGGACTTTTTATCATCAGGGAAATTGTACGGGCCCATAGGGGGAAAATCCGGCTGGAAAACAATGTTCCTTCGGGGACTGTTTTTATCATTACACTACCTATTGAATAACAGATGCGTATATTATTAGTGGAAGACGAGGCGAGCATTCGCAATACCATAAAACTGAACCTGGAGCTTTCAGATTATGAAGTGGTGACGGCGGAAAATGGCTCTGAAGCCCTGGACAAGGTGATGAGCCAGCATTTCGACCTGCTTATCCTGGACGTTATGTTGCCCGATATGGACGGTTTCCAGATTTGCGAACAAATCCGGCTTTCCGATTTTGAGACCCCCATCATTTTTGTCACGGCGAGGAATTCGGGAGATGACCGCATCAAAGGCCTGAAACTCGGGGCTGATGACTACCTGACCAAACCTTTTGAGTTTGAAGAGCTGGAACTCAGGATCGGTAAATTGCTCCAGCGCGCCGGCAAATCCACTGGCGATGAAACCTCCATTTATGCTTTTGGCAATAACCGCATGAATTTCAAAACTTTTGACGCCTGGGGCCGTAACGGCGCTTTTACCCTCACCAAAAAAGAAGCCATGCTGCTCAAGTTGCTCATCGACCGCAAAAACCAGGTGGTCTCCCGCCGCCAGATCCTGCAGTCGGTTTGGGGTTATGATGTTTTTCCTTCCACCCGGACGATTGATAATTTCATCCTTTCTTTCCGGAAATATTTTGAGGAGGATCCGAGGAATCCAAAGTTTTTCATTTCGGTGCGGGGCGTTGGCTATAAGTTTGTGGAATAAATTCCCGGAATTTGTAGATCCTGCTGAAACACTTTACTGTCTTTTGCAGGAGGTATAGAAGGGATGACGCAGGAGACAGGCTTTTTTATTTTTTGAATATGCCTGGCCATCAGGGGAAGTTATTTCCTTAATAACTCTGCGAGCAAAGAATCTATCGCGGTGGTAACGCTTATAGATGGATCATTTTTCAATTTGGATCCTTGAAAAATCTCAACTATCCTACCTTCACGGTTTACCACAATCGTACTCGGATACCCCCATATCAAACGAAAATTTTCCTCAATTATATGTTTTGCATTGGTTACATGGGTAAAAATAAAAGTATTAGTCTTTAAGAATTCTTTTACGTCATGTTCTGAATCATTGGAAAAAGATACATAATTAACCTTTTCTTTACCATATTTATTGACGATAGAATTTAAGTCTGGTATTTCGGCAATACAGGGGGCACATTTTATGAACCAAAAATTAATCACCGTCACCTTTCCAATTAGGTTTTTTGTTTCGATTTCGTCCCCATTTATATCTGTAACTTTAAAAAAAGGCAATAGCGAGCCAACAAGGCACTTTGCGTCAAATCCTGTATAACCAAAACCTTTTTTTGTAGCCCCTTCCATATCGAACTCAATAGTTTTGACATTTTCAAAGCATTTATTATACCGCACTTCATAGGTGTCTGTAGGTTGACAAGATACGTTTAGCAAAATAAATAATAAAATAATGGATAACAAGCGACACAAATTATGTATCGATTTATCAAAAATTATTTTCTGAAAACGTTCAGAAATAGAAATAACAATCATACTCATTTCATTTAAAGCATTGTAAGATTAATTGCCTTGAAGGATCAGTGAATCTTAATTTAAATTCAACGGATTTGGAAAATGTTTCTTAATGTATCAACCCTATATACCTCAACATTACCATTTATTTTTTTATTAAAGAGTTTGTTGATATAATCTCTACCCGCTTGATTGTAACCCAATGCAACAACAACAACTGAGTCAGGATGATAAACTGGATCAAGTTTATCAAACCAGTTTTTTTCATAAAATTTTTTTATTTCATTGTGACCTATTAAATTCAAGTTTTTATAGTTTTTTGGATTATTATTACTATAGAAAAAATCGATTCTTTTTTTAGCAATGAAAAGAGGGTTTTCCATAAATGTCGTTTCAACTAACCCTGATTCTGGAATTTTAACAAGTCTATTGCCATCATCGTCATAATTTTTGGCTACTCCATTGACTTGATTATATGCAATATATATAGTGCCTATGAATTCTTTTGGGATGAAAAATTTTGTTCGAGTGGCCTCTTTATCTTTTTTTAAAGAATGTCCCTCTCTGATGCAAGTTACAATTTCAGCAATGTGGTTATCAATTCCATCGCCTTTTTTATATGTGATTAAAAGTAGGAAATCTTTTTCCAAATGAACCAAAAAATTTTCAAATATATCTCCCGTCCTTTCTCCTTTAATTATTAAGAAAAGACTATCTTTTTTTTGTATGAAGTCATAAATAAATTGACCGTATTCTTCAAGGTGAAATTTTCGGTTGCCATTATAAATATTTACTTCTCCATTTTTCAAAAATTCTATTGCGTAATCTTTATCACCAACACCAATCCATTTACCTATAACCTGTTCTTCTATAGAAGGCTGGCAAGCAAATAAAAAAAAAGATAGTCCAAGCAGGATGGAAAAAGAATATTTAGTGATCATTATTTCGATTTAAAATTTATGTTTAAGAAATCTAACTGTTCGTGTACGGGTTAAAGCTGCAAGCTTCTTTTTTTCAATCCTGTTTTTTTTATTGTACTCATAGTTAAGCCTTCTTTTTGTTAAATTTTAGGTTTCTGATTTATCTGCAATAATTAGTACAGCCAATTAAAAGTAGATTTAAAAAATTCAGTGAATTCTTTTTTCGAGCGTATCAATGGTAAACGTCTGGACGTTTCCCAAAATATTTTCATCAAATAGCTTGTTAACTAAATCCCTTGAAGGATTAAAACGTTCAACAAATCCAACAATCAATTTTGGGTCATATCGTCCTTGTATATAATCACAGTTTAACAATGCTAATTCATCAAACTGGAATACATGAATTTCGTCTACTTCATTTGTGTTTTTTCGGAATATTCTCACTCTGCCTTTGCTTATTATTCTTAAATCCTCAACAAATGTTGTTTTTAAAAGGCCAGATTGTGGGATATTTAAAGTAATATTTCCATCAGAATCAACAATCGGATGACTTCCATTTTTTTGCCCAAAAGCAATAAGAATTTCATTTTTATTAAACTCTGTTGGTAAAACTAACGACAATGATTTATATGCCCCCTTAGTTCTTTTTTTAGTCCCTTGCCTAAAAAAAGAATTAACCATTTGAAGGTGATTGTCAATACCCTCTCCTTGTTTATAATTAGCAAGAGTAAGATGATCTCCATCTACGAAGCATAAGTATTTGTCATAAAATTTATTATTATTCTCTCCAAAAAGATTGACCATTAAACTATCTCCATGTTTATCTATTTTATACACAATCTTTCCATAATCCACCTCCTCGTATTTCCCATTTACTATTTCTAAAGACGAAATAATTACTTTTTCACCTGAAATATATTGATTGAAATACCCATCTTCTGTAAATTCAAAGACTAAATTAGAATTGGATTCTACTTCCCACACTCCAATCAAATGATTTTTAGAACTTTTATCTGATGAGCAATTTATTGAAAATAACAGGACTAGGAATAGGTACTTATTCATTTTAATTAAATTTTAAGCATTGCATAAATCCAATGCTTTCAGCAGTAGTTCAAAAAGACTTTAAAAAACAAAGAAGTATGAGACGAACAACAGGCTTATTTATTTGAATATTGTAGTGAACCATAAAAGTGTATTAAGATATTTTAAATAGACTATCCTGGAAAAACCTATTTATCCCCCATAATTTTTTCGATTAAAGAATAATGTGCGATTACTTTGCTTTTATCGGAATCTAAAACCCATTCACTCCACGTACCAGAATATGGGTCATAACCGCATTTAAGGGGTTTGCTTAGTACGTCATCAGTGGCTGCTCCATATCTAAAGAATCATATTCTACTTAAATTTAATTCGTCGATGAGTTTTTCAATTAAAAGTTCATTGCCCATTAATTCATCAATATTTACATTTGATTTGCTTTGAAACTTCATATCTGCCATTCGAATTAAAAACAACTCCATAAAGCTCTCAATGTGACCATTCTTCCAGGCTTGGTAAATCATTGGAAAATATTTTTCCCTTATTTGATAGTTTTCACTATGATGAATTACTAAAATCGGAGTTTTCCTGGCTGTACTACTGTAGGTGTTTTTTTTAGGGTAGCCAAATTTTGTCAATAAATACTCAATTTTATATAAGTTTTCTTCATCACTTTCTTTTATGTCAGCCCATAGGTTTTTATACTCTTCAGATTTTACACCATACTCTTCCATAATTGGTTTTAACCGCATTCGTGATTTTTGATCTTCATTATATATTCTTTGTAACGTCAATTCGATTTCTTGGTCAGTATCTATTTTATCCAATGTGGATTTAATTTCTTCAAATCGATTATTGCTGAGGTTGTTACATTGAAAAAAGACACAGATGAAAAGGAAAATTGAAAATGATTTAGTTAAGTGGTTTAGTTGTTTCATTGTCATTTCCAGCTATTTATTAAGGTTAAATATTTTCTAAGATTCGGGAATACTTTGCATTCCATTCTGTCCACTCCGTGGCAAAGGGGGCGTACCTGGATTTTAGTAGTTTGCTGTAAATATCTTCTGGATATTCTACATAGGCGCGACAATCTGTACAAATAGATCGAAATTCGCAATCCTTACAAACAAGAGTTTTATCTTTGCTAATATCCCAATATTTCTTAAAATCTGGATGATCTAGTGCTTTTTTTAGGGTAGTTTTTTTTTATATTCCCATAGGACTTTTCCATGGATGGATAATTCTTGATATTACCGTTGATATCTACCGGAATACAATTAGCAAACAAGGAAAAGAACATATTATTTTGGTTCATTAAGAATAAAAATTTTGGAAATAGGTTTACTAAATGATAATGAGGAATATATTTTAGTTTGATGAAATTTACTATTCAATTTATATAAAATTATGCTTTTGGCTCCGTTTGTTGCCATTAACTCTAAAAAAATCAACCTCTTTATAAGCAAGCCAATCAATTACGTCACAAGTAGTAGGATCAAATTCTTTCGTGAGAATTAAGATTTTTTTCATCCTTAATTTAGATACTTATTTAACTCAATTGGGTCTAAACCCATCTTAATTATTTTACCATCGATATCAAATAAAGCCCCGTAAGGAAACCCATTTTGATGAAAATGTCTTTGAACTGATTTCGTAGAAATTCCGTTGATCCAGTTAATATTTTTTTTCGAAATATATTTTTTTATTTCTGCAATATCATCTCCTGAGTTCAAACTTATGATTGTTATATTCCTATTAGTGGCTGCAATTTTTTTTAAATCTTCCATTGCCTTTAAACACGGTTCACACCACAAGCCCCAAAAATCAACATAGACTAACTTACCCGCCCCTTGATAATCTTTGAAATTAGCTATCGAACCATCCAAAAGGGAAAATTCAATATTGGGTAGTTTATCAATTAGTTTCATAGAAGGGACTACATCCTCACGGTCATCAATATTTACCAGATTAATGAAGGTAGCCTTTGGATCAATTTTGGAAATCTTAAAAAGATCGCCATTCGCTTCAAAATAATTAACATCTTGAATCACCGCTACTGAAATACTGGTAATATCATGGATATAAACTTCCTGAATTCCTTCAGGGGCTATAAAAAGATGATCTATTCCTACTTCATTGAAAATACCGTTTTGGTTCATATCTCCAACTGCCAGATTGAATGAATTATTTTTGTAAGAAAAAATCGAACCTTTTATTTTTAGTGTTGCTATAGAAGGTTTTAATTTTACCCATTGTAAATAAGGGATAACTGATTTGGGTAGAAAATTTTGATTAAGATCCAATCTAATTTCCTGAATTGGATCGGACTTTATACTCTTACATGAAAAGCACAGTATGACTAGAGTCGAAATGAAAATAAAAGAAATTAACCTCATGTTTTAATCTTTTTGATGTGGTGGATCATGGGTAAGGTGTCCACTTCCCCTAAGCTGCAACCGCTTTAAAGTAGAGATTCTTACTTCATCCTCAGGAAAAAAATAACCTGGCTGCACCACATATCACCATAACCATAATTATTCCAAAGCCCAGGGAAAACCAGCTGGAAATTATTTGTCATTTGCCCGTTTTACAGGAAAATCACTTAAAAAGCAAATGGGTGTTTTCCGCTTCGTTTAATTTCGACATAAAAACCTTAAAGGCTGAAAATTCTTCAGGTTTCACATTTTGTCTGTTAACAGTATAAACCCTATGAACTTTTAATTGATCCGAACCATTTCTTTCAAAATTCAAATTATAATAACACCCTTTGTATTCCAGATGCACATCTTCTGGAATTTCAACGAACGAATGTCCCTCTGGCAGTCCGATCTCAATGGTTTCTTCATAACGATCCACATCTTCATAATTGACAAAATCAAAATCCAGGGTTCTTTCACTGTCTTCAAAAATATTCATCCTCACCAGGATATCTGAAAAAGGAACCTTAACAGACCTGAATGATCCCAATTTCAATACATCATTATCAACCGTGATATCGAAACTGAATATAGCCGTATCCAACCGTGGTTCGAGTTTTTTAAAGTCCAAAGCATCCAGCGTCAAAGCGGAATTAAAATCATTGGATATACTTTGTTTTAATTTATCTTTTTGTTCCTTTTCATCACTGTAAAAATAGGTTTTACACATTCCCGAAGCATAAACCCCTGTTTTGATGTTCTCCTTTCGGATTTTCATTTTAAAATCATCGGTTATATTAACCTTTGAATGACGGAAAACTTCATTTTTATACCCTTCATTAAATGCCAGGTAGGTGAGATGAATATCTTCCGAAATATTATTTCCGGTTGGAATTTCCAGAATGGACGCCCCATTATGACTATTGTATAAATACCCGAAAGGAAGATCCGGATCAGTAAGTTCCAGAAATTTATCACCTTTTTCGAGATGGACTTTTACGATGCAGTGATTAAAATTTAAAGAAGGTAACAGGACGCTGTTTTGTCCGTTGTCACTCGTATTGACCAATACCAATTCAGCATCCAAACCCGCAACCCTCGCCAGGGACACAAATAGGGTTGAAACATCTTTGCAATCACCAAGCCTGGAATGATAAACCTGGGAGGCCTTCTGGGGAATGTAACCACTTTGCCTGAAATCAATAGAACTGTAATTAATGTTCTTTGCCACAAAATTGTAAATCACTTTTGCTTTTTCCTCGTCGGAAAGATCCTTTTCGCTACCGTCAAACAACTCTCCGGCTAAAGTCTTTATGGTATAATCCGGTATTGCCTGATAAGTGGACAGATCACTAAACCATTGGACAATATCCTTCCAGGAATAATTTACGGCTACATGCACGGTTTGGGCAATATCATAAAAAGGGAGAGCATTCGATTCGTTTTTTACTACCTCAGGACTGTTTACACTCCATTTATATATTTTGAAACCCTCTTTCTGGCTTATTTCAGGAACCACGGAAGCATTAAAACAAGTATCTATTACCGAGACCCCATCTTCTACATAAAGGTTATATTCTTCCTCATAAACCGGAGTAAAGGAATTCAGCGAAAAAACATCACTGATAAACACAGACGACTTGCCGCCGTTGTACTGTTTTTCCAAATAGGAAACAAAGATATAATCTCCCACCTCAAGATTGATAAAAACAACTTCACCATTGTTTCTTTCCGCATCGATTTTCTCACCACTTTGCTTAATGGTTTTGGCTTCTTTAATAAAATATTCTATGGTGGAAGTGGTATTAAAAGAGATGTTTTGCCATTCTTCAATGGCGCTTTCATCATTCATTTTTAAAACATATTCCTGAGTCCGTCCAATGGCCTTGGATTTAAAAATGACGAGTGATTCAGCATTCCACACAATGTCATAGGCATTTTTTACCGGTGGCACAAAGGAAGAATTGTAGGAGGCAATTTTTTCGGCGGGATCAATTTCAGGAATCATATCTTGAATTTTTGTAAGTCCTTTTAATTCGCGGATATTTTCATTCACCTCAAAAGAAAACGGGAAATAACGCAATGATTCATTATAATAAAAAATGGCCTTTTCATTGTTCCCGGCTGCTTTGTTCAGAAATGCCAAATCGGATAAGGTATTAAAATCAGAAGGCCTGTTTTGCAAAATGGTCTGGCAAATTTCAATGGCCTCTTTAAACCTGGATTGCCTGGTTAAGAGATTCACCATGCTGCCATAAGGACCCACTTCAACGGGAAACAATTCATGATATTTTTGCAACAAACCCATCGCTTTTTCCGGCTTACCCTCTTTTAGGTAATTATTCACCAATTCCATAAGGGCCTGGTTACTGAAATTATTTTCTAAAAATTTTTCTAAAATTGAATTGGCCTTTACCGGATTGGACAGGTAAGATTTTTCCATTTTGTATTTGGAGACTTGTGCCAAATTATCGTCAGGAAATGATTTGGAAAAATCATCAATCATCTTCAGCAATTTTTCAACATCCTCATCCATAGAGGCTAACACTATCTTAAATGAAATGTCCAGGTACTCGTCATAATATCTGGATAAATACAGATCAGAGTATTCCTTGACTTTAAGCTTATTGCCTTCATTATAATATTTATCAATTTTATTTTTCAACACATCCCTGTCTTCGGCGTAAATTTCCTGAAACAGGTCGTAGTATTTATTCTGGTTGGTATTGTTATTGGCTTTGGTGGACAGCAAAACCATATTTAAAAGGACGAGATAGTTTTTCGGATGTTCCTTGTAAAGCATCTCCAGAATACTTTCCGCTTTTTCCAGTTCTTTTGATCTGAAATAGGATTTCGCCAATAATATTTCATACAAAAGATCATCGGTTTTTTCCGCCTGCTCTTCCAGGTAACGAACCGCAAAATGAGGTATGGTTTCAGTCTCTTCGACACCCTTTTGGAAAGGGCGGTAATAACAGCTGCTCTCCGGCCAAATTGGATTATTTTCGGTATCCGTCAATCGGATGGTAAAACTTGTATTTCCCAGATCAGTATCTCCTGATTGTACCAGAATCCTGTTAAAACCTTTATTCATCCTGCACTTTATCCTGAAATAATCAATATCGGTTTCCCTTGGCTCCTGTTCCCAAAAAATTAATGAATCATTTAACCATAACTTTAAGGTTCCCGTATATCCAAATTTCAATATCAATTCCTGATCTTCGGGAGATTCTATGAAAGTCTGGCCATAAATAATTGAATTATCTCCCAGAAAATATGCGTCTTTGGCAATATAACCATCTTTTCCACTGGTACCAGGTTTAAACCAACCGATCTCCGCTCCATACCTGGAAGTAAACCGCGCTGTGGTATCCGGATGGGAAAGAACTCCAAAATCCTTGTCGTACCCGCTGTTCATCACATTATCAAAGGGGCCCAGGAATAACCAATTATCGATATAATTGATCTTGTTGAAATATTTTTGAGCCTTGCTTTTATCAAATGCCCATAAATAATGAGTACTCAATCTGTAGTCACATGCCACGTCAAGCTTTCCTTTGTTTGCCTTATTTTTTTCTAATTTTTGAAGAAATTTTAACTGTGAGGGCTTTTTCTTAAAGGAGAGTCCAACGGCCCCTTCCTCGAACCATAAAGCGTAAAGGGCCGGAAACGGGTCGGCGGAAAGGTCAAAAAAAGTTTCAAATACCTGAGTAGCTTCCTTTGTTTTGTTTTGCCGCTCATACAACATGGTGAGACATAACAGGGCATTTTCCTTACAGGCCGGATCCTTTAGTGCTGCTTCAAATTGAGCAATCGCTTCGTCAACATTGGCATTGTCGAGGGCTTTCCAGGCCAACTCATAGGCATTTTGGCTATTGCCGGTAATAAAAAAACCAAGGCTTGCCAATAAAATCAAAAGGCTTCTTGTTCGAAAGTTGTGTGTTATTTTCATTTTTAAAAGTTAATTGTAATTTGGGAAATAGCATGGGTATGCTTTCAAACTCAAAGCAAATAAAAGGAATAAAAAGTATAAAAACCCAAGGATGGGTAAGAAAAAGTATGCTATGCTAAATTTTTTCCGGCAATCGCTTCAAAGTTTCCGTCGTTGCCGCCACCGTACCCAACGGCAGCGCAATTAAAAACCCGATCCCCGTCAACAACAACAGCATAAAAACCGTCCCATTTCCAAGCGCCAGTCCTTTGTTTTTTCGCAAAAAATTTACACTGCCCTCTACCCTGTAATATCTTTCGAGGGTGTAATCCATATTGCCGAAACCGGCATAATAGGCCTGGATGAGAAAAATGATGATGGCAACAAAAGGAGAAAAAACAGGAATCAGGCCAAAAAGCAAAACGACTACGGTAAAAAACAATTCCCGGATGATATTTCTGACCGCCAGCCTGAGTCCGCGCACAAAATCACTGATGATCATTTTCAGGGTGGGCGTCTGGGCACTGCTGCCAAACCTCTTTTTTTCAATGCTTTCAGAAAGGAAACTCATAAAGGGAGAAGCAATGATCATGACGATATATTTGAACAGCAGTAATCCAACAATAGCCACCAGCAATCCCCCGAAAATATTGGCTACTTTATCTACCATACCGCTGCCCCATTCAAAAGGGTAAAACGACACCAGCCAGCCTCCAATATCATCAGAAGAGGCCCAGGCTCCGGCAAAAATGCCTATCCCCAATAAAAAGCTGATGATGCCGGGAATCATCACATATTTCCACAAACGATAACGGGAAATATCCTCAAATGCTTTTCCATAAGCGGTGACACCGGCCATAAAATCTTTTACCATCTTCGTTTTTTTGTTGACAAAATAAAAAGGTTCTGCACTCCGATCAAAATTAATCTATGCACGGACTTTTTTTTTCGATAAAAAATGCCCCCAAAGCGCAGAGGGCATTGGAGGCATTTTTTAATCTTGCATTAAAATCCTTTCTTAGCGGATGGTTCAAAAATAAATTTACATTTTTATGCGCTGACTCCACTTTTGGGGCGGAGGGGTGGCAAAAGTGTAAATTTATTTTTTCCGCGTTTCCTATTCTTTCGGTTTGCGTTTACGGCGCGTCTTAAACAGTTCCACTACCTCTTTATCCGTTTGGAAATTCAAATCGACAAAGAAAGTGGAAACGAATTTTTTGATATCCTGGTAGTCTTTTCCACGTTTGTCTGTAAACCGCTTGAGTAATTTACGAATATACTTCATCGAGAGGTCTTCCAGTTTTTGATTGAACTTCTGGTTGACAAAAACCTCCATATAAACCGGGAAGTGTTTCGAAATTTCAAAAAAGTCGGTATAAGCGTCTGCTCCCAGGTTGCTGATGAACCGAACAAAACAATCGTAGATGGTTGACCGGACACATTCATTGACGAGCGACAACCCTTCGTGTTTGTCATAAAATCCTTTTACGGCAGCCTGTACTTCTTCAGAAATGTATCCTTTATCCTGGATCATATCCATCAATTCGTAATAAACGGATAGGTCGTCCTTGATTTTTTTATTTACAACAGAGGAAATGCGTGCATCGGCTTCTGGTTTGAGGTCAATTTCGGAACTCTTATGCAATTCGAGTACGAAGTGCAGAAATTGTTCTGAGAATTCCTCATTTTCCTTCCTGATTTCATTAAAAACCGTTTCCAGGTTCTTATGATCTTTTTCACTCAAATCAAAATAACCGGCAACAAGTGCCATCAACTGCAGGTGTTCTTCTGTTCCTTTGAGCTCATCATTGTTGATAAACTGCATCAAGGGCTCAATGAGGGAGGAATTATCAACATCCTCCGCATTCACCCTGACAATGAGGAAACTCTTTAAAGAAGTAAATAACACCTTCAGCTCAATAGCGCTTTGAGGGAAATCAGCCGTTTGGAAATGATCGTGAACAAACTGACGTTTGTAACGGATCAAGCCCTGCTTACGCTCCAGCACATCACGGTATTTGGGGAGTTTATGCCCCATGAGGTAATGACGTACCCGACGGTTATCGATTTCATTGATCAGGTTGGTAATCCAGATATCACTACTGAAGGCAAAGCCCATCTGTATAGACTGACCGATTCTTCTTTTGAGGATATCAAAATTGGCAGAATTGCAAATGGTAAGCAATACCGCTTTAAAATGTTCCTGGGGACGAGCGTACTTGAACTGCGCGTTTAATTCTCCCCTCAAAACCGAATACCCCAGTAATTTAGGCAAAAACAACCCTTCAAAACGATCGTCCAGCATAAGCTTTTCCAACTCGATGAGCTGCAACGGGTTTTGTCTGGCAACCTCATTGTGCAATACAGCAAGATGGGGCTCGAATTTTTCTTTCAGCTGAACATAATCCTCATCCTCTTCATTTTCGAGATAGGCTGCTAATTCATCAGATTCCTGAATATGCACAGCGAGTTCTTCAAGTTTTTCCTTATAGTTTTCTTGTAAATCCAACATAATATTGGTTCCTTTTAAAGGTAAACCTGATAGTGCATCAAAGGCACTACCAGGTTTACTAATTATTTTTAGAATAAAGTATAGCCAAGTATCGGGTGGAAACAAAAGTATGAATGCCTTCCACTCCGCAAATATACATTTTATAAAATATAAACGACAAACAAAAGTGTAAAGAGTGCAATAAAATTTATTAATTCGGTCAGGAAAAAGTTACTAAAAATCATCCTTTTCCGGCACTAAAAATTTATCCATTGCAAAATTAAAGCCCGGGCGAAATCAATCGACCGGGCTTTAAAACTAAACTTAAAACGAATCAGGAGAAATTACTCTGCTTTTTCGTCTTCATTTTCGACAGCTGGTGTTTCGTCTTCTACTGAAGCTTCAACCTCAGGTGCTACTTCTTCCGCTGCAGGGGCTTCTGTTTCCGCTACTGCTTCCACTGCCATTTCTGCAGCTTCTTCTGCCGCATTTTTCTCAGCCGCAATTTCTGCAAGGGTTTTGTGCTCTTCAGCCTTAGGCGTATCGTTACCAAAAGCAGCAGTTTCCTTAACGGTCGGAGCCGGAGGAGGAGGTGCTGATCCGGACACTCTTTCGTGGAAAGCTACTTTTTCGGCTAATGTTTGTGCCACTCTCTGGGCGATTTTAGCTTCTTTCAAGTCTATCCATTCCGCTAATTTAGCCTCGGCCTGTTCCTCGGTTAAAGCACCTTTTGAAACACCACGCTGAAGATGTTTTTTGTATAAAACACCTTTAAAGCGCAAAATTGCACGTGCGGTATCTGTAGGTTGAGCACCTTTCATCAACCAATCATAAGCTGCATCACGATCCAATTCGATCGTTGCAGGTTTTGTCATAGGATTATATACACCAAGGTTCTGGATGAATTTACCATCTCTCGGTGATCTCGCATCTGCTACCACTATGTGGTAAAATGGGCGTTTTTTACGTCCTTTTCTCTGTAATCTGATCTTTACAGCCATTAGATTTTATTGTTTGGTTTAACCATATCCACGTACTCCCATTAAGGGACGGTGGCATTAACGGGCGCAAAGGTAATCTTTTTTTTGAAATTTCACCCTTTTTATTTTGAACCAGGAAAAAAAAATCAAACCAGGATAAGGTGTTGGTTCTACCAGAGAATAAACAAGGTGGGGGGCACCTAAAAATGAAAGCCGGTATATCCTGGAGGGGGCACTGTGTATTTACTTTTTAAAAGGCGGCAGAATTCCCAAAAAAATTCTGGAACATCCTGCCGCAGAAACCTCGCAAAATTTATTGAATATCCTGTCCGGGATTAAAACCCAACATAGCTATTACAAGAATGGCCAATTCCCAAACACTCGGTTCCAGTTCGATAAATAAGGTCCGCACCACAACAACAACGCCACCAAGCACCATTTTCTTAATGAACTTCCGTTGCTGATGTTTTTCCTTTAATTCATCTCTCTCCCGTTTCAGGTTTCGTTTTTCGGAAACCAAACGCTCACGTTCCTGCTCCCATAACTTTCTTTCTTCTTCCAGGACAAGTTTCATATCCCTGGCCTGGGTATCGGTGGATTTGTATTCATCTGAAGCGTCCGTATTAAACAATACCTTGAGTAATACGACAACAACAAGGAGGATTATAAAAACGATGCCTCCGCTGGTCGAATTTAATGCTAAGAACAACATAACCTCTCATTTAAAAATTGAACAATTGAATTTACCCCCATGGATGTCAAATCATCGCATGGCATCATCCAGTACTTTTCTTGTTTTTTCGCAAAATACAGTGATCAGAACCCCTTCCGACTTGACAACATTTTTAAATTCTCCAGTGATAAAAAGCATCTGGCCCTGATCGGGTAATGCCTCCCCCTGAATGGCTTTAACCATTAAGGAGCCTCCATGACCATCTTCGATATAGTAGTAATTGACCAGAATGGCAGGAATCGCCAGTGAACCGCTCGTTACTTTGGCATCCGGAATTGCCCTGAATTCGTTGTGAAGATCTTTTTTAGCCCCCGGGATATCGGAAGACAAAAGAATCGGTGTTTTGACAAATTTTTCGGGATCGGGAGAACAGGTAGCGACCTGGAAAAAGCACCAGGCACATAAAATCAGAAATAATAACCATCTCATAATACGTCGATTTAAAGGTTAGAAATCGCCGCACAAAAAATGAGGTTTGACTTGCAAAAGACTCGATAATAGCCTATCTTGCATAGATATTGTATATACAAATAGCGTCAAACGACCTCACCGTCGTGCGACCTTTTGAGAACAATGTGGGGTGGTTTAAACTAATCCGGCCAGGACGTTTTCTACCCCATTTTTTTTCCTGCCAAGCATAAGCAATCACAAACCATGAATGCCCTTGGGCCATGTTTCACAATGTTCAATACTTCAACAGTTGAACCTGTCTTCCTGTGTGTCTAAATGTGTGCGAGGTGGGTTATAGCTAAGCTATATTAGTATCATGAATATGTTCAGAGGGGGATTGTTAAAGTGCCTTTTTAGAAATGTGAATTTAACATCTCTGTATTTTATGTTGGCTATTCGAAATTAAATTTAGTCCATTTTTGCCAACTATGCAAATTTTTTTTATTAATTTCCATTGTTTTTCTTTTTTTCTTAAAATTTTACAATGTTTTTATAGATTAACACAATATTTTATGCCAATAATATCAATACAACCTCAATAAAACATAAGAATATGAAAAATTAATTTTTACTCAGAAAATTTATACTCTAAATATTTGCGTAATATGATTTATTTTACCTATATTTGTTTATATATAAAAATTTTATACCATTATTTACATTTTCTACCCAACTTTACACTTATTTAAAATTACTTTAACCCCAAAAACCGTCAGACACAAAAAGAAGCATAACCCTCAGACTATGAGATAATATTTAAATGCTTAGCTTACCTTATTCAGACTTTGCCTTTTAACCCTCAAAAACGCACAACAAAAATTTATTATGTCAAGTACGAATAAAGTTCGAATTCAAACGGCCGTATTCAAAACCATTCACAACCAAATTATAGCAAAATTTCAAACCGAACACCCTGATCAAAATCTACCGGAATACAAACTTTACGGTTTTGCTCCCCAATCCAAAGGCCAGGAGCATAAAAATGAAATCAGTATCCGAAGTGAGTTTATAAAAACTTACGAAACCAACGGCATAACACCGCCCCAAAGTCTGAAAAGTGAACACAAATGGAAGTTAAACGGCAAATTCCTCAGGGACGCCTATAAAATTAAAGCCAATACACAGAATCCATTCATTACGATCAATGCCGACTATCTTAACACTTTTTTGTTATACCTTGGATATAAAGACCTTGAATCTTATAACCGTTTCCTACAGGTAGAAAATATCGTCCCGCAGGAAAGAACGCCCGTGGAACGTCCAGACAGTTTATCAGACCATGCCATCTATTTCAGCGGGTATGCTTATATCGGCAATAATATTGATCAGATTACCCCATTCGAACTAATCCTGAATGGGACGATTGTCGAAGTGCCCAAATCCCCTTATTATGGCCGTCGGTACAAAGGTAAAATTGACCAACCCGATTTAGACAATTTACACCTTCATTCCAGCATCACCCTTTCTTCACAGGATGACCTGGACACCCGTCACGAACTGAAACTAATTCTTCTCGGCAATACTCCCCTGAAACGCAGATCCTTTGCCGTAGGGTATTACATTGTCATTTCCAATGCCGAAACCCGCATGGGACCTTTTATCCTTGAAAACCGAATTGTCAATGAATACCTGAATCCAGACATACCAGAAGATGGGGTCGCTTTAGGTACCCACGCCCCATTAAATACCCAGAGCCTGCTGAAAATGATTTTCGAAAATGAAATCACACAGAGCGATTCAAATTTACCCCTGCTTCAGTCCTCCATTCCCAGAACCTTTTTTGATTTTCTTAAAACAAATTGGAACCTCAACTTCACAAAAAAGAAAATTATTGCCACATTTCACGAGTGGAAAAAGGCCCAGTTTACCCAATTTTTAAATAATCAGCATTATAACCTTGACAACTACCTGGAGGGCACTTCCAACAACTTCGGCCCATTCCTCGACAATGTGTACCCGGGATGGAGAAACAATCAAAATTTACTTGAAAAAATAGCGGGCCATTATGCCATGTACATTGGTTGCTGGGAACCCAACTCCATTACCGGCGAAAAGGAGAAAAAAATCGAGCTGCTCCGTTTTGTGCTGACCAAAAACGGAAAGGTTCAGTGCCTTGCCAACGGCGAAAGAGAGTTTAAAGGAAGTATTGAGATTTATGAACAAAGAATATTACAGTTTAAGCTCCAAAAAGTAGATGGCAATTCCAATTATCTGGTAATTTTACGTATCCCTGACGTCATCCATGACAAAGAACAGGATGATTATACCTTTACAGGAATTTTTGGTGGCATCAGCACAGGTTTAAAACCTCGCGCCGATAAGGCACTTTTACGCAAGATCCCTGATAATGATATCAAAAACCCGAAATACACCCCAAGGTTTATCGATGGTACCGAATCCGGTATAATCGAGGAGTTAAAAAATTCAATTTCGGGTTTCGAGCAATTTTTTTCTCTGGAATCCGAAAAAGACAGGTACCTTCAGGGGAGCAATTTGTTTTTCAGCAATATCCTGAACCTCCCCCCTTCCAATAAAGATATCAAGGAAGCCGCAGGTACCTATTATCTTTATCGCCTGAACTTCCATAATAAAGTCATAAAACGGTATCCTGTTACCATTTCCCCAAGTGGCAAAACGATCTTTATTCGGGGAAATCTTTCTATTGAAGGAAAAGCTTTCCTTTTGCATGACCAGGTAGTGATCCACTTTTTCCAAAAAGGCCTGTATGAGGGCATGTTGAACTTCCCAATGATAACTGCGCCCAACAACCGAAAAGAAGGTATTCTTACGAGCAACAGCCATTCCAACAACCCTTTCTCCAATAAGGTCTTAGTTTTCAAACCTAATAAACAACCTAAAGAGGAATCCAGCAAATATTTTTACAAAAACCTCATCATGGATGAACAATATTCTTCCATAAATCAGGAAGAATATGAAGAATTTAAAATAGCAAGTTATTCCCTTTATTCCAGCCCTTATGCCATTTACACAGATTTGGAAACAGACCGGTTACTCAACGATTCCCCAGTCCAATTAAAGGAAAAAGCCATCAAGAACCATCTAGGGAAACTCATCCTATACCATTTTAAGAAAACAAATGTTCCAAATTGTGAAGCCACGCGGTCCTGTTTGAAAATGGCTCAAAGGATGATGACTCATTGGCAATGTGATCAGAAAATAATTTCCAGTATATTGGATAGCCAATATCCAAATTTAGCTTGCTGTGACAATCTAAAATCAGAAATTATGAATTATTTCAATCCGGACGGAAGTGAACCGAACAGATTCAGCTATGAATCTACGACAGAAAATTTCTTTTAGAGATTACCATTGCCCATGCATTCCATTTCATAGAAAGCCAATTTAATTACTTTTCCTTCAACTCTCCCATCACATCATTGCGTTGGAGAAAATTCAGAAAATCTTTAGCCTGAGTTTTGGATTGGAATTTTCCAATGGTGACATGATAAAATAGCTGACCGTCAGCTCTCCTGGTGTAGAGCATTACCGGCTGATTGAAGTCTTTTTCAAGGAGATGTACCTTGTCCACCGCTTCCTCGTATTTATTAAAGACACCTGTTTGAATATAGTATTCCGCAACGGATTTGGGCGTAAAAGCCAATGGTTCGCTTTGATAATAATTATTATTGGTATTAGGTACTTCGGCAGCGGCAAAAACAGGTGATTGGCTTGCAAAAACAGGTTGGTTGGCATTCATCCTTGTTTCCGGTTCCGGGATCAGCGCAGGTCGTGAAAAGGTGAAAATGGCCTTGGGACTGTCCATGACCAGCTCCCGGATGGCCCGGGTGACAGGCGGATGAACAGATATTTTGTTGCCGGGTTTGTTCAGTTCTTCCAGAATGGAAAGCAACTCCTTTGCTCCCACCGAAGTTTCTATCCTGTTCAACAATACGCCCTGTGAACTAAAAATCAGAATGGTGGGCAAAGTGGCCACTTTATATTGATTCTGATACCATTGTCCTTCCGAATGATCAATATCCAATTTTGTCGCCAGGTAATTTTGATTGGCATAAATAGCCAACTGTGGATCATTGAAAGTATTTTTTTCCATCCACTGGCATGGCATACACCAGTCGGCAGAGAAATGGGCGAAGTACAATTTGCCCTCCCTGGCCGCCATATTACGCACCTCGGAAAGAGCGGCATCAACGAAATTGACAGACGCCTTTAAACCGAAAAAAGAAAATTGAGCTAATACGAACAGGGGGAGAAAAAGAATGTTTGACTTTTTCATATTTCATAAGGATTAAACTTGTTACCAAATAGCAGGATCTCGCTTTGGTGAGGTTAAAGATAAGGAAATAAAATTAACATTTCAAGTGAAGGAACGAGACCGGCAGTAAGTTAATGGAGAACGGTATTTTTAAATTAGTTTACGAAGCAATATTTTTTTTTAATAAATAAAACAAAAATACGATCCCCTAAAAGAAGCCCCGGGATTTTTTTTCACCTTTCTTAAACAGGACTACCCGTTAAAACCATAACCTTTTTAACTTTGTTCCATACTTTACACAAAGTTCAATTTATGGATAAAACGACGTTTGAGAATACGAAGGAACTCATTGCTCAGGATTTTGAGCTGGAAGCGGTGGAAGGAGAAAGCATAACGGAGGAGCAATTACTCATGTTGCTTGCTGAGAGGATGGATTTCCTGATCCAGAATCGTCCGGAATTTCTTTTCAGCCTGATGTACCGGCTTGACGTGGATGAACGTAAGGTAGAAGCAGCACTTTCCCCTATCGCTCCTGAACCCGGACATATCGAGCTTGCCCGCCTGGTCATCGAACGACAGCGGAAGCGGGCTTTTACCAAACAATTCTACAAACAGGAAGAGCTGGATGACCTCGATTGGTGATCCCCTCAAAAAACGTTCCCCGAAAAATTCGGATGAATCAAAAGAGGAGCCGCTCAAATTCACCTATTATCCCAACTTGAACCAAAAACTATTGATCTTTTCCAACAACTCTTCTGACTTTGACCGGTAAAAATCATCTTCTGTCGTATTGATCAGGTCTAAGAGTAATTCCTTAACCTCCACTGTATCTCCGCCATCAGCCAATAAGGCCAAAGCTTTGCTGTACCGGGCGTTATCCCTGAAAAAGTTTGCACGCTCTTCAGGAAAATCTACCATTTCCAGCGACATCAACACATCGTCGAATGAATCAATAGCGGTCTGGTAGTCACCACTTTCCATGGCTTCATGGGCTGCGGCAAACTGTGCTTCAATGACAGTCGTCACCTCAGGCCTTTCGCTGCCCATACTGCCGCCGGTCTCCGGTTTAAAATAAGCTGCTTGCACCAGGGCATCCGGGCCGTAATTGGCCCCGGCATACCATTTGATTCCAAAACTTACGATCAGCAGGAAAGAAGCCGCCACGGCCAACCGGCGATAGAGGGTTCTTATTTTGGCTTTTGGGTTTGCTGCCGGGAGTCCTACAACGGTATTATTTTCCGTTTCCCATCCCTGCATTTTCCGACTAAAATCCTGGTCGGCCATTCCCTGAAATCCAGAGAACAATGTTTTATACTGCGCCACTTTTTTGGCAAACGCGGTATCTGTTTTCAACCTGATGTCTGTTTCGCTACGGAGTTCCGGATGCAATTCATCGTTGAGATACCCCTGGATAAGGGTTATTTCCTCTTCATCAGCATCACTCCATTCGTCGGACCATGCTTCGAGCTTACTTTTAAAAGAAGCATCCGCCAGTGTTTCCAATCCTGAAAAGATCTTTTGGTACGCCTTTACTTCCTGAGCCAGTTCATTATCGTTTCGTATGTCCTTTTTAAAGACTTCCCTCTCTTCCGGGTTCATCGTACCTTGACAATAGGCTTCAATTTTTTCGATATTTACTTGTTGTGGGTTCATTTTATTTCTATCCTAACATTTGCCTGATGGCTTTGAGACAATCAAATTTCTTCTTTTTCGCTGCTCCGGAGGAAGGCATATCCATATTACTGGCCACCGCCTCCATGCTATAACCTTCCAGGTAATAAAGGGTGAGCAATGTCTTACAGGGCTCTCCTATTTTACCCAGTATGCTTTTTACGATTGCTGCATTTTCTTCAGCATCTTCGTGTTCGTTTATCCAGTTGTCGGCCAGGTGCATCATACTCTCTTCCCCTTCATCCGCCACACTGAATCCTTTTCGCCGGCAAAGGTTTTTTCCAATTCCGACCAAAAATGTACTTAATCGCGATTGCAGGGGAGCTTTCAGGCTTCCATTGACCGCCTTGCGATGAAGGATGACCATCGCTTCGTGCAACAATTCAAGGGCTTGTGACGGGTTTATCCTGGCGTATTTTATAAAATGTCCACAGAACACCTCCCGGACATCATGATAAAAATCTTTCCAAACCCTGTCGTCCCCCCCTGCCAGTTGCTCGAGTAATTTTTCCTCGTTTTGATAATTGCTTTTGTTCATTAATGGATGAGTTTCGGTATTGGTTACTAAACGGAGAAACTATTTTATTAATAAGTCTATTGTTCTGTGGATTTTCTACGGTTTCGGAATAAAGATATAACAGATGGTAACAATGTAAAAGAAACTCCCAAAATATAAATCAGATCGTATTTTAATGGAACGCGGAGGGAACAGGTTTGACAGATTCACACGAATGGCATCCCTGATCCCAAAAAAATCCGTCCTCACCTGTTCAATCTGTTCTAATCTGCGTCCCATCATTTTCCAAAAGCTTCCATTGATGGGTAGAACGCTGATGAAACGGATCTGACGGATTGCCACGGATCTTAGCACATCAAAAAAATCCGTCCAACATCCGTTCTATCTGTTCTGATCTGCCTCCCATCATTTTCCATCACTTTTCAAAAGCTTCCATTGATGGGTAGAACGCTGATGAAACGGATTTGACGGATTGTCACGGACCTTAGCACATCAAAAAAATCCGTCCAACATCCGTTCTATCTGTTCTGATCTGCGTCCCATCATTTCCCATCATTTTCCAAAAGCTTCCATTGATGGGTAGAACGCTGATGAAACGGATCTGACGGATTGCCACGGATCTTAGCACATCAAAAAAATCCGTCCAACATCCGTTCTATCTGTTCTGATCTGCCTCCCATCATTTTCCAAAAGCTTCCATTGATGGGTAGAACGCTGATGAAACGGATTTGACGGATTGTCACGGACCTTAGCACATCAAAAAAATCCGTCCAACATCCGTTCTATCTGTTCTGATCTGCCTCCCATCATTTCCCATCATTTTCCAAAAGCTTCCATTGATGGGTAGAACGCTGATGAAACGGATCTGACGGATTGCCACGGATCTTAGCACATCAAAAAAATCCGTCCAACATCCGTTCTATCTGTTCTGATCTGCCTCCCATCATTTTCCAAAAGCTTCCATTGATGGGTAGAACGCTGATGAAACGGATTTGACGGATTGCCACGGATCTTAGCACATCAAAAAAATCCGTCCAACATCCGTTCTATCTGTTCTGATCTGCGTCCCATCATTTTCCAAAAGCTTCCATTGATGGGTAGAACGCTGATGAAACGGATCTGACGGATTGCCACGGATCTTAGCACATCAAAAAAATCCGTCCAACATCCGTTCTATCTGTTCTGATCTGCCTCCCATCATTTTCCATCACTTTTCAAAAGCTTCCATTGATGGGTAGAACGCTGATGAAACGGATCTGACGGATTGCCACGGATCTTAGCACATCAAAAAAATCCGTCCAACATCCGTTCTATCTGTTCTGATCTGCCTCCCATCATTTCCATCACTTTTCAAAAGCTTCCATTGATGGGTAGCACAATGATGAAACGGATTTGACAGATTCACACGGATGGCATCCCGATCCCAAAAAAAATCCGTCCTCACCTGTTCAATCTGTTCTAATCCGTGTTCCATCCAAGTCCCATCATTTTCCATCATTTCCCAAAAGCTTCCATCACAGGCAGGGCCCGGCTGTTGAATCCATACAGCGCCAGGTTTTCCCAGGAAGATCCGTCGGACGCCTCCGGGCCGTTAAAGGCAATCAACTCGCCTCCCCAATAACAAAAGCCCAGGCCCCTGATGGTTCCCTTGACTATCCCCTTGATCCTGTTCACAAAATCTTTTTGTCCTGCGGTGGTCGCCGGGTAATCCGGTAAGATCAAATCGTCTTCACTTCCCACGATATTATTCGTCCAGTCATTCCAATCCAATGTGAAAGGATAGGCCGTTTCAGCGATCATAATGTCTTTATCATAAGTCTGAACCATAGTATTTAAAGTAGTCGTCAAAAGCTGCAAATCCTTTCCGTGATAAAAAGGATAGTAGGACAACCCAATGATGTCATAATCGAGGTTTGTTAATTTGTTGAAAAACCAGGTCGGGTTATTGATTCCTGCAAAATGAATGATCGTTTTGGTTTGTGGGTCATTATCACGAACAGCCTGTAATCCTGTCGCCATCAATTCCACAAACTGGCTTTCGTTTGAACTGATTTTACCGTAAGGATAAAGTATTCCTCCATTATTCTCATTTCCGATCTGGATGTATTCAGGATGTATTTCTGATACAATTTTAGCCGTGTAGGCATACATACTGTCTTTCACCTGGGCATAGGTCAACCCCTGCCATGCTGTCGGAGTAACCTGACTGCCGGGATCGGCCCAGGTGTCTGAATAATGTACCGTGAGCCAAACCCTCAATCCCGCTGCTTTGATCTCTTCTGCAAAATTTTTCACCTCCTCGAAACCTGAATATCCCCCGGCCGGATTGTGCCACAAGCGCAATCTGACCGTATTGCCCCCATTGTTTTTAAAAGTGGTAAGGATGTTTTCATATTTTCCGTCTGCATTGAAATAAGCCGCGAGGGTGGTGGCTTCAATTTTAGGGATGGCAGAAAAATCCGCTGCCCTGATGAGGCTGAAATCAACGACCACAGGTTCCGGAACGTCAGGCTCGGGTTTCCCGCATGCCGCAATGAGCAATAAAAGGAATATCAGGTATTTTTGCATGGAGCGCATGTTCAAATTTTTAATTGGTATTAATTTTTAACGTTTCCCCTTTAATCTCCCGGCCTGAAACTTCCACCTCGATGATTCCTGCCTTCTTTTCTGCACCGATGATGAGCATGGCTTTGCCGTAAAAAAGGTTCACTTTGTTTGACTTGAAGGCGTTCATCGATTGGGGATTCCCATTTCCTACACCGGCAATGGCACCCGGCCCACTGAGCTTTATCTCTAATGGATGATCGGCCAGGGGACATAAATTGCCGTCTTTGTCCACCGCTTCGATGAGCACAAATGACAGGTCGTGACCATCGGCATGAATGGTCTGGCGATCCGTGGTCAATTTTAGTTTATAGGGTTTACCGGCCGTTTTCATGGTGCTGCGCCCAATTTCCTGTCCTTCTTTATATGCAACAGCCAAAAGTTCACCAGGTTCATACACCACCTCTTTCCACATGAGCCTGAAGCGTTCGGCAGAATTGGATGATTTTGGGTCTTTACATTTTTCACCCAGGGATTTTCCATTCAGGAACAACTCTGCACAATCCCCGTTGGTGTAAACAAAAACAGGGGTTGTCTGTCCCACCCTTTCATCCCAGTTCCAATGGGGTAAGATGTGGACGGTAGTTTCTTCTGGTTTCCAGTAACTTTTGTACAGGTAATATCTATCCTTGGGAATCCCGCAAAGGTCAACAATTCCAAAATAGGAACTCCGGGAAGCTTCTTTGTCCGACATACCATGCTCTTTGACCCATTTATTGTTATACGGTGTGGGTTCACCGATATAGTCGAATCCTGTCCAGACAAATTCTCCTGCCACATAAGGTTCATCCTGCTGCCACATAAAATCATCATCACCGATCTCGGCCCACCAGGGAGCATTGAGATCGTAGGAACTTACCTGCAGGGAATTGGTAAATGCCGTCTTGTCTTCGGGCAATGGGAATTCATAAAATCCGCGGGTACTCACGGTAGAAGCCGATTCGCTGATGATCACCGCCTTGTCGGGTTCCAGTTGTCGGGCAAGTTTGTAGCGGCGACCATAGTTCCAGCTGTGGACATCGTAGTATCTGTAATGTCCGAGCATAGCACTTTGTTCGCTGTCACAGACCAGCGTATTGGGGCGGGAATCATCGTATTTTTCAAGGTAATTGATCATAGTCTGCAGCCGCTGAAATCCGTTGTTGATATTCCACTGTACGTCTCCGATCTCATTGCCTACACTCCATAAGAAGATAGACGGGTGGTTTCGGTCCCTCATGACAAAATTGCGCATGTTCCTGTGGGCGAAATCGTCGAAATCCGTGGTATCGAGGATGTCGGCCTTGGCATCGTATTTATCGAATATTTCATCCAGGACAAGCAAGCCCATCCTGTCGCAAAGTTCGAGCAATTCGGGTGCCGGAGCATTGTGACTGGTGCGGATAGCATTACATCCCATACCCTGCATTATTTGCAATTGACGCTCCATGGCTCTTTCGTTGAAAGCTGCCCCCAGTGGTCCGAGATCATGATGTAAATTAACCCCTTTGAGCTGAACCCTCCGGTCGTTGAGGTAAAAACCATGATTGGGGGTAAAACGAATGTCTCTCACCCCAAAGGTGGATTCGTATGTATCTGAAAGTTTTTCTCCCTTATAAACCCTGGTGACCACTTTATACAAATGTGGATCATCAATGTCCCACCGGTGAGGATTGGAAAGGGTGACTGTCGTTTCAAGTGTTCGCCGCTTATGGGGCAATATTTTTTCTTTCACCTCCCGTGTAGCGACTTCCTGGTTGTTCCCATTGTAAAAAGTATGGATTAATTTCACATCGGCCGCATCGTCGGCGGCATTGTTGATGGTTGTGGCCACCTGAACATCCGCAAAATGAGGTTTGATAATCGGGGTCGTAATGTAAGTTCCCCAAATATCAACATGAACCGGATTGACGGTGATCAGCTGAATTTTTCGGTAAATGCCCGCTCCGGGGTACCAGCGACTGTCATGATCGCGGGTATCTGCGTGGACAGCAAGAAGGTTGGCTTGCCCAGGCTTCGCCAAATCAGTTATATCCAGGTAAAAGGAGTTATATCCGTAATCCCATTGTCCGGCCAGTTTTCCGTTGACATACACTTTGGGGAACGCCATCACGCCATCAAATAACAAGTAAATGCGTTTACCTGAATCGGATGGGGGAATATTAATTGATTTCCGGTACCAGCCTTCCCCTTTCCAGGGCAATTTCCCGGTGTCTCCGTTTCCCTCTGTTTCAAAAGGGCCGGGGATCGCCCAATCGTGGGGAACCACCACGTTTTGCCAGCGGGAATCGTCAAAATTTTGCTGAAAGGCAGATTCGTTATGCCCTTTTTGGAATTTCCAGCCCGTATTGAGCAGGGTGACGGTTCGTTCCTGGGCAAAAATGGTAAAGGGAAGCAAAAGAAAAGCCAGGGAAAGTAAGTGTATCGTTCTTAGTTTCATCGTTTAGTTTTTGAACTGGTAACTTAAAAAGATCATCCTTTCTCAATGATGAACAAGAACCTCCAAAATACATTTTTTCTCCCTTTTTGCCTCATATCTGATATGGATTTAAAAAAAAATAACCCAAAGGGTAACCTTTTTAATATCTCCGTGATAAAGGCATAAAGCTGTCAAACAAATAGAGAGGAGTTTCTCCAAAAAATCATACAATCCCCAAACTCCTGCTACGTTTGCAAAATGTATATATCCCTATGAACATCCTCCGGGAATAAAGCAACTTCTACATCTCATTTGTGTAAAACAACCCTTTTTCAAGACCGGTTCCGCTGATCCCGCGGACCGGTTTTTTTATCTCAGCAAGGTAAAACTCCCGGAGCGGGTTTCTTTTTGAGCCCTGTCTTCAAATTGGTATTGAACCACAAAAGTATACACCCCCACCTGGGCCGGACGTCCCTGGAAGGTGCCGTCCCAAAACTTGCCGGGAGTATCCGATTCATATATTTTAACTCCCCAACGGTTGAAAATGGAATAATTAAAATCCGCCAGCGGACAGGTATTGTAAACTTCGAATTCATCGTTTATTCCATCAGAATTGGGGGAAAACACATTGGGAAAAGCCAGGAAACAATCACAGTACAACTCCCGTAAGGCCACCACGACCGTATCGGCAACCCGGCATCCATATCGTTCTACCTCCACCCAATACGTTCCGGGACCATTGGCCACGTAATTGCTGGTTGTCGAACCGTCCTGCCAGGTAAAGGCTCCCTCATCAATGCCGGGGGAAAGGTACAGAAAATAACTGTCGCAAAGACTGGTATCCGGTCCGAGGTCCACTACAGGCGGGTCGTTGTAAATGACTTCCACGCCTTTAGTGAGGCTGCAATTCCCAAGGGTCACCGTGACTTCATAGTATCCCTCATTAGTAACCTCATAAACAGGAGCAGTAGATCCATCCTGCCATAAATAACTCGATCCGGGATAAGTCACATCTATCTGGTATTGGTCCCCGACACAAACATTGACTTCCGGGTCAATATCCAACTGAGGGCCCGGAACGAAATCGATGACCACCGTATCCCTGCTGGTACATAAATTGGCGGAAACTTCCACCCAATAAGTTCCCGGTTGTGTAACGTTAAAAGTGGGAGACGTAGAGCCGTTTTGCCAAAGATAAACCCCGTTTTTTGTCTCTACATCAAGGGTATAGGTGTCGCCCACACACAGGGTGGTATCTGGCCCCAGGTCCACCTGGCAAACAGGGATAATCTTCACATCATCGATATAACATGCATTAAAAAGGTCGACCTCCAGTTTTCCAAAAGTTACATAATTATAGTCCGATGAAGGAATGAAGGTAAAACTATGCTGTACCCACTCTTCGGGAACCGACAGGGGGAGCGTATCCCTGTTATTCATTCCGACCTCCGCCGCAGGCATTCCGTCACTAAATCCCAGGATAATGCTTGCGGTGGTAGCGTTGACATCGTCATTTATTTTCGAATAGGCGGCATAAAAGGAAATGGTGTACTCCTGGTCTGCGATTAATGGTGAAGTCAGGGTTTGTCCAAACACTTCATTATTGGGGCCCGGGATGAGCACCCCGTTGAAAAAACGGACCCATCTGACGCCCTGGGGAGAAGGATTTTGGATTTTATAAGGCAATGTCTGGCAGGTGGCGGGTGAACTGTCACAATAATCCGGCGTTCCTGAAACAATGTTCCAGCCGGAAGGCAGGGTATTCAGGCCCGTCTGCCCGAGCTCCATGTCGCCGTTAAATACCATTTGTCCGCTCAGGGGCGACACTATCATTAACAAAGAAAAGAGAATAGTTACCAGGTAATTCATGAGATCTTTTATCATCATTCTGCACAGCTTACTGAAAATTTTCTACCTAATTAAAAACTCAAATGACGCTAAAATATTGCCTGAGCCAATCTCACAAATGAGTTCATAACCCAGCGCCTGCCCCACAAAAAAGCCTTGTTTGAAGGGGACTTACCCCATCAGACAAGGCTTGGTTCATTGGTTGAATTCGAGCGTCTAACCAAATCGTAAATTATTTTTTTCCTTCGTTTTTGCACGCATCCCCCGGTTTGGTTCCACAAACGGTGCATTCCCCTATCTCATTTTTGAGCATTGGATTGTCAGAAGCACAGGTACCCCGGAATTCCTGCCCGATTACCAAATGTCTGATATTGATCAGTGCAAAAGAAATACCGAAAACGACAAAGACTACCAGTAAGACATATAAAAATTGCATAATATGATGGTTTAAAAAAGTTTTTAATATTGAAAGCTTCCTATGGGTAAAAACAATTAATTGATAAAATAGATTTACTTTTGCGGTCAAAATTAGGGATTAACTGGTTAAAAACAGCTGTTTAAGCCAAATTTTTACCCAGTTAATCGTTACCAATATTTCAATGAATTCCATCCCCACCCATTTTCGAATCATTTAAACCTGCGTGATAATAATGGAACAAAAATTAAAAGCATTTGAGCGTCTTTTGAACATTATGGACGAGCTTCGGGAACAATGCCCGTGGGACAGGAAACAAACCTTTCAGAGTTTGCGAAACCTGACTATTGAAGAGGCTTATGAACTTACGGACGAACTGCTCCATGAAAACATGGAGGGCATCAAAGAGGAGATCGGCGATCTTATGCTGCATATGGTTTTTTACGCTAAAATAGCCGATGAAAAAGGTTCCTTTGACATTGCAGACGCCTTGAATGCTGTTTGTGAAAAACTCATCAAACGCCACCCCCACATTTATGGTGACGTGACCGTCGCGGATGATGAAGAGGTGAAACGCAACTGGGAGCAGCTCAAATTAAAAGAAGGCAAAAAATCCGTACTTTCAGGGGTGCCCAACAGCATGCCGGCCATGATCAAGGCTTACCGGATGCAGGACAAAACGGCCCAGGTAGGTTTCGAATGGGAAAACAGCGGGCAGGTTTGGGAAAAAGTGGAGGAAGAGATGGCTGAATTCAAGGAAACTATGGACAAAGATATGCCCCATGAAAAACGGGAAGAGGAGTTCGGCGACATCCTTTTTTCCCTGATCAATTACGCCAGGTTCCAGAATATCGACCCCGAAACGGCGCTCGACAGAATCAATCATAAGTTCCGGAAAAGGTTTGAATATATTGAAAAAAATGCGGACAGAGACCTTCAGGAAATGAGCCTTGAGGAAATGGATGCGCTTTGGAACGAGGCCAAAACGAGACTCTAAGAAGGCAATTGGATTAGCAGTTTAAAAAATGATTTGTATATTTGTCAGCTAATTAGAAGATGATCGAATTTTTTGGGGAAAAAATTAAACCCGGATAAAAGAGAAAGTGTTCTTTGGTTACTAACACAAAAATTGAAATGAGAAAAATAGGTTTAGATATAGTAACGCTTTCCCACAGCGTGACCCAATCAAATAACTACGCGGTTATCCTTGGCGAACAAAATGGCGACCGCAGACTTCCTATTGTTATTGGCAGTTTTGAGGCACAGGCTATTGCTGTGGCATTGGAACAAATGGTTCCGAGCCGTCCCTTAACCCACGATCTTTTCAAAAATACACTGGAAACTTTCAATATCGATCTCAAAGAAGTCCTGATTAACAATCTTTTGGATGGCATTTTTTATGCCAAACTCATTTGTATTAAAGATGGAGAAGTTTTGGAGATCGATTCCCGGACTTCGGATGCTCTTGCCCTGGCCGTTCGCTTCGAATGCCCTATTTACACCTATGAATTCATCCTCGAATCCGCCGGTATTTTACTCGACGATATGGAAGGTGAACCCTCTGAGCAGGAGCCAGTTCGGAAACAACCCCGCCCTGCCCGCCAGGAGGTCGATTCTTTGGCTGCTTATTCGGAAGATGCCCTGGACAAACTGTTGGAAGAAGTCCTGGCCAATGAAGACTACGAAAAGGCTGCCCAGATTCGGGATGAAATGAACAGAAGAAAATCCCAGTAATTTAAAAGGTCAACCCCGACAAGATCTCCAAAGTGTTTTCCAGCATGGCTTCTGTATAGTCAAGATGCGTTACAAAACGAATGGTTTGTGGCCCAAAGGGGGATGCCCCAATGCCTTTTTCTGTCAACTTTTCCAAAAAACGGACCGCCGTCAAATCTCCCTCTAGATCAAAGATAACGATGTTGGTATGAACAGGTTTTACCCGTTTTACATAAGGCATTGTTTCCAGTAAATTTCCAATTTTTTTGGCACGCTGATGATCATCTTTCAGCCTATCCACATGATGATCCAGCGCATAAATACAAGCCGCGGCAAGATATCCTGCCTGGCGCATTCCTCCCCCCATCACCTTTCGAACCCGCCTCGCCTTTCGGATAAAATCAGCATCGCCAATCAAGACTGAACCTACCGGGGCCCCCAGTCCTTTGGATAAACAGACTGAAATGCTATCGAACAATGCCCCCATCTGCAAAGGGGTTTCCCCTGTCTCTACCAGCGCATTAAAAATGCGGGCACCATCGAGATGCAATTTCATGCCTTTCCGGAGGCAAAGCTCACGGATGGGATCTATCTCATCGCAGGTATAATAACTTCCGCCTCCTTTATTACAGGTATTTTCCAGCACCACTAATTTACTCAAAGACAACCAGTCCTGAACAGGTTTGATGGCGACCTCAACCTGTTCCGCCGTCATTTTACCGTATTCCCCCATGACAAGGTTTATCCCAATGCCGGAGTTGTAGGCATAACCACCCACTTCGTACTGGTAAATATGAGAAGACTCCTCACAAATGACCTCATCCAGCGGCTGAGTATGCACCTTGATGGCTATTTGATTGGTCATGGTGCCCGAGGGACAGAAGAGGGCTGCTTCTTTGCCGAACAGGCCGGCCAGTTTTTTTTCAAGGGCATTGACGGTGGGGTCCTGTCCAAAAACATCATCCCCTACCTCGGCACTCATCATCGCCTGTAACATGCCCGCGGTGGGCCTGGTTACCGTATCGCTAATTAGATTCATTTATTCTGTATATAATGCCTCTATTTCCTGGGCAAATTTTTCTAAAATAACTCTCCTTTTCAACTTCATGGTTGGAGTCAATTCAGACTCGGATCCATCTGTTTTTACCGCCTCCCACTGAGCGGGAACCAGGGTAAATTTTTTGATCTGCTCAATATAGTTGAATTCGGGATTGTATTTATCACAAATCCACTGGTAACGTTGTATGACTTTGGGATGTTTGATGACTTCCTCCAGGGAGGTCCATTCCACCTCGTGTTCTTCACACCAGCTTTTTAAGGCCTCTACAGCAGGCACGATCAGGGCGGAAACAAATTTCATGTTGTTTCCTACCACCATGATCTGTTCAACGAGGAAAGATTCCCGGAATCGCCCTTCAATAGGCGCTGGAGCAACGTATTTTCCTCCGGAAGTTTTCAGCAATTCCTTTTTCCTGTCGGTTATTTTCAGGAATTCCCTGCCGCTTTTATTTTTGACTAATTTGCCAACATCCCCGGTACAAAACCAGATTTCTCCGTTGATTTCTTTGAAAACCGCTTTGTTTTCTTCCGGTTTATTGTAATAACCAATCATGACATTGGGCCCTTTCGCCAAAATCTCCCCTTCCCCTTCGCGATAATTGCCGTCACTATCATCAATGAACACCTCGACTCCATTGACGACCGGGCCAACCGTTCCGACCATTGCCGCCCCCGGTTCGAAGTAATTGATGCTGATGGTCGGTGCAGTTTCTGTTAAGCCATATCCTTCCCTTACGGGGATTCCGGCGGCGGAGAATACTTTCAGGATATTGGGCGGGCAGGGAGCTGCTCCCGTTACAATGCCCTGGATATTTCCACCAAGGGCTTCTCGCCATTTACTAAAGATAAGCTTGTCTGCGATTTTGCGTTTAATTGCGGCCCAGCCGCTGTAGGTTTTATCGTATTCAAAATCTTCTGTCATCCTTAAAGCCCAGAAAAACAGGAATTTGCTTATGCCTTTAAGCGATAACCCCTTATTGTAAATGGTTTCGTAAACTTTTTCCAAAAGACGCGGTACAGTGGTAAAAAAATACGGCGCCACTGAGCGCAGGTCGCCCGTTTCCCCTCCAAGGTTATCTGTTCCCGTGTAATGACAGTTCATGCCCTTGTACAAATAGGCAAAAGAAACGGCTCTTTCAAAAATATGGCACAACGGGAGGAAACTTAACGTTTGCATGCCCGTCGATTTTTTGGGCAAAATAATGCATGATTCAATGACAACAAAAACAATGGAATGATGCGTCAATACCACCCCCTTGGGGTTTCCTGTGGTTCCGGAAGTGTAAATAATGGTGGCTACATCTTCAGGCTTTATGGCATTTTTTATTTCCTCCACCTCATCCATCCGTCCATCACTCCACATATCTTCCCAATAGGGACGCCCCTCCTGGCGGTCAAAAGTGAATATTTTTTTTAGCGAAGGCACATTGGCCTGGGCAGAGTGCATTTTATCATAAAGATCCAGGGCACCCACGAAGGCATAAGAAACTTCCGCGTCATTCAGGATATATTGAAATTCACCAGGACTAATGGTGGGATAAAGCGGCACATTGATGGCTCCCACAATTTGGGTGGCTATATCAGCAATGGTCCATTCCGGGCGATTTTTATAACTGGAAATCGCTATTTTATCCCCGGGTTTAACCCCCAGATCCAACAACCCGGAAGCCATCTTCATGGACTGGTCAATGATGTCCTGGGTACTGTAATATTTCCATTGGCCATCTACCTTTTTTCCGAGTGCTTTATCGGAAGGATAGTTTAGTTTTTGATACTCAAGAAAGTCGAAAATGCGGGTTGGTTCCATCGTTTTGAAATTTAGGTAATAATTTAGTCGGGCCGGCTTGAATGAGCCTTCTGATCTTTTGGGAGGGGGAGCACTGTCATCATAAATTATCTTTGGCTAAAAAACGAACAATTATTGAATTTTCCAAATAGCCAAATGGAAATTCGTTACCCCAGATATTTAAACAACTTTTTAAATAAAGACAGGTTCTTTTTCCAGGGGGCATACCGGATGGTAATATCCGGAAAAAAAGATTTATGTAGAACACTTTTATGGTGAGAAAACATTTCAAAACTATGGCGTCCATGGTAAGTTCCAAATCCACTATCCCCTACCCCGCCAAATGGAAGATAATGATTGCCGTACTGCAGAACGGTATCATTTACACAAACCACGCCTGAAGAAGTTGCTCCCAATACCTTATTGACTTTAGCTTTCTCCTTTGAGAAAATATAAAGTGCAAGAGGTTTTGGGCCGGCATTCACAAAATCAATGGCCTCCTCGACTTTGGAATAGGTCATGATCGGTAAAATCGGGCCGAAAATTTCTTCTTTCATAATCTGGTTGTCGCCTGTAACTCCATCGATAATCGTCGGAGAAATATATTTTTGCACAGGATCCGTGTCCCCCCCAAAGAGCATATTACCCTCTTTCAACAAGCTGGTCAACCGATCAAAATGAGCAGAACTGATGATGCGTCCAAAATCTTCGCTTTCTTTCACCTGGGGTCCATAAAACTGCTTTATCTTCTCAATTAATTTCACAACCAACTCCGCTTTAACGCCTTCCTGGACCAACAAATAATCCGGTGCAATACACGTCTGGCCACAATTCAAAAATTTGCCGAATACAATTCTCCGTGCCGTAAGTTCAATATCCAGCGCTGTATCGACAATGCAGGGACTTTTCCCTCCAAGCTCCAGGGTAACAGGCGTTAAGTTTTTAGCGGCAGCCTCGTACACAATGCGCCCCACTTTTGAACTCCCCGTAAAAAAAATATAATCAAATTTTTGGGCGAGTAGCTCTGTGGTCTCTTTCACAGCGCCTTCTATTACGGCGACAAGATGTTCCTCAAAAGTTTCATCCACTATCTTTTTCAGCACCGCCGAAACATGAGGGGCAAGTTCTGAAGGTTTAATTATTGCCGTATTTCCAGCAGCCAACGCGCCCACCAGAGGAGCCATAACCAACAAAAAGGGATAATTCCAAGGGCCGATGATCAAACAATTGCCATAAGGTTCAGGAATTATTTTACTGCTTCCTATCGCATAAAACAAAGGAGTGCCTACCCGCCTTGGTTTTACCCATTTGTGCAGCTTTTTTATTGAAATGTCCAGGTCTTTGTAAAACACCCCCAATTCTGTAATAAACCCTTCTGCTTCAGACTTTTTTAGATCTGCAAAAAGAGCTTCAGAAATGAGTGTTTCATTGCTTTCTATAGCTGTTTTTAAATTTTTAAGCTGGGTAAGCCTGAATGAAAGGTCTTTAGTTTTGCCTGTGGCAAAAAAATCGCGCTGTTTCTCTAAAATTAAATTCATCGGAGGCATTTCTTAAAGTATCATTTGAGAAAGCCAATATAAACAAAAATCGGATAATTACCACTTTCTTCTTTCGAGAGAAATTTTGGTGAGAAAAATGAATAAAACGATGAGGGAAATGAAGTATATCAAATCCCTGGAATCTAAAATCCCACGACTAATGGAATCGTAGTGATAATCAATGCCAATCATTTGAATGACATCATCGAGCTTGCCGACAAAAACGGGAAGATTGCTGATATAGTTGAATCCGGAATAAAAGAAAAAACACAGGAAAGTGGACAGGATAAAAGCAATGATCTGGTTTTTAGACAATGAAGAGGCGAAAATTCCAATGGCAATAAAGGCCATGGCCAGGAACAACAATCCAATATAGGATCCCATAATTGCACCGCTATCCAGGTTTCCTTTAGGTGAACCCAACTGGTAAACCGTATAATAATACAACAAGGTTGGAATTAAGGCAAATAAGATCAGTACGAGGCTTGCCAGGAATTTTCCCATAACAATTTCGAGATCCTTTAGTGGCCTGGTGACGAGCAATTCTATGGTTCCTGTTTGCTGTTCTTCTGAAAAAGAGCGCATGGTTACCGCAGGAATGAGGAACATGAAGATCTGCGGAGCAATGCTGAACAGCTGATCAAGTGTTGCATAATTATAATTCAGCAAGCTGGTATCGGGGAAAACAAACATCACTAACCCCAAAATGACCAGAAAGACTCCGATCACAATATATCCGACCAGGGAACTAAAAAATGCGTTGATCTCTTTTTTGAATATGCTTAACATGTTGCTGGTTGCTGTTTACTCGTTGCTGGTTGTTGGTTTTATGGTATAGACTTCGTGGCGGTCATCAAAAATAAGCAGGCTTTTAAACAGTTTTGCCTGAGCTTCTTCTTCCCTGAGTGCCGATAAGGCTTCCCAAAGCGGAGGATCAATATTTTTAATGGCCAGCAAAAAGTTCACAGGGTTAAAATCCTGAATTTCCCCCGTTTCAAAAAAAAGCATCTTTTCTCTTTTTACCTCACGGATATTTTTGACTTTCCCGGTCCGGAAAGGCCGGCCATTTACGGGATTGTATGCGGAAATTTCAACCCATTCCGAGACATCCTCCTCATATGTAAAATAACACAGTTTTCCGCGAACCCTAAGGGCTGTAAAAGTGGCAAACGCTTCCTCATTGCGAAGGCGAATATAAGGAATTCCATTATAGGAAAATCCCCATATTTCCGAAAAAGGAATTTTACCGACCGCTTTAAGAACAAATTCCTCGGTTTTCGAAATGAAGGATTCCCCGTTGATAAAAACCTGGCTAACCACATCATCCCATTTGTAATTGGGGCTATTGTCTTGAAAAGCTTTGAAATTGAGGTAAATGCCATCCTCAAATTTGAAGTTTTTCGATACCAGCACGCTATCCTGCGCCCTCAGTATCGAAAAACTTAAAAAGGTACATATAAAAAAAAGGTACCGCATATTAAATTTTATTCCATTTTAAAGTTTAGGTTTCCGGCAATCTTTCAAAAATATCGTTTACCATCGTTTTCTGACCTTCGTAGTAAATGTTGGTACAATTGAAATTGATCAAAATTCCTTTTGGTTTTTCCATCAATTTCATTTGGGTCAGCAACTGGGCATCAAAAATCGGCACCACAGAGGAAACAGCTTTCAATTCAACAATTATTGAATCCTCAACAAGCAGATCGTATCTGATCCCTGTATCCAGGTTGATCCCTTTGTAGAACAAAGGTACATATTGCTGGGATTTAAAGTTTAACCCTAGTCGTTCCAATTCAAATTTCAAACACCGCTCATAAGCTTGCTCCAACAATCCCGGGCCAAGGTTTTTATGAACTTCAATGGCTGCACCGATAATTTTGAATGTCAGATCATCCAAATACTTTTTTGTGATTTTCATTAGGTTTTTGTTTATGAATTATACAAAATGGTTTACCTATATAAAATCCACGAAACTGGCAAACGTGACATTTTTTGGTGTACTTTTTTTTAACCAAGTCCCATAGAGCCCTTTTTAACTGACTTTGTGGTGCGTATTTAACACATAGTTACATAGTACTTTTTCCTCTGACTTCGTGTCCTTTGTGACTTTGTGGTGAATATTTTAACACATAGACACATAGTTTCCTTTTTACTGACTTCGTGTCCTTTGTGACTTTGTGGTGAATATTTTAACACATAGTCACATAGTTTCCTTTTTACTGACTTCGTGGCCTTTGTGACTTTGTGGTGAATATTTTAACACATAGTCACATAGTTTCCTTTTTACTGACTTCGTGCGCTTTGTGACTTTGTGGTGAATATTTTAACACATAGTTTCCTTTTTACTGACTTCGTGGCCTTTGTGACTTTGTGGTGAATATTTTAACACATAGACACATAGTTTCCTTTTTACTGACTTCGTGGCCTTTGTGACTTTGTGGTGAACCATTTAACACATAGACACATAGCACTATTTTCCTTGACTTTGTGGTGAACCCTTTATCGTTCAACTTTGCGTCGTACCTTATTTTGTTAGGGAACGGAAAATATCTTCTACACTCATATCTTCTTTATGCATTTCGAGTAAGGTCAACTTTTCCTTGACAGCAAAATGGAAAACATCAGTTCGGTGATCTGCATCGAGATCTGTCGAAAGTTTCCAGCGGTTTTTGCCGTCGGCTTTTACTTTTTTTACTCCTATAATTGACTTAAGTTTTTGCTCGGAGGTTTGTTGGTCAAATTCTACTGTGATGATGGTTTCACCTGTGATCCGGCTTTGCAGCTCATCAATGGTGTTATTTGCGACGAGTTTTCCTTTATTAATGATAAGCACCCGATCACAAAGAGCCTGCACCTCCTGCATGATGTGTGTCGAAAAAATAACCGTTTTGTCCTGTCCTGTTTTTTTGATCAGAGCCCGAATTTCAGCCAACTGGTTGGGGTCAAGACCGGTAGTAGGCTCGTCCAGAATAAGTACTTCGGGATCGTGGATCATGGCCTGTGCCAAGCCGACCCGCTGGCGGTAACCCTTTGACAAATCGCCGATAAGTTTTTTCTGTTCCCGTTCCAATCCCGTCAGCTCAATCATTTCATCGACACGAGATGTCATATTTTTTATTTTATGTAACCCGCCGATAAACCTGAGGTATTCTTTTACATACATGTCTTTGTACAAAGGATTATGCTCTGGCAGGTACCCGATGCGTTTCCTGACTTCCATTTCTTCCTCCTGCACATTGAATCCACAAACAGAGGCCTCTCCTGCCGTTGGGGGGATAAAGCTGGTTAGAATTTTCATGGTCGTGGTTTTTCCCGCGCCATTAGGCCCCAGGAAGCCAAGAATTTCTCCTTTTTTAGCTTCAAAGTTTATATTATCAATGGCTTTTTGATCGCCATAAACTTTTGTAAGTCCTTTAACAGAAACTGACATATATTATTTTTTAAATCCTCTGCGGATGAATCTATTCATCTCGTCCAATCTATTATTGGTTAACGGTTTTTTTAGATTGAAAAGTGCCCGCCAGTAAGTATTCTGAGCGGGCACTTTTTATTATTTATCCTTTGTAATATTCAATTTAAACCAGGCTTTTGGCAACCTCTAGCGCGGCATTGTAGTTCGGCTCGGTAGTGCCTTCCGGAACATATTCCACATGGCGCACCACACCACCTTTATCCACTACTACAATCCCCCGGGCAAGCAAGCCCAATTCATCCATAAAAAATCCGTAGTTAGCCGCAAATCCCAGGTCGCGATAGTCAGATAGGATAAGTACTTTGTCAATACCTTCCGCTGCACAAAATCTACTTTGCGCAAAAGGTAAATCTTTGGAGATTCCTAAAATAACAATGTCTTCGCCCAATTTGGCAGCCAGCTGGTTGAAAGTTCGGTTTTGAATGGCACAAAGTCCGGTATCCAATGAAGGGAATACCGAAATGACCACCACTTTACCTGCGTAATCAGACAATTTAACCTTATTCAAAGTAGCTCCTAAGGCTGTAAAATCCGGCGCTTTCTGACCTACTTTAATTTCGTTTCCTAACAAGGTTACCGGTCCACCTTTCCAGGTAACCTTTACGCTGTTTTTTTCCATTTTTCTTATTTTTAAAAATTAGATTTATATTTTATAAAATAGAGGTTGAAGGTAAAAATAATTCAGCGAACAATTTAATATTGCCGCCTGTTTTTAACGCTTTACTTTCCAAAATGTTATCTTTATAGCAGCGAAGACATCATGGAGATCGTTTAATAAAAGGTTAATCTTCTTTATGTTAATCCCCTATCCGTTTTGCCTCTTCAATCCAAATAGAATTATAATAAAGCCACATCATCATTTTAAAACAGGAGGTATCATCTTATCGGGTGATTGTCTTTTCTGTATTAAATCAATTCATGCTAATTTTCTAATAAAAACACCCGTAATGAAAAAAAAATTATTCCTTGCAGCCCTATTTTTCTCTTTCGTCCTAAATGTTTCCCATGGCCAAAAATTTGGCATCGCAGCACTGGCCGGAATAAACCTCTGTCAGATCAATGGCGATAACCAGCGGGGATACAAAAAAATTGGAATGACCGCTGGCCTGCGAAGCATCATCAACCTGGAAGACAGGTGGCAACTGCATACGGAGATCCTTTTCAGCCAGCGCGGAGCCTCCCCTTCTGACCGAAGGAACATCTCTCTTAACCTCAATTACGTAGAAACACCGGTTTACCTCTCTTTTCTCATTTCCGATTATGAATCCACCGGCATTTTCAGGGTTTATGCAGGGGCTTCCTTCGGGCGGCTCATTTCTTACGAAACGACGGAAATCTTCAACAATCCGGGATCTTCTATGGAAGGAGAAATTTTATCGCTCAGGGAAATTTCCTCTTATTTCAATCGGAATGATTTCGGTATTTTTGCAGGCGTGCATCTCCTGCCGGTCAATAATAAATTTGGAATTGATCTTCGCCAAACCTTTTCAGCCAACCTGCTTTTTGATAAAAATGAAGTGGACCATTTCATAAAAAATGATTCTATGCGATCCTATTTTATCAGTCTGCGCTTCTTTTACGAACTCAATAACATAGGCGATAAGAAAAAAAAGAGGCGGAGAAGATAGGAGGAGCCGAGGCAAAAAAAAGTCGTGCACCGGAGTGCACGACAACAAATTTGGACTAGTATGAAAAACTCTTATCACTAAGAGAAACAAATGATCTTTTGCCATTTATTTCTCTATGGAGATCAGGTTCAAAAATTCCGAACCCCTTCCCCGCTGGTTACTTTTAATACTGCTTCATGCCGGCTATTGACATGCAGTTTCCTGTAAATGTTTTTCAGATGAAATCTTACCGTATTGGGACTAATGAATAGCGTTCTTGCGATGTTTTTATAATTGTGTCCCTCGCACAACAGTTCCAATACCTCCGACTCACGCTTGGATATCTGGGAAAATTCAACCTTGTTTTTGTTAAAGGACATCACAACACGCCGGGCCACATCCATATTCAGGGGTGCCCCGCCATTGACCACTTCAGTAATGGCACTTAGCAATTTGGATGGAAAAATACTCTTGGAAAGATAACCACTTGCCCCTGCACTCAGCGCCTGAAAAATGTGGTCATCATCAGTCAGATGGGTAAGAATGACGATCTCAATATCCGGCAAGTGATTTTTGATTGATTTGATACACTCCACGCCAGACATTATAGGGAGATCTATATCCATTAAAATTACATCAGGACGAACACGACGTATATTTTTAAGGGCAGATTCTCCGTCGCTATAAGTAGCAATACAGGAAAATCCCTCTGCCGAATTGAGCAGATTCTGTAGCCCTTCTCTAACGTCACGTTGTTCATCAACGATCGCTACAGAAATCATATTTTTTTTTTGTCAGGTGATTCTAAACGTCTGAAATTTTCATTCCAAACGCTTTTGTTTTCTTTTGGCTTTCCGGAGTTCTTTTATAAAACGAATCTGTACCCATTTTCGCTGTGTTTTTGGTCTAAATAACCCTCAGCAATTCATAAAACGGGCGTTGGCAAATTCCTGGATAAAAATACAGTAACAATTCTTTCGCATCTACTACATACTTGGGTAGTCTGCGTTAAATAAATATTAAATTTTCCAATTAAATGCTTTCATCAAAAGACATAATAAAAACCGGGAAGTTGCTTTTTTAAATGGAAAATTTTAATAAAAATTGAATATTTTGAGGATTCACCCGGGCCAGGAAACTGAGAATCTATTCCCGGCCCAGGTGATCTTTTCAAGCCTGCATTTGCATCAATTAATGCTCGTCTTCAAGAAATCCTGTGCGCTTGTATCCGGAATATACATACTCAGTACCCGGATCATCGGCAAACTCCATTCTAAGATAAATGGAATCCGTTTTGTTGCCCCCGCTTGTGGTGGCTGCGGCTTTTATGATCTTACCTTCCAGGATGTTTACGGTAATGCTCTCATCATACAAATTATCAAGATTGGACCCACTGAGTACCATGCTACCAAGGTCTGCCGTGGCATGCACTTTGAAGGGCCACAATTCATGATCATCGATAAAAATATCCTTATCTGAATTGGCCGCAGTATTAAAAGTGCTCATCAAATTATACCCGGTAAGGGCATTACCTTCATAATATACCTTGATCCACCATTCTCCGCACATCTCCTGGAGCAGCACGCCTCCTATTTCAGGTTCTTTGCCGAGATCGCAGGCGGTAAGCTGCATCAATGCAGCGGCGAAAATTAATATTTTAAAATTCTTCATTATATCAATTTTGATTAGTTAGTAATTTTTGTAAGTTCAACATCGAAACCAAAAGCATAATCCACCAGGGTAGCTCTCCATGTCATGGTCTGGTGATCGTCACTGATCTCTCCATTGGTCAATTCCACGGGGCCAAAAGCGCAGTTACCTACCCCGGCGGTGACGGTATTCCCGGAAATTTGAATGGTGGACGGAGCGGCATAGTCATTGCCGTAACTTCTTCCGAATTCATAATACCCCCCAAGCAGGTCAGAAATAAAATATCCGCCCCCAGGGTTGGTGGAAAGCAGGATAAGTCCACCGCTAACGCCTACACGCGTACCGTCGTAAATCCCCACAACATCTCCGTTTTCATAAACGATCACGGTTCTGGAAAGTGAAGAAGCAAAACCATCAGAATTTACAGCACTGTATGAAATATTGTAAAAACCAGGTGTATTTACATCCACGCTCCCCGAAACCACTACTGGAATTTCATCCCCATTTTCGGTTGCCGTTACACCGGGATCATTAAACGCCTCTCCTATCGGTTGAAAGACGACAGGCGCTCCTGCCATGGTCAAATCAGCAAAAAAAGTGGTTCTGGAGAGATTTTCCGTCTCCAGCTCTTTAGTACACGACGTAGCAATAACCATCGATATGGCCAATGCCGCTATTATTTTAGTTATTTTCATTTATGTTGAATTTAATTAATTAAAAAAGCCAATTACTTTGCCCACCAAACTCGCTCAGTAATAGGTTGTTCCACTGGGGTATTGCTGTTATTCCTCCTGGTCAGGTCAGGAAAAATAAGCCTGCGGGGAAATACCCCATTGGTCACCCCGGCAATGGAATAGGTGTACTCCCCGGGTACATAATTAGGATCATCAGCCGGGACACTGGAAATATTGGGAATGCCAGTCCTGTTTTGATCCATAAAAGATTCATAACCGCGTTCCACCATGGAAACCCATTTTTGCATCATGATGGCTTTCAGGTTTTGATCTAACGTTCCGTCCGGATAAGCATAAGCGCCCCCGTCACTGACGAGTCCGTCTCCATTTACCCCATGTCTGGCACAGGATTGCATCACCCCGCTGTTGTAATATCCGATCACATCACCGGAATTCCCGTAGCGGAGATTGGCCTCGGCAAGCATGAAATTAACTTCTTCTGTGGTGAAAAAATAAAAGGCAGTCGTTGGGCTAAATACAGCAACATCAGGAGCTGCCGGATCAATATCTGTTGACAAAGCATCAAAGTCACCTTGTCTCAATCCAAAGTGCCCGTTATTACCGGGATTAAAAAACGCATCGATCCTTGGATCATTGTTTTCCAGCAGGTATGAAATGAAAGTATGACTTCCTCTCAAATTGGTGGCAACATTTAGCTGTCGAACATTGGTTTCGTAAAGCGGGTAACTCCTGTTGGCCACATCTTCAAAAATATCCATAGCCGCATCCCCGGTGAGGAGATTATCACTGTTTAAAATTTTGGAAATCCCATCCTGGGCCACCGAACTTCTGGCTTCCGTCTGGCGAAGATAAATTTTCAGTTTAAGCGTATTGGCAAAACGTATCCAGCTATCGATCTGTCCGTCTTTGCCCAGCGCCCCAAAGACAAAATCTGTTTGTATCCAGGTATTGCCGTCGGCTGTAAAATCTTTGGCCAAAGCTTCATCCAACATATCGATCAATCCATCGTAAACATCCTGCCCCGAATCAAATACAGGTTCATTGATGCCTTCGTTCCCTTTTAATGCCTCGGAAAATGGAACTTGATCATAAAAATCAGCCAGAATCTGGTAGGTATATGCCATGAGGCTCGTAGCCTGAAGGTAAGCATTCCAGTTTCCTGCCTCTTCCGCACTCTTACGGATGACCGACAAATCGATCAATGCATCAGAATACAATTCTCTCCAGGCCACATTATAGCTGGATTTGGTCAGCCCGTAAGAATCTTCACTCCTGTATTGAGAAGCGACGTGGCTCTGTGTCCAGTGCTGAGACCATATTCCTCCCAATACACCGTAATAGCCATTGAGCACCCCTGCTATTTGTGCTTCTGCAGAGGGCAGTACCAGGGAAGGATCCACTTCCGTTGGATTGTTCGGATCTGAATTCACATCCAGGAAATCTGAACAGCTGGAAAGAAAGGCCAATAAAGTAAAGGCACTATAAATTACTATTTTTTTCATTTTTTTTAAATTTTTAGATTTTGAAATCAGGCCCGGAGCAAATGGCCGGTTCGGGCCCGATTGTCATGTATCATATTGTTTTAAAGGGACAACTTTAAGGTCACCCCATAAACTGCATTGGTCGGTGAGGAAGAGAATTCTCCGATCTTTCCGGCAAGTCCAATACCGAAAGTTGAGCCTTCAGGATCGACGAAGTGGTTTTCCTCAGGCGTCCACAAAACCAGGTTTCTGCCGAAAACGGTCAGGCTGGCTTTGCCAACGTGCAATTTATCGGTCAGTGTTGTCGGTAAATTATAAGACAAGGAAAGATTCCTCAGCTTGAAGAACGTTTTATCCAACACATGATTTTCTTCCCTGGCAGGAACAGAACTTCCCCCCCAGAAGGTGTAGATGTTGCTTCGGTCAATTTCAGTGGTATTTTCAGCGAAAGTGCCGTCTGAATTTTCAACCACTGAGTTCGGGATAATGTAAGGTTCACGGTCATTGTATTGCGTATTCCATGCATTGCCCACAAAATAATTCAACCGGGCCGTGTAAGACCAGAAAACACCTCCTTTACGGTAATCCACGTCAAAAGACAACGCAAAGTCACCATAAGTCAGCGTATTGCTCAATCCCATCTGGTAATCCGGATTGATGCTGCCCATCAACTTTTTGTCACTTGCCTGTTGCGGCAAACCATTTGAAGGGTTCACCACTACGTTTCCGTTCGGGTCCAACTGGGCCGTTGGAGAATAAATGGTTCCCAGGGGCTGGCCTACCTCGGCGCGTAATTCAATAGCGTAAGCTGTATTCAAGACGATGGAATTACCGGAAGCAGCATCCTGGTTAAGCTCGAGTACTTCGTTTTTATTCTTATTGAAATTGTAGTTAAGATCCCATCTGAATTTACCCTTCTTTACCGGCGTCAGGTTTAGCATAAACTCAATGCCCTTATTTTGAATTTTACCAATATTTACCGTCTGGCTGGTAAACCCGGAAGTCGGATCTTTCTCCACATTGATGATTTGATCCGTAGTGATCCGGTCATAATAGGCAATGTCCAAACCAATTCTGTTTTGGAACAAACGAACATCCGCTCCCACTTCATATTCAGTAGTGATCTCCGGCTGAAGCAGGTCATTTCCGATACGGTCCCCCAATTCAAAGGCGTTGGTGCCCCCTATTGGAAACTGGATGGTACCAAATCCACCCGCTGCGGCCTGGGCAGCAGTATAAATCGGTACAATTCTGTAAGGCGGCGCATCATTACCCACCTGGGCAACGGAAGCTCTCAACTTCAGGAAGGATAATGTTCCGGAAGGTAAGTTGAGGGCATCAGACAAAATAGCAGAAACGGTAAAAGCCGGATAGAAAAACGAATTGTTATCAGTAGGTAAGGTAGAAGACCAGTCATTTCTCGCCTGTAAAGTGGCGTATAACCAATCCCGGTAACCCAAATTCACAATGCTGTACACCCCAACCAACCTTCTCAGCGAAATCGCGGAGGCGGAGGTAGGATTTACAGTGGAGTTAGACAATTGATAAAACCCCGGAATGGTAAGATCTGTAACAAAGGTGGCTACGTATTTAGTATATTGTTCGTTTACGTTGGATCCGAGTGTTACATCAAGGCTGAGATCATTGCCAATGTTGGTGTTGTAACTCAACAAGAGATCTCCATTCATTTGCCGGCGGGTAATGTTATTCTCAGCAACACGTCCGACCACATCATTCGAAGAAGAGTTTGGAGAGCCCGGAGTAATCCGCGCCACATTTCCATAATCGAAAATGCCGGCGTTGGAAAAGTCCCCACCGATGCGGAGAGAAGCTTTTAATTTGTCCGTAAAGCGATATTGGATATTGGTATTTCCCCTGACCCGATTTTCAGAATACTCATTCCCCTGGTTGTTTAAAATGTAATAAGGATTCTGGGCATAAGGCGTAAAATAATTATCGAGGTTATTGAATTTCCCTTCATAATCCTTATGGTCCACGATGGAAATATCGCGGGGAATCTGGATCAGTTCCTGGAACAATACTTTACCGGCGCCGGCATCATCTCCCTGACCGGTAGCGATGGCCTTTTGTTCCTTGTTCATAAATTCAACAGAAGCCCCAATGGTGACCTTTTCATTGCCGATCTCTCCCTTCAGGCCGACCGTATTTCTTTTGTAGGAATCGGCATCCGTGGGCACCACACCATCTTCCTGGGCATTGGAATAGGAAAGTCTGAAACTTGCACTTTCATTCCCCCCGGCCACAGAAACGGAATTATTGACTCCATAACCGGTATCATAAAAATCACGGAGGTTGTTTTCCAAGGCAGTGAAAGGTTTCAGCTGACGGGAATTATCCACTGTATTTCCCCATAAACGGAGTTCATTGTCTGTCTTAGGTCCCCAGCTCCCATTTTCAATATTATCGAACAGGCCACTCCAGCCCTGACCGAAAGTATTTTGCATATGGGGCAACCTGTTCACCTGGGAACGCGTGTAAGAACCGGAGTAATCAACAGTAAGTTTTTGATTACGCTTTCCCGATTTGGTGGTAATAATAATGGCTCCGTTGGCGGCACGGGAACCATAAAGCGCTGTGGCCGCGGCTCCTTTCAAAACTGAAATATTTTCGATATCATCAGGGTTTATATCATTGACCTGGTTACCAAAATCCTGGGATCGGTTAAAATCATCCAGCGGGTTTAATAAGGTAGTAACGGATGTATTGTTACCGTTGGAAGCCGGCACTCCGTCAATGACGAGCAGTGCCTGGTTATTTCCGGTAACCGACCCATACCCCCGGATGACAATCTCCGAACTTCCTCCGGGTTGACTGTTGGTGTTTACGGTCAGTCCGGCAACCTTCCCGGAAAGCGCATCCACAAAACTGTTGTTCCGCGTTTTGGTGATCTCATCCCCATCGACCTGGGTTACTCCATAACCGAGTGTTTTCTCGTCTTTTTCAATACCGAGTGCGGTGACCACGGCAGTCTGCAGGGTGATCCCTTCAGTCAGGACGACGTCAATCACATTGGATATTCCGATGGGAATTTCCTTTGGGTCAAATCCGGTAAAGCTGAAAATCAGGACATCGCGGCCCTCGGCAACGCTAAGCGTGTATCGACCGTCAAAATCTGTTACCGTACCGGAGGTGGTTCCCTTGACGAGAATACTTGCCCCGATTAGCGGCTCTCCGGTTTGGTCTGTGACCGTGCCACTTATGGAACGTTGTGCAAGCGCTATGCCCAAGGTAAATAGTACCATCGACACAACAAGTAAAGTTTTTTTCATCATAACTTTAATAAAATTGGTGAAACAATAGACATACTTCTTTCTGAGTACCTGCCCGTCGGCAGCTCTTTGTTTTTCATACTGAGTCCATTGTTTTGCAGAGGGAATGCTCCGGATGGTGCGCCCCTTTACAGCAACATAAATTTTATGTGCTAATGATGATGATTCAACCTGCCTGTCCAAAGCAGGTTGTGACAACTTTTGGAAAATATATTATTGATAAAAACCTGTCGAATGTAAGCCGACAAGCACAAAGGCTGGTAGTTGGTTGTGAATTGAATCCTTCTGAAAAGTGCATAGAAGTTTCTCAATTCCATACAAAGGTAATCGGTTGCTGAAAGTTACAAACTACACATTTGGGTAGTTTTGGATCAAAAGTGGAGTGGTACAAAAAAGAACTGCACCCTTTTTAAGTCCATTCCTTCCCAAAAAGCCCCCCACGTGAAGGCTTTATAAAATTTATTTTTTAAAATTTTAAATTCTCCAGAGTATAACCCAATAATCATATAATTATCTAAATTTGCAGCGACTTTAAAAAAAAATAATACTATGCCTTATCTTTTTACATCGGAATCTGTTTCCGAAGGTCATCCCGATAAAGTTTCCGATCAGATTTCTGATGCCCTTGTTGACCATTTCCTGGCTTTTGACCCAAGTTCAAAAGTGGCTTGTGAAACCCTTGTGACTACCGGACAGGTAGTACTCGCGGGAGAGGTAAAATCCAGTACTTACCTCGATGTTCAGAAAATTGCCAGAGATGTCATCAACAGGATTGGATATACCAAATCTGAATACATGTTTGAGGGCAATTCCTGTGGCGTACTGTCTTCTATCCATGAACAATCTCCCGACATCAACCAGGGGGTGGAACGTTCCAACCCGGAGGATCAGGGCGCCGGCGACCAGGGTATGATGTTTGGTTATGCCAGCAATGAAACCGATAACTATATGCCTTTGGCGCTTGACCTGGCTCACAAAATTCTGGTGGAACTCGCTGCAATCCGTAAAGAAGGCAAATTAATGACTTACCTGCGACCGGATTCAAAATCCCAGGTAACTATAGAATATTCAGATGACAATAAGCCGCAACGCATCGATTCAATCGTCGTATCTACCCAGCATGACGATTTTGATGAGGATGCAAAAATGCTGGCGAAGATTCGTGAGGATGTCATCAATATCGTCATCCCAAGGGTGAAAGCCACGATCAAACCCGAATTGCAAAAATTATTTACCGACCACATCACCTACCACGTCAACCCAACAGGAAAATTCGTCATTGGGGGACCGCACGGAGATACCGGATTGACCGGACGTAAAATCATCGTTGATACTTACGGGGGAAAAGGAGCTCACGGTGGAGGTGCTTTTTCCGGAAAGGATCCTTCAAAAGTGGATCGTTCTGCAGCCTACGCTACACGCCATATTGCCAAAAACCTGGTGGCCGCCGGTGTTTGTGATGAAGTATTGGTTCAGGTTTCTTACGCCATCGGCGTTGCAAAACCGACTAATATTTACATCCAGACTTACGGAACATCAAGGGTCGGGTTGACTGACGGGCAGATCGCTGAAAAAGTAATGGAAGTGTTTGATATGCGTCCGTATGCCATCGAACAGCGGCTCAAACTGCGCAACCCTATTTATTCAGATACTGCAGCTTACGGGCATATGGGCAGAACACCGGAAGTCAAAACCATCACGCTCGTGAATGGTTCCGGAGAGAAAAAGGTAATGGAAGTAGAAACCTTTACCTGGGAAAAACTCGATTTTGTAGATAAAGTCAAAAAAGCCTTTTATTTATAATCATTATAAATTTCAGAAAAAGTGATAAAAAAGCCGGTTCAATTGAATCGGCTTTTTTATTTTGCACCCTTTAAACCAACCCAATTGTCCAAATTCATCATTTAAATTGAATCAAATGAAGACATCTTCCTTTTCCAGGTATTTCTTATTGGCACTCATTCTACCCCTCGTCACCTTCCAGGGATTCTCCCAAAAAGTGAAATTCGGGAAGGTCGATATGTCAGACATGAAAATGACTGAATACGATCAGGACCCCGAGGCTGTTGCCCTTGTGCTTTATGAAAGTCAGAATATTCAATTTCTGTATAATAACGATAAAGGTTTTCAGGTTCAGACCAACCGGCACATCAGGATCAAGGTTTTTAAGAAATCCGGTTTTGATTATGTGGACATTCCCATCTCACTGTACCAGTCCGATGGCAATTATGAAAAACTGACCGCTTTCAAGGCCATAACCTACAACCTTGTTGATGGAAACATCGAAAAAGAAAAAATCGGACAGCGGGAGACATTCGAGGAGGAGGTCGATAAATACACCATGGTTGTAAAATTCGCCATGCCAAATTTGCAGGAAGGGTCTGTAGTAGATATCAATTATACGGTTCTTTCTGATTTCCTTTTTGAACTCACCCCCTGGCGCTACCAGTATGAAATACCCGTGGTAAAGAGTGAGTTTTTTGCTGAAATCCCCGAATATTTCATTTACAAAACCACAAGCCAGGGTTATGAACATGGATCGATCACCAAAAATGAAACTTCATTCGGACAAGGAAAATTTTCCTTTCGAACCAGTACTTCGCCTAACCAGATCAATGGTGCAATGACTGAAATGTCCTCCATACAATTTAAAACCCAAAGGTATGAATTTGAGGCAAAGGAAGTTCCTGCATTCCATTCAGAACCCTATATGGCAGCTCCTTCCAATTTTATATCAAAAGTTGAATTTGAATTGTCCGGCACGGATTTCCCTTCTTCCTACCGACAGGAATTCAACAGGACCTGGGAGAATGTACGCCACCTTTTGATGACGGATAGTGATTTCGGCGGGCGGCTGGACCGGAAAAGGCCAGTATTGTCCACCACAGAAGAATTGACTAAAGACTTGGAAACGAATGAAGAAAAAATTTCTGCCATTTTCCAATACGTTCAAAAACAATACAGGTGGAACGGCAGTTTTTCTCATTTTCCAAGGACTTCGATCATCGACCTGCTCAGCACGCACGAAGGTTCTTCTTCCGATCTCAATTTTTTATTATTGCAAATGTTAAGGGCTGCGGACATTGAAGCCTATCCCGTTTCACTCAGCACCAGAAACCATGGTTTTATCAATCCTGTCAGCCCCCGAATTACCCAGTTCAACCATGTCATTGCCGCTGCAAAAATCGGGGAAAACTTCATCCTCATGGATGCCACTGACGAATATACCCCCATCGGGATGCTTCCTGATTACGATCTGAATTTGAGGGGCCGGCTGTTTACAGATACTTATACAGATTGGGTATCACTTATCCCTTCCAAAAAGTATAAAACGGCCACCCAGGCCAAGTTGTTACTCAATGAAGACGGCACCTTTGAAGGGAGCATCAATATGCTCCTTTCCGACTATGCTGCCCTGGATTTCAGAGAAAGAATGCAAAAGCAAACCGGTGGCGATAAAGCAACTTTTTTGAATTCCAAGGAAAAAGAAGATGAGGAAGGATTGGAAGTTCTTTCATCCGCTTTTGAAAATGTTGACAATTTCGATGAAAAGATTACTGCTTCCTATGAAGTAAAGATCGTGGATAAAGCCATTCAAAACGGTGACCTGATTTACTTTGAACCTCTCTTGTTTTTTGGGGTAAAAGAAAATCCTTTTACAGCAGAGAATCGAAAATTTCCAGTAGATCTCCTGCTTCCAATAGATCAGACCTATATCCTTCAATTGACCATTCCTGACGGATATGTCATTGAAGAACTTCCTGAAAACATTGCATTTTCGCTTCCGGAAAGCGGGGGTAGTTTTTTGTACGAATTTAAAAAAGTGAATGATCGCCTGGTACAACTCACCAACAGAATGAGCATCAAGGAAACGTTCTTCCTGCCAAACAACTATCTGCCACTTAGGGAATATTTCAATCTTATTATTGAAAAACAAGGCGCTCAAGTAGTACTAAAAAAGGTAGATTGAGGAAGTTTTGTCAAAATTTGGTAATAAAATTTGGGCACCCCTTATTTTTTAAAGTTGAAAAATTCGATTTAAATTTGACTGTTAAATAATGGCAATCAATACGTTACGGGTTAATGGTTTCAAATAAATAACATCACAACTCGCAACTCGCAACAAAGACAATTACTGAAATACCAGGGTGAACTTATGTTTCAACTTTCCCCCGTTTTGTTTGTTTATTTTTTTTATTAGCTTTGATTTCAAACTGAACAATTCAAAACAATGGAGAAAGAACAAAAGCAAGGATTGAAAAACTGGTTGAAACGTATAGGCGTTTTAGGATTTTTGTTTTTTTTCTTCAAAGGTCTCGTCTGGTTAGTCGTTTTGTTTGGCATCGGTAAATGCAGTATGGGATAGTTACCGAAATAAGCCTTGCCACTTTTTTTCTCCCGGTAAAAACGGAATTTTTATCATTTTTCTTTTCACAAGAGCCCACAACCCGATTCTTCAATACATCAGGCCAAACAAAATCTGTACAAATAATACTTTGAAAATCAGGGAAACAGGTAATATCAGGGTATAACCCAATATTGGTAATTTGTTTTGAGTCCGATCCAGCACGAAATCCAGTATAGCGGGTTGTGTGGCGACCATGCCCAACAAAATGCTGAAAGGGATTTTTAATAATTTGTACCCGGCCAACAAGGTAATACTGGCGGTCAAAAAACTGATGATGCTTCCCGCCAGTACGATCCAGCCTCCTCCCCCACTTGAAATGGTACTCACAAAAGTATGTCCGGAATTCACCCCGATCCCTGCCAGCAGTAAGATCAAACCTATCTGCCGCAAAGTAAGGTTGGCACTATAAGGCAAGGTCCAGACGATGGGGCCTGTTCTGCGTAAAGCGCCTAATATCAAGGCCACCATAATGATGCCTCCTGCAAACCCCAGTTTAAAAGTGACCCCACCGGGCAACTGAATGCTTACCATACCCAGCAGCAATCCCATTGCCATGCCCAGTCCGAAGGATAAAAGATTGATTCGCGATAACGCTTCAAAAGAGTCGCCAAAAAATGCAGATATTTTGGAAACGTCATTTCGTCGGGCGACGAATAAAACCTGGTCGCCGAGTTCCATCACCGTATTGCCACCAGCCAGGAGGTCGATATCTCCCCGACGAATAGTGGCTACCATGGCGGAAAATTTTTCCGGTAAATTCAGGGCGGCAAGACGCTCTCCTGCGATTTTGGGATTAGACACAAAAATACGTTTGGTAATATAGTCCGACAAGTGTTCCGGCATATCGTACGGGAGCATCTCTCCCAGGGCCGCGGCAACTCTTTCAATTTCTGTCTTGTCCCCAACCACCACGACCCTGTCATCCAATTCGAATTTTGAATCCCAGTTGGTCAATTCAAACACCTCTCCCCTTTGCAGGCGGCCGAATACAACTTTCCACTGATGCTCCCGTTTCAGATCACGAATAGAAATATTCGTAAATTCCGGGCGGATAATCACGAGGGTCTTTTTGATGATCTCTTGTTTGACAGGATAATCATGTTTGAGCTCCTCTTCTTCCTTTTTTAGATCAATTTTCAATAATTTGCTCATCACCTGTATAGCAATTATAGCTCCGATGAGCCCCATAGGATAGGTCAGTGAATATCCCACGACTGCCTGTTGACTCATTTTAAGCAGCTGCTCAGCCGTCAGCTCTTTGTTGCTTATCACATCCAGCAGTCCTGCGAGAGCAGGCGTATTGGTGGTGCTCCCGGCAAATATTCCGGAAGTAGTGGTGGCTGAAAACCCGAAGATAAAATGTAATCCCAAAGCGATGGCTGCCGACAGTGCAATCATCATTACCACAAAAGATATATCCCTCAGCCCCTTCTGCTGAAAACTCTGGAAAAAGCTGGGCCCGCTGGAAAGGCCTATGGAATACACAAATATCGCCAGCCCCAGAAATATGATGGACTCCTCAATACGCAGGTCGGGGCTCAATCCACCAAAAAACAAGCCCACAAATAAAACCGCCGCAACCCCTAGGCCCGTTCCTTTAAACTTAATGCTGCCAAGGCCATAACCGATTCCGGCCACCACAAACAGTAGTAAAATGGGATTTTCTATAAAAACCTGAATCATATTTTCTTTTTTATGTGCCCAATTTTGCCTCCTTTAAAATACGAGTGCTTAAAATTGATGGCCTGAAACAAAGCCACAAAGATTTGTCAATTACTGCTTATTATGCAATTTTTTGTACTATAAGGAACGATGAAAAAACAAGTCAACATTCTAAATCTTGTAAATCACTGAAAATCAGTACTTTTAAACCAGCCTTCCTGCGGAGCTGGCAGGTTTATCATTTTAAACCTGCTTTCCTGCGTCTGCAGGTGAGGTTTTAAATTTTCCTAAGTTCTTAAAGAATCCTTTAGCAGGTAAACTGAACAAATTAAATTACGTTTTTATTTAAAGCCTGTATATTTGCCGGGTAAAAAAACATTCGCGCTTTATGAAGTATTGCTTCGTCCTCTTTATGTGTTTTCTCTCAAGCTTATCCCTCTCTGGCCAGTTGCGTTCCGAAGTATCCTCCATCGACCGGGAACTCATCGTTTGGTTAACTCCGGAAACTGATATTAATGCATTTATTTCAAATTTAAACAAAAGGCAAGACCTTTCCACCTTTCGTTGGATGAAAAACTTAGGACATCGTACTAATATTCATTTACTCCAATTTGATTCCGAAAAGGCGGACAAACAATCGGTCATTCAACAACTTCGCTCAAATAAAGATGTCATACAAGCTCAGTTTAATGCCGAAGTCAATTACCGTCTTACCCCTAACGATCTCAATTACGCCGAGCAGTGGGATATGGATCGCATAGCCATGCCTGAAGCCTGGGAACTGAGCACCGGTGGGCTTACCATCAATGGGGACACCATTGTCATCGCCATCCTCGATTCAGGATTTGATATCACCCATGTCGACCTGCGCGACAATGTCTGGTACAATCATGCCGAAATTCCCGGAGACAATATCGATAACGATAACAATGGTTACATCGATGATTACGTCGGCTGGAATTTCAGAACGGATACCAGTGCTCACGGGTTGAGCACCCACGGTCATTCCGCTGCGGGAATCGTCGGTGCCCGTGGCAACAACAAACTCGGAGTCAGCGGGGTCAACTGGAACATCAAGCTGATGTTGCTCGATACCAAAACCATCAGTTCTATCATTGCTGCCTACGAATATGTCATCGATATGAGAGAGTTATACAATACTTCCGGAGGCACACATGGAGCATTCGTTGTCGCCACAAATGCCTCCTGGGGCATTGAAAACCAGTTTTGCGATGAACAACCGATCATCAGGGATCTTTACGATCTCATGGGCAGCCATGGCATACTCACCGCCGCCGGAACCGCCAATACCAATTACAACGTGGATCTGTATGGGGATTTCCCCACCACCTGTCCCAGTGATTACCTGTTGACGGTCACCAATACCCTGATGAATGATGAAAAATCCCAGAATTCCGGTTTTGGCACGACTTCCATTGACATGGGAGTTCCCGGCGATGATTCCTATACGATACGCTTGAACGATGATTACGGAGTCTTTGGCAGTAATTCAGCAGCGGCTCCGCACCTGACAGGAGCCATTGGGTTGTTATACAGCCTGCTCTGCCCTGAAATGGCCACCGATGCCCTGATCCACCCGGCAGAGGTAGCCCGAGTGGTAAAAGATGTCTTGCTCAGTGGTGTTGATTCCGTTAATGCACTGGTTCCTTTTACCAAAACAGGAGGGCGGCTCAACGTGGCGAACAGCGCCTTCCAACTCCTGGAAAGCTGCTCCATAAGCACAGGTGATCTTAAGATTATTTCAATGATGCCCAACCCCGTCTCCGAAATCCTTTCTGTAGAATACCAAAGCCCCGATTTTAAAGAATATACCTTTTGGGTACACAATGCACTGGGGCAGCTGATCTTCAAAGAAACGGTTACGCCTAATCTGTTCAATGAAAAAATTTACCCCCTCGATGTTTCCCAGCTTTCGCCGGGGTTGTACACGGTGAGCATTTTGGGGAAAGAAGACATGGTCTCGGGGAAATTTTTGGTGGTGCGCTAAACATGGTAAATCCGAATTCATTCGGATTCGTCACACCCCCAATACACGAAATTTTTTGTTATTTTTCAACAATCAACCTATACTGTACTTATTGACCTTCGTCAGTATTCTGTATATCAACATTCAAACAGGCGCAGCCAATTTTAGATTTTTTGTCAGGTCATAAAAATACTCGTCTGCTAAAGATGTGCCCGGGACCATTTTTCTGTTCACACAATACATCATCCGAATAAATTCGGATATACTCAAAAACAAAAAGGCCCTGACCATAGGTCGGGGCCTTCAAAAAGCTATGAAAACTAAAACTATTGTTTTTGTTTTTATTCCTTAATATCTTCAGGTTCACGTCCACCCACCAGTCTGTCCTGGAGGTCTTCGAGTTCCTGCCAATTTGCTTCATGAGCTAATTTAGCCTGCTTAGCCCATGTTGCGGGGCTGTGCATACGGTAACGAGGACCAGCCTCATCGAGGATAGCCTGCACCTTTTCTTCAGAAGCATTTGCCAGATCTTCCCAGGTAACGATGCCTGCATCGTTGAGCAGCCCTTCAATCTTAGGACCAATGCCTTCGATCATTTTCAGGTCATCCTGGTTGATCTTTTTACCTGAAGGCAATTCAACCTTTGCAGCTTTTGCCGGAGCATCTTTTTTAGGAGCTTCGGTTGCCGGAGCTTTAGCAGCTACAGGAGCATCTTTCACAACTGGAGCCGGTTTCTCTTTTACCTGCTTTGGCGCTGGCTTGGCGATCGTTTCTTCCACCACATCAAAAGGAATGATACTTACGTACATTCTGTTCTTTTGTTTTTTTCTAAAAGCAACGGTACCGTCCACTTTTGCATGAAGCGTAAAATCTCTACCCAGGTAAACATTATCTCCAGGATGAAATTTTGTTCCTCTCTGGCGAACGATAATATTTCCGGCAAGTGCCAGCTGGCCACCAAATAACTTTACTCCAAGCCGTTTAGATTTACTGTCGCGGCCATTATCCGAACTACCTACACCTTTCTTATGTGCCATTTCTTTCTTTTTTTTTGGATTTAATAATGGACCGCCGCTTATCCGGCGATGCTGTCAATTTTGATTTTGGTGAAAGCCTGTCTGTGACCGTTTTTCACTTTATATCCTTTACGTCTTTTCTTTTTGAAGACAATAACTTTATCTCCTTTCTGACGGCCAAGAACAGTGGCGTTAACCTTTGCGTTCAATACCGGCGTGCCTACCTTGACTTTACCGTCATTATCGATCAGGAGTACCTGGTCGAAAGTGACGCTATCGCCGTCCTGGGCTTCGAGCTGGTGGACGAAGAGCTCCTGCCCTTCCTCAACTTTGAACTGCTGACCAGCTATGGTTACGATTGCGAACATTTGAATTATATTTTTTTATTTAAAAATCGGCTGCAAAGGTAAATTTATTTGAGGAAAAAAAAAAGAATATCGGGAAAAATATGTCCCCGTATGCATTGAAAAGCAGGGACTTGCCCTTTTTTAATTCCCGGATCAGAAAAAATCTGAGTCCACCCCGTCGCCTCAAAGCAGGTAAAAATAGGTTTTACGGGCTTTTCAAATCCGCTTCCCCTTAAAGTAAAAGACCTCAAAAAGACGGCCGAGCACTGATTTGTCTTCGGTAACCACCCTGGCCAATCCTGGCATATTCTGTCTATAATTCAGGATGCGGCCAAAATTGGTTTTCAACGAATCGGGCAGCTCTACAGTGAGTTCGTTATAGGTTACCCCGTTTTCAACAACAGGTGCTTCGGCAATTTTACCCACCTTGCCTATAAGTTCACCGAATTCCTTATAAGGGAAAGCTGTCAATCGGATAAAAGTCTTCAAATCCTTTTCTACCTTTCCCGTACCCGCGCCGGATAACTTCCCTATGGCAATGATTTGCCCTGCTTTTCCTTCAGGAATAATCGAAAAAACAGCCGAGCCTTTTGTGAAATACTGGCCGGGGCTTCGCCTTTCGGCAAAAACGAGTTTCCCGTCCATTGGCGCGGTAAGCTGGTACAAATTTTTCCATGCTTCGATTTGTCCCGACAATACGGAACACTGCTTCCGGATCTGGCGTAGGTTTTCCTGCCAGGATGTTTGGTCCGCCTGTTGGAGCATCATGATCCGATTATTGATCTGGCTGTAATCCAGGTTATTGTGAATGATCTCAGAACGTTTGCTTTCCAAAAGCCTTTGCAGCCCCAACCAGGCCGTTTGGGCAGCATCCTTTTCCACTTCAGAAGCGGCTCCCTCTTTAAACAATTCCTGATAATCCTTGTAATTCTTTGCTGCCAGCCCGACTTCTTCTTCCAGTTTTTCTAACTGTTGCTGCAGAGAAGCATTCAATTTTTCCACCAGGGATTGATCCGTCTTAAGGGCTGCTACCTGCTGGCCGACAAACCCTGAAAAATACTGATCTGAAAACTGTTTCAACAACATTTCAAGATGACCACTCTCTCCCTGCAGATGGCCGAGTTGCAATCCGGCAGGAAATACAGCCGACGCCATTTCAGCCGGTTCGGTAATGGATTCCAGGCCCTGAAGGAAAAGTTCCAGATATGAAATATCTTCAGGATTCACACTGCTGCTGAACACAGCCACGATTTCATTCTTCTTAACCTTTGCGCCCTCGGTAAACAGAATGGTTTCCAGAACGGCATCCACCTCCGATACCATTTCAACGGAAGGGTTTTCGGCAACCAGGATAACCGGCACTTCAATCACATCCGGATAGCGCACAAAATGAGCGATCACCAAAAGACAGGCTATCACCGCCAGGACGATAAGGATCCCCCTGTACCAAATACGCGAGGGCATCGCCCCGATGATCTGCTGTATTTCCTGTTGTTCGTCGAATGAAGCGCGGGAAGGCATTATGATAAATGATTTTATGATTGTCCAGCGAAATTAACCGGGAAAAATCAATTTAGCGAACAAAATTCGATAATAATACTTTGGAAAAGCAGGTAATTTATCGGATTGATAAAATCACCTGCTTTTATTCATTTTCCAATTCCAATTGATTTTTCACCAGTTTATAATAATTTCCTTTCAGTGCAGTCAATTCCTCATGGGTTCCTTTTTCGATAAGTTCCCCCTTGTCTAAAACGACGATCTGGTCTGCATTTTTAACGGTACTCAGCCGATGAGCCACCACGATCACCGTTCGATTTTCAAAGAAGGTCTTCAAATTTTCCAGGATCACTTTTTCATTTTCAGCATCCAGGGCATTGGTTGCTTCATCAAAAAAGATGATGGACGGGTTTTTGTACACGGCACGGGCGATGAGCAGGCGTTGCCGCTGTCCCTGGCTGAGCCCGTTGCCTTTGTCTCCGACTTTGGTGTTATACCCCAGGGGAAGAGCTTCAATAAAATCACGAATATTGGCCACCCGGGCTGCTTCAAAAAGTTTATCCGGATCCTGTGATTCACTGCTTTCACTGATATTGCCGACAATAGTATCTGAGAAAATGAAGCCGTCCTGCATCACAGCGCTACAGGTGCTTCGCCAATGGTCAGGTTGTATATCGGATAACGAAATGCCGCCAAACCTTATCCGACCTTCGGTTGGCGTGTAAAAATTGAGTAACAATTTGACCAGGGTAGTTTTCCCGCTGCCGCTTGCTCCCACAATTGCCGTGACCTTCCCTGCGGGAAGGACCATGTCTATATTTTTTAAAACCAGATCAGAAAGTGCATTATACCGAAAGCTCACCCCTTGCAGCACCAGGTCGGCGTGGTTGGGCAAAATATCCGTGAGTCCTTCCCTATCCTCATCGTCCTGGTCATGTATCTCACTCATGCGCTCCATGCTGAGTCGAGCATCCTGACCTGACCTGATAAACCCTACAAACTGCAACAAAGGACCGTTTAACTGACCGGCGATATATTGTACGGCCAGCATCATCCCCAGGGTCATCTGGCCGTTGATGACAGCTTTGGCCGCAAAAAAAGTGATGAGAATATCCTTGAACTGACTGATGAAACCGGCTCCGGCATCCTGATACTGACTAATGGTAAGCGAACTCAGGTTAGCCCGAAAAAGTCTTCCCTGGATATTCATCCATCGGCGGCGGTGTTTTCGGGAGCTGCCCTGAAGTTTGATCTCCTGAACCCCCTGGATGATCTCAATCAGGGCCTCCTGGTTCTCGGATAATTCCTTAAACCGGCGATGGTCCACTTCTGCTCGTTTTTTCAACCATAGAATAATCCATCCAAGATAGGCCATCGCTCCCAACACAAAGATCATGAAAATAAGGCTATTGTAATACAACAACACCAACCCAAAAACAAACAGGTTGAACATGGCGAACAGCAGGCTCAGGGTTGAGTTGGTGAGAAAGTTTTCGATGCGGCGGTGGTCACCCAGGCGTTGCAAAAGATCTCCTGTCATTTTCCGATCAAAATAACTGATCGGGAGCCTTAGCAGCTTGACGAGAAAATCCGTGATCAGCGCCACATTTATCCGGGTACCGATATGGAGTAACATCCACCCTTGTATGAGGTTTATCGTAGCCTCTCCAATGAATAACATCACAAGCCCCAACAATACGATATAGATAAAATCGAGATCATAATTGGCAATACCCGTATCAACGATGGCCTGAGTAAGTAAAGGAAATGCCAACTGGAACAATCCACCTAAGAACAAGGTAAGTATGAGGTACGCCAGTGTTTTACGGTAAGGCTTCAGGTATTGTAATAAAAAGCGAAAGCCCTTCCTTTCTGTTTTTACGCCTTCTTTCTGGAAGAATTCAGGAGAAGGCTCAAGTAGCAAGGCTATTCCCGCTCCACCATCCGAACACCAGTTTTTGGCAAATTCCTTATGGGTAACCTTTTTTTTTCCGGCAGCGGGGTCGGCAATCCATATATATTTTTCACTGGTTCGGTAAACAACCAAAAAATGCTTTTGTTGCCAATGTACGATACAAGGTAAAGGAGCATCCAAAAGACCTGGTTCGCCTGGGCCTTCCCCTTTAAGATTTAATTTCGCCACCAGGGTCCGCATTCCGATATGCTCTGCCGCTTCGGCGATCCCTCTGGCGGACACACCTTCTCTGTCTATATAACAATAATCCCTGAGATAGGCCAGGCTGTAAGACTTACCGTAGTGATCGGCCACCATTACCAGGCAACTCGGGCCACAATCCATACTATCATATTGGCGAAAAAGCTTCATCTTCTGGTTCTGGTTACACGCTCGGGAGTCGGTATTTTGGTGGTTAAATCAATTCCTGTAATTTAAAATGAAACAACTTTTTTTCATCATCGCGCTCAATCATCAACCGAATTTTTTTACCCACTCTTTTTCTGAAAACCCTGTAAAGATCTGAAAGTTCAAAAATGGCCACCGGGAACCTGTTGACTGACTTGATCACATCTCCTTTTTGAATCCCGGCTTTCTCCGCCGGGCTACCTGGCACCACATAGGTAATATAAAAGATCCGAGCGCCCTCCTTCCCACCGGCTGCCATGACCAGGCCACTGCGGTCAAATACGAATTTTCGGTCGTATCGTCGGTTGGGTTGCAGATACATCTTCGCGGTGATATAATCGATGGTTACATTAAACCGGCTCAGCAATTCGTTGCCTATCAAACCATCCCTGTTTATCTCATAAAGAACAGTCATTTCTGGTGTCCTTTCCTGGAAATTGGTGAGCACTCCGTGCAGGCTATATTCTCCAAAACTGATTTCGTCTATCCTGCCGAAATATCCTTCAAGGTAACCTCCCAGTCCGGTGCCGATTTCCGTTCGGATAATATTCTGAGGCAGATCAAGGCTGTCCTGAGTTGCCGTATTTAGCAGAAGCGACAACCCGGCGCCGGTGTCGATTAACAATTTCAAGTCTCTGGATATCTGGTCTTTCCTGAAAATGGCATCCGCTCTGAGGTAAGGTTTGTGCCGGTCGATCTCAATGGGCATTTCAGAAAAATTCTTTTTCGGTTTCTCAAAATGAGCAGGATCGTGCAAAGTGATTACCCGGCGTTGGTAGTCAATTTCAACGACAAACCGACTGGTAATATCTGCCCCTATGATACCCTGTATATCAATGCCTGCGAATTTTTCAAAATCAAAATAATCTTCATCCAATACTAGAATGGAATGGTTCAAAGCATTCAGATCTCCCATTTCAAGTCGAACACCTTGTACCAGGTAAGCCAGAAGAATGGTCTTTAAGTCAGCACCGAGGATGGTGAATTCTCTTTGGTAAGGAACCCCCATTACATCGGTTATTTCCCGACGGGTAAGGATGGTGTGTTCTGCTCCGGTATCAAAAATAAAATGCAGGGGTAGCAAATTATTAAAAACTACTTTTACAATAATAAAGCTGTTTTGGTATTCAAATGGAATTTCGAGTTTGGTATAATCCTGATTCATGTCATTATTCATCAATTGGGCAGAAAGTCCGATTGGTAAAAGGAACAGGAACAGAATAAGCCAGTTTCTTTTTTTCATAGCCTGGTGATTTAGGTGAAAAATACGAAAATGGCCGGAATAAAATAACTTTTAATAGGAATAAACTTTTAATTTGTAAAATTTTATAGGCTTTTTCTCACCTGGATAAAAACAAAAAAAGCCCCGGCCATAAATTGCCGGAGCCATTATAAATATAAATTGCTTGAATTATTTTTAAATCAAAATTCCCAGCCAAAGCGAAAGGCCAAACTTCGGTACCAGATATCATCAATGTAGATGCTGGGATCGACCCACCATTGCCAGTTGTATTGCCTGGATTTGGTCATGTTTTGCAATTTTGCGCCCACGTCAAATATAAAGGCGACATTCCTGCGGGTTTCAAAGCGGATTCCGACCGAAGGATAGATCATCATTCCTCCTTCTCTTTCAAGGGTTACAAACTCGCCATTGGAATCAGGTTCGCCTCCTGCCGGGAAACCATAACCTACCTGAAAAGCATATACAGGGGATATCCTCTTTTTAAGGGCGATCCCTCTCAAGTCCAACATAACGGGCACAAAATAATCCCCGTACCCATCGAAACCCAACCCTAGCCCTACTGCAATAAAACGATTGAAACGGTATCCGCCGACAATATGTGCCCCGGCACCATATCTTCGGGCTTCAGCCTCCCATTCCTGCCGAGCCCCATTAGCACCCAAAAAATTCAGATGAATCCCATAATACAATCCCCGCGATGCCTGGCTGAATCCTGAACGCAAATAATTTTGCTTGCGGGTTTCCGTTTTGACCTGACTGATCAGATCATTCTCAAGGAAAAGTTCGCTGCCATTGAACAGTTGAAGATGCAAGTCTCCCTCTTCGGTTTTATTCAGCACCGTCCCTTTTAGGCAACTACCATCTTTAAGGTAAATAATATTCTGGGATTGGTTTTCCTGGGCGCTCACAGAAAGGCTTAAAAAGATTAAACAACAAAAGGTAAAAAATGTGCGAGTTATCATAATAAGCATTTTTCTAAAAATTAAACCCAACATATAAACCACCCACAGACATTTATCCTATCGTTGTGGCGTTCGATTGAATTGTTTTCCGATCATCAATATTTCCATAGGGCTGTATCGTTCCGGAAGCAGATTCAAGTAAAAAACGACCCCTGCTTTCCACTCCAATAAACAGGCGTTTGCCCAATGAGATTTTAAATCAGGATCCGGGAGAAAGAATATTTTTTTTAATTCCGTGGAAAACAGCTGTTGTAAAAAAAAATGAGCCAATGATCAAACGTCGGTTGCTTTTATTTCCAACAGCCTTGTTAATTGAATGCACAGAAATGTCTAAACGCTCTGCGCATTCAATTAAACTAAGCCATCGTTTATTTAGTTACCGGAATCAGGCTGATCAATTTCAAATCAGAAGGATCATCAAAATTGTATTGATAGAAACCGTCTTCGCCAATCACCAAAACGGTATTGTCATATCCGGGCACGGCCAATGCAATAGCATCGTAAGCAAAGAGTCCTTTTTCATGATCCAAAAGATGCTGATCAATTTTCATCGGATCGGTAATGTCAAATGACTTCAAACCGTAGGAACCTTCGCAGATGAAGAGCGTATTATCGCGAATGGAAAGTCCGTGGGGATTATCCATCGGATACGATTTTTCAAGAATCGGGTTGGTCAGATCAGTAATATCCACCAGGTCAAGTTGATTGTTGAATCCCTCACAAACCGTTCCGTCACGCAGGGTCACATAAGCGTAATTGCCCTTCACTACAACCGGATCACAGGCCCGTGCATGGGCAAATGCCGAAAGATAAGTCGGGTTGGCCGGGTTGCTGTTATCATAGATGAACATGCCTGAATTGGACCCGATAAAGAGTTTGTCTTCATAAGGGAAAATGGTTTCTATCCCCCAGCCCAGGTTAATTTCATTGACTTCATTAGGGGCCACAGGATTGACGAGGTCCAGTACGGTAAGTGTATATTCATCCACCACATAAAGGTGATTACTGATCAAAGAAAACCGTGCCATGGAGCCGGCAACACCAGTCCCTCCGCTTGAACCGGTTGAAGAAGTTGGAAAAGCCACATCATCTGCTGAGTTGGAAAAGGCCACATCAATTTCACAACCTAAACACTTGTAATACCCTCCATAAGGATTTTGCTGTAATAAGCCGATGGTTTCACAATCGAGGGTCTCAGTGACGAGTTCTTCCTTATACTCCACCAACACACGACCATTCGTCACATCGTCCCAAATAGGATTAAAAACGCTTTGGGTACGACCGACCACAGCAGCATTCTGGATATCGCTGATGTCAATTGCCAAAAGATCCACGTAGCTGTTGGCGTACATGATACCGTTTTGAATGGCTACATCCTCATTACCGGAAATGGCGATGAAAGCAATGTTCTGAGGGCTCTGCGGATTGGTATTGTCAATCACGTGAACGCCTTCCCTGCCTTCATTGATGAAAATATAATTATTGTAAAAATAAATTTTTCCAGGATTTTTGAGCTCACGGGGAGCCTCATTCACCACTTGTCCGTCATGAACTTCCTGGTAAGTTAAATACACCGGCGTGTACTGAGTGTAAGTAAATCTTCTTTCACAGCTATCTTGCAAACAACTTTGAAAGGAAAAGGCCATAAGTAAAAACAGGCCGAGCACGGTAAAATTAAACTTTTGCATAGGTTTATATTTTTTTCGTAAATCGTAAAGCACGTTCAAATTAATAGACATCCAGGATTTTAGAAACGGTTGGGAAATGGTTGGTTTATTTTTTATGATACCGGGTGATGTGCCTGAAGAAGCGCCAAGAAAACTGATTTTCTTTCTAAAATCAATGTTCCCCTAACCATAACAGACACAAAATTACAACATTTAGGGTTCATTGTCCATCCTTATTTGTATAATCATGGCCGCCCCCACCGCCCGGGATGCTCCATCCAGAAATTGAAGGGTTTTATTATTTTATTACCCCTGTAATGTTCAGGAACAAGATAAAAAAAACAATCCCCATAAACAGGCTCAATGGTGAAAACACCCTGGAGTCATACCAGGCAAAATCACCTGTGTTTTCCTTTTTGAAAAAACCCACATATTTTAAATCTCCGATCGCCCGGGCACAAAAAATAAATGCCAAAACAGGCAGACCGTATTTCAATCCCTGTGCGGGAAAATGAATGCCAAAAATCCCTCCTGCGCCAAATGAGAGGTATGCCATAAGGCCAAAAACAATTGCGACGACGAAGGTTATTAAAACACCGGGGCTTCTGCCCTCCTGCTTCCCTTTTAAACGGGGAAAAACAGCATCTTTTCCGAATTTGCCTCCCAGGGCCCAATAAAAATGGAATAAAGAAATGATGGACAAAAGGAGGCCATTGATTAAAGCTAAAGCGCTCATGAATAGTTGTTTTGTATGGTTAAAGATAGTTTATCCGGTAAAGTAAAAAAGGCAGTACCACTTAACCCAAAAAAAATTCCGCCGGAGGCTCAATTCAAGCATTAAGATATTTATAAAAAATAACTCCACCCAATGCATAGGCAACAAAATCCCACCAGTCGAAGGTAAATTTAGTGGAAAAAGCAGGAAAGACCAGTTCAAACACCAGCGATAAACTAACAACCAATGCTAAAGATTCGAGGGCCGAAAAAACAAAATCCTCTCCCCAGGCAAACAACTTTCTGCGTTCAAACAAAATAAGCGTAAGCAGGATGGGCATCGCGAGTACATCATCCAGATAGCTGTGTATCCAGGGAATATTAATATTAAATCCCTTTTGGATCATTTGGTGGGCTATAAACAAAAGACAACTTAGCAAAAAAACGGGATGTCTGACGTTTTTGCCTTTTTCCATTAGCTCGCAGCGATAAACGCAAGAAACAAACCAATCATGACCAGGGGCGACAGGAGAATAAAAAGCGTAATCCCTAAAACTCTTCCAGTGACTTTGAGCACCTTAACTGCAAAATGATCTCCCTTTCTGACCTTTAATACTTCATCAAATGCTCTGTAGGCATTGAGTGCTTCGCCCTTGTATTTATCCGAAGGCGATTTTTGATCTTCTTCTTCCTCGTTATTTGTCATGGATGGTGGTGTTAATGAAAAAGGAACAAAACGATGGATACAAATGTACTATTATTTTATTGTTTTGGCCAAAAGGAGAAGGTGAACAAATCAAACAACAAACATTAAATTTAATTTTTAATTAATTTTAAACAAAAAAGTCTATATTTGTAAGCCTGACGCTCATTCTTTTACCCAAATGAAAACAAATGATAAAAAAAGATGCCCTCTGGAAAGGTATTATTGAAGATCTTTTTGAAGATTTTTTATTTTTCTTCTTCCCTGAAGAATCTCAAAACATTGATTTCGACCGCGGATTTGATTTTTTGGACAAGGAATTGCATCAGTTATTTCCAGAATCAAAAAATCAGGGACGAATAGCCGATAAACTTGTAAAAGTATTCCTGTTAAATGGAGAAGAGCAATGGATATTAATCCATATTGAAGTTCAGGGGTATAATGAAGCTTTTTTTTCGAAACGCATGTTTACTTATTTTTATCGTATCTACGATAAATTTGAAAGGCCTATTACTGCTTTGGCCATTTTTACAGACGGAGACAGTTTATTTCACCCTAATAGTTATCATTTAGACTTTTGGGATACAAGTATGATCTACCGGTTCAGGACCTTTAAAGTTAAAAATAAAAAGCAGGAGTATTTCAATAAGCATCCAAACAACCCCTTTTCCATTATTTTAGAAGCCGTTTGGATTGAACTTCAAAAGGGGAAAGCAATAGACCGGAGTAAATTAAAAATAGGGATTACCAAAAAGTTACTACAAAGCGGGTTGCCAAAACAGAAAATCGAACGATTGTATCGTTTCATTCATTATTATATTCGCTTGCATTCAAAAGAAGAAAAGCTTATTTTTGAAAATAGTATTCATCCAATAATAAAAAACAAACTGCCCATGGGAATAATTGAAGTAATTGAAGAGGAATTAAAAAAAAGAGCCTTTAAACAAGGATTAAAACAAGGCATCGCTGATGGGATTGAGCAAGGACTTGAACAGGGACTTGAACAGGGACTTGAACAGGGCGCAATTAAGGAAAGAGTCAAGGTGATCCATTCTCTGCATAAAAAAGGTTTGTCTTCTTCGGAAATCGCTTCTTTTTTGGAATTGGAATTGGCATATATCGAGCATATCTTGAACAATAAAGAACCGAATGCTCAATAATCTTTTAAAGAAACTTCCTTTTTTTATTCTGCCGGAGAGGGCAATGATTATTTTTTAATATACTCCTTTCCCCATTTTCTCCTTTAAACTTTTTCCAAAATAACGGCATAGCCCTGTCCTACACCAATGCACATGGTTACTAATGCATACCTCTTTTGTCGTTTATGTAATTCGATCGAAGCAGTCTGCAAAATCCTTGCACCGGTCATACCCAGTGGATGGCCGATGGCGATTCCTCCCCCATTGGGGTTGATGCGAAGATCATCATCTTCGATGCCCCATTGCCGGGTACAGGCGAGCACCTGGACGGCAAAGGCTTCGTTGATCTCAATGATATCCATATCCCACAGGGTCAGGCCAGCTTTAGCCAGCGCTTTGTTGGCCGCTTTTACCGGTCCGATACCCATTATTCTTGGTTCAACACCTGCCACCGCTGAGGAGACAATACGGGTCAGTGGTTTCAAATGGTATTTCCCCACTGCTGCATCTGAAGCGATGAGCATAGCGGCTGCACCGTCATTTAATCCTGAGGCATTTCCTGCCGTAACGCTCCCCCCTTCTTCAGCCTTTTTAAAAGCGGGCCGCAGTTTAGCCAATACCTCAAGCGTGGTATCGGGCCTGATGAATTCATCCTGTTCGAAAATAAAAGAATCTCCCTTCCGACGGGGAATTTCAACAGGCACGATTTCTTCTCGCAAACGGCCTGAATCACGGGCTGCTGTTGCTTTCTTCTGAGACCAAAAAGCAAATTTATCCTGATCCTCTCTACTGATTTTATATTTTTCAGCCAGGTTTTCAGCAGTATTTCCCATTCCGTCCACCCCGTATAATGCCTTCATTTTAGGATTTACAAACCGCCACCCAAAACTGGAATCATGCATTTCCGCATCCCGTCCAAAAGGTTTTGAAACTTTTGAAATCACCCACGGGCCTCGGGTCATGTGCTCCACCCCACCGGTAATAAACAAATCTCCATCCCCGGCCTGGATTGCTCTGTGAGCATGGATCGCTGCGGACATGCCCGAGGCGCAAAGCCTGTTTACGGTTTCCCCGGGTACACTAAATGGAAGTCCGGCCAGCAACAAGGCCATCCTGGCCACATTACGATTGTCTTCCCCGGCCTGGTTGGCGCAGCCCAGAATAACATCATCAATGGCTTCAGCAGGTAGGTTTGGATGACGTTCAATAAGAGCCTTGATGACATGGGCCGCCAGGTCATCTGTCCGGATAGTTGAAAGCATCCCTGTAAAATTACCGACAGGAGTGCGTACCGCATCTATTATATAACTCTGCATTTTGTTCGATTTTGGTGTATTATCTGGCAGTCAGGTGAATTTTGCTCTAGTTAATAGAGGTAATATACTTTTCGAGATCCAATTGGCCGCCATTATAATCGTAGGAAATGACCACCAAAGTCCGGCGATTGCTTTGCATTTGTATTAAATAATAATTGGTAAACCACTCCAGCTTGTCCAAAGTATGTTTATGCCTGAATTTTAAAATTTCATTTCCCGAAACGTTCATGATTTTTTGATCCAGCTTTTCTATTGTATAATTACGCCCCTGGTATTGCGCCTTACATTGATTTTCAAACATTTCAATGTACTTCGAAATAAGATTTTCTTCCAGCGGGAAACGGGGCCCTACCCTGTCAAAATAAAGGTAATTCAAATTCTTGTCCGATTCCGTATCGTAAAAATACCAACGGTCTCTCTCCATTTCGTTGACCATTACCTCCAAAAGACCCGGATCTGCTGCAGTGACTTTTCCACCACTCTTTTCCAGCAAAGTCCGAAGGTCCTGGACTGCGTTGACATTTTTGTAATTTACAGGAAGCGTAAGCTTCAATTCATCAATCTCATGGATTTGTACTTCGGGTTGCTTGCCTGAAGAGGTAGCAGATGGTTCATTATTACACGATACCCAAAGAATCCCGACCAAAAAGAACAGAGCTATTTTTTTTATCATCATTTTTTATTTTTTGCTGCCGACAAATATAATACTCCGGCTAATATTAACAAACTTCCAAGAACCTGAACCAAGCTCAATCGCTCTCCCAATAGGAAATAAGCAAGAGTTAAAGTCGAAACCGGGCCAATGCTGCTCGTCAGGGCCGTATTTCCAGCCCCGATTAAACGAATGCCATACGATACCAGCAAAGTAGGAATAACCGTAGCAACAATAGCCATGATCAGGGACAATCCATAAATCCTGGCACTAAAATCAAACAGGTGAAAATCCCTGGCCAGAAAATAATGAAAAAATACGGCAAAAGCCGCAAAAATCAGGGCATAAGCTGTATACCTAATCGCTCCTATTTTGGGAATTAGAAATCCACTTCCTGTCAAATAAAGGGAATAAGTTATCGCACAGGTGAATACCAGGACGCCCCCTATAATCAGATCTTTCTGACTTTCAATACTCACATCACCGGCAAAAATGACAAAAATACCCAAATAAGTAAAGATCAGAGCGACATACTGCGATCTTACAATTGGTGTTTTAAAAAATACCGCCCCGAAAATCAAAGTGATGGAAGGATAGGCAAACAAAACCAGTCGCTCCATACTCGCAGTTATATACTCCAGACCCCAAAAATCAAACAAACTGGCCAGGTAATATCCCAAAATTCCTGTAATCCCAATGAAAATAAAATCTTTTTTTGTCAGCTTATAGGCAGCCTGTCTACTGGTAAAATAAGCCAGCAAAACATAAAACGGGAGCGCAAACAACATACGAAGCGTAAGCAGGTTAAGCGCATCAATACCTTCCCGGTAAGCGAGTTTGACCAATACGGCTTTGCTCGAAAAGGCCACTGCTCCAAGCATCACCAGGATCAGTCCCAAGGAATTTTCACTGACAGGGATAGATTTTACCTTCACGCTGAATACTTTAAACTTTTGTCTCTAAACTTTTATGTACCTTTGCTTCACTCATTGGGGTGCCGAAGAAATTTACGGCTGAGATCATACCCTTTGTCTGAAACTTTGATCCTAATAACATTTTGCCCGGCAAATCTAAAGGATTTTTTACCGAATGCAATTGTTTTAAAGATCAATCCTCAAAAACGAACTCATCAGACAGGAACCTGCCCGGATAATGCCAGGAAGGGAAAATTAATCAACACTTACCAACCCCTGGAAAGTGTAAAAAAATAATAAACATGAATTTTCTAAAATGGAATGCAGGGCTTTGCCTTAGTCTGTTCTTTATGGCACAGCTTAACGCCCAAACGGAACTCCGGGGTCGGATTACCAATATGAACGAAGAACCTCTCTTCGGTGCCAGTATCTTTGTGGAAGGTACCAGAAAGGGAACCATCTCGGGCGATGAGGGGAAATATTCAATCCAGGGATTGGACCCCGGAGAATATACTGTCGTATTTCGCTTTATCGGCCATGAACCGGAAGAAGTTCCGGTAAAAATCATGGAAAACTCTTCCAGATTTTTACTCAATATACGCCTCAAAGAACAGGTTTATACCCTTGAAATGCTGGAGGTTCTGGCTATCAGGGCTGACCACAAAACGCCAATGACTTATTCCGAAATCTCCAAGGAAACTTTCGAAAAAAACAACCTGGGTCAAGATGTGCCCTATCTGCTCGAATGGACGCCTTCCGTTGTGGTAACTTCTGATGCGGGTACCGGCATTGGATATACGGGCATGCGCATCCGGGGGACCGATGCTGAACGCATCAATGTGACCATCAATGATATTCCCCTGAATGATGCTGAATCTCAAAGGGTTTATTGGGTTGACCTCCCCGATTTTGCCAGTTCTGCCGATAATATCCAGATCCAGCGGGGAGTAGGTACTTCTACCAACGGCGTAGCCGCTTTTGGCGGATCGATCAATCTCAAGACCAACGATCTGCAACAAAATGCATATGCCAATATCAATACCGCTGTAGGATCATTTAATACGTTCAAAAGAAATATTCGTTTCGGAAGTGGGTTAATCAGCAACAAATTCACTTTTGATGGACGGCTCGCCCGCGTCACCTCCGACGGTTATGTGGACCGGGCTTCGGCAGATCTAAATGCTTTTGCCCTGTCCGGGGCTTACCTGGGGAAAAACAGTTTACTGCGTTTTAATATTTTCTCCGGTCATGAGATAACTTACCAGGCATGGAATGGAATTTCCGAAGAAGAAGCTAAAGACCCCGAGTTAAGAACTTACAACAGCGCAGGTGCAGATTTGCCCGGAAAGGATAATTTTTATGATAACGAAGTGGATGATTACCAGCAAACCCATTACCAATTATTGTACGACAACCAACTCTCTTCCCATTGGAAACTTAAACTGGGCCTTCACCTGACCCGTGGAGCCGGTTTTTATGAAAATTATATAGGAGGAGTCTCTTTCAACAGTTATGGATTGGATCCGGGACCCGTTCCGGACAGCATTCAAACCACCGACCTGGTGCGGAAAAAGTGGCTCGACAATGATTTTTACGGGGGCGTTTATTCCCTGACTTATCATAATAATTCGCAAAAATTCCAGGCTATTTTTGGCGGAGCCTATCATATTTACAAAGGACACCACTTCGGGGAAGTTACCTGGGCAAGGTATTCCGTAAATGAAATGCCTTTCCGTTATTACGAGAATGACGCCTCAAAGAATGATTTTAATTTTTATACAAAATTGAACTACAACCTTCTCCCGGGTTTGTACGCTTTTGCGGATATGCAATACAGGAAGGTTCACTACGAGTTCCTTGGCATTGATGACGATCTTAAAAACGTCCGTCAATCGGACGATCTGGACTTTTTTAACCCTAAAGCAGGGTTGTTGTTCCAACTTAATAAAAAGACGGAACTCTACGGCTCGTTTGCCATCGCCAACCGGGAGCCCAACCGAAATGACTACACAGACAACCCTGCTTCCCAGCGCCCAAAATCTGAACGCCTGTTCAATACAGAACTCGGCTACAAATGGCGCACCGACAAATCTTTAATCGAGGTCGTCTTATACCATATGTACTATCGCGACCAACTGGCGCTGGACGGGCATATCAATGATGTGGGAGAATACACCCGGATCAATGTGGACCAAAGCTACAGAGCCGGGATCGAACTGATCGGAGGCCTAAAACTTCCTGCGGGTTTCGATTTCAATGCCAATGCGACTTTCAGTCAAAATAAAGTAGTGGCCTTTACCAATCACCTGGACGACTGGGATCTCGGCGGTCAGCAGGAAGTGAGGTACGAAAATACAGATCTGCCTTTTTCTCCAAAAGTCGTCGCAGGGGCAGAACTCATGTACCATCCACTTTTTGTCAAAAAGGCAAAAAAGCAAAACCTGGAACTGGCGTTGCAATATAAATATGTTGGCAAACAATTCCTGGATTTAACCTCTGATGATCAACTCGCCCTTGATCCATACAGTTATCTCAATGCGAGAGTAAAATACTCCCTTTTTCCGGCTTTTGCCAAAGAGATCAGCCTGACCATAATGATCAGGAATTTATTCAACCAACTTTATGAATCCAACGGGTGGGCATACAGTTACATCTATGAAGGCCAGACTTCTTATCTAAAAGGCTTGTATCCTCAGGCCGGAAGAAATTATATGGTGGGACTGAGCGTTGCTTTTTAATGGGGAGATCTTAAAAAATACAATACCCTATGATATCATGGGTATCCAAAAAACAAATCACCATTTAATTATAATCCACACGAAAACCAAAATTACCAGCCCCGAAACAAGTTGAAACCTCCACCTCCACCTAGTCGAGGAGGTGGAGGTGGAAGAGGTAATAATTATGGCGTTACTCCAGGCAATAAAAGCATCAGCCATCGGCAGGCTTCCCAAAAGATACCGTTTTTTTCCGCCGAAGGTCAACGGAACGCCAAAACCTTCAACACTGTTTCTTAAGCCGGCATGTAATTCCAAATCCTTGTGGACGGCCATGGTGCGAATACCAACAATGGAAGCAGAACCACCAATACCCCAAATCACCGGCCCCGAATCAATGTCCCCCATTCCTGATACCTGTCCCGGGGGATATTCCCTGATGCCGGGCAAGCCCAATCTGAAATCGAGAAAAACAGAGCGGTAGATTTCAAATTGTTGCTTTGCAAAAGCAGTGTCAATTTCCGGCAAAAACACATTCATCAGGCTTTGAGAAGAACCCCTCGCTCCTGTCAGAACGGTGTTGGTCCGGGAGTTGACGGCATGGGGAATCAATCCGGTTTTAGGATCAAGGTGTAATTTCACCTTTTTCAGCCAGTCCGAAATAAAGGCATGGTATTGTGGCTCGAAGAGTTTATCATGGAGTGCCAAACACGCCAGGGCAATAGTATTGTCGGCCGGCCAGGATTGTCCGTAATAGGACTCCAGATAAATCGAATTCGAATTTTCATAAGCAGCATGAATAGTCTTGCAAAGATGCTGAAAACGTAACACTTCAAGCGTATCAACAAAGCCATTACGGATCTCTATTTCGAGTTTTTTTGCCAAAGAATAAGTCCTCCATCCCTGATAGAACACCCCATAAGATAGTGGTAATTCTTTGGGGAAAACCTTTCTTCCCTCGGCACTTTCAAGCTCATTCAGCGACCAGTTAATTTCCTTTAAACCTTCCAAATAAATACTCCCATCAGATGTTTGTGTACTGATTTCATCACACCAACCCAGGGCATACAATGCATTGAGGAATACAAATCCCTCGGGAAATAATTCCTGCATTTCATAGGCCGAACCATTATGCATTTTCTCCTTGAGCCAGCTTAATTGCCGGTATACATCCACATTATAATGCTCCCTAAAATCAGGACGATGATAAAGTTTAATATTCAAAAAAAGCACTGCCAGGATAAAAAATCCCAACAATGCTTTATGAATATTTTTAAGGAATTGTTTCATGGTATAGGGGCATATTAACGCCTTTCTTTAACGGAATAAAATCTTGCCACTTACCGTCCGGCCCTGTTCCTCCCGTAATGTATAAAAATAAATGCCTGAAGGCAATCCTTCCCGGCTAAACGTAGCAATGCCGTTTCCGTCAGCATCGTAAAAACGCACCTGTTTGCCATAGGCATCAAAAAGAGTGAGGCTGGCCTTCTGAACGGAAGGAGGCAATTTCACGGAAAATGATTCTTCAACCGGGTTGGGGAAAACCTGTAGGCCTTCCAGTGTATTTTCGGGGAAATAAGTATCCGTGGACACGCCTTCTGTATCCAGCAGATACATCATGATCATCACCATCATTTCGTCATTGGAGGTAGGGCCCCACCAAACAGGGCTCGGGCCGTCATTCACCCAGGTGGCCTGGTGAATTATTCCGTATTGAGCACTAAAATTGAGCTGGTGAAGGGGCTCAAAATATCGCATGGGTATGTGTTGATAATCAAAATAAGGGGAAACACATCCGGGCACTCCATTGGCACAAGCCCCATCGTAAAGCAATGCTCCCAAGGTATTCCCGGGCAAACGTTCATAAATTTTGTACCCGGTACCGTATTTATGCACGTGCCCCATCATGCCCCAGACATAAATATCATTGGCCCCGGATACTGAAACGCTTTGCGTATGGGTAATGACATTGCCGTTATTCGGAATGGGAATATCCGTATGGGGAATAAGAGCCGTATACATCTCCTGGGCGGCCGTTCCCGCCGGCTTGGTATAAACATTTACATAAGCTTCTGCCTTATACGTATTGGCGCCGGCATAATTGATGGTATGCGTATTGAGATCCAGTACCAGGTTTTGATCCCAGATAAAGGCAGAACCCGTCGGCAATCTCAGGTCAATGGATTCCTGGGCAGCGGCCACCAGGCTGATGTCCGAATGATCCGCATTGGTCCTGAACCCGTAAGGAATGGCAGCTTCCCCTCCATCAGTAAAATTATAGAGAATAAAATGATGAGAAAAAGAAGGAATGATGATCTCGATCCTGTCGACATCGACATTTTCGGAAAGTTCCAGTTCATATTTGGTGAAATATTCCAGTTCACCGGCAGGTTCTATGAAAAATGGCCCCACCTTTATTTGAAAACCATCCGCGGCATCAGGTGCTTCGGGAGGGCCATCGGGAAAGGCGGCCATGCCATTGGTATTGTAATAATCGTGGATTAGTTGCTCATTGACCACTTCATTATTTTCAGGTGCACCAAATAAAAGCCATTGGCGGATCAATTCTTTTTCTTCGATCGTCAACTGGTGCTCGGCACCATAAGCCGGCATGGATTCTCCTGCGTCCTGCGCCAGCATGATTCCGGGCTCCAGCCCTCCGTTTATTTTGCGGAACATAAAACTTTTATCCGCCCTGCCCGGGTAAATGATCTTGTAACCTTTCTGGGAAGCGTATTCATTGTGGGGAGTAGCCATGTAGATATTATCGAACACGGCAGCTTTTTTTAGCGCACTTGTGGCTCCAGAGCCTTCAAGATCGAGCATGCCACTGGGGTCGTTATGATTATGGCATTGAATACATTTTTGCTGAAACACTTCGTAAACGCGATCAAAGGTAGATTGGGCGGCTAAGAATGAAAAGGGAAAGAACAGCAGGACAAAAAAGGTAATGGTATTTTTCATAATGGGTGCTTTTTTTAAGATTGAAGACTAAAGAGTTGGGTGCGTCAAATATAAAATTAATAAAAACGAACACAATATGAACAGTTTGAAGCTGAATTCAGCCTTTTGCTTTCGTAAAAAAGAAAAATACGGATAGAATAAACAAGAAATAGCCTAAAGTAAATTTCCATAATCGGGAAAAAAATCGTAATATGTAGCAATAGAAAAAATTACGTAAAAAACTACATAAAATGGCCATAGAAAGTATCATTGCAAAGGTAGATTACCTGGATTTTATTTCCGGTGATCCCTTGAAAAGGCAACATTTCATCAAGGAATTTGGGGACTCATTTTCCAGGATAGGTTTTGCCATCGTTTCCAACCACGGTGTTACTGAAGCTTTAAGGAATGAACTTTTTGAGGTAGCAAAAAAGTTTTTTGACCTGGAGGATTCCCAAAAAATAAAATACGAAAATCTGGCCAATGCGGGTCAACGGGGTTACATCAGTAAAAATCGCGAAAGTGCAAAAGGAAAGAATGTCCCGGATCTCAAAGAATTTTATCACGTAGGTCAGACAGTCACTGATGGAGACCCTATAAAAGATACTTATCCGGATAACATCTGGCCGACAGAGTTGCCGGAATTTGAAGCCGTCTGCAAAAAAGTTTATCGCACCTTCGAAGAAACAGGTGCCAACCTATTACGCGCCATTGCCCTTTACCTTAAACTGGATGAAAACTATTTTGAGGACAAAATTCACAATGGTAACAGCGTGCTTCGTTTGCTTCATTATTATCCACTGGAAAATGTGGACCACCTTCCTCCCGGCGCTGTCCGGGCCGCTGCTCATGGGGACATCAACCTCATCACCTTGCTAATGGGCGCCAATGCTGCAGGGTTACAGGCCCAAACCCTTGATGGGCATTGGATCGATGTAAATCCGGCCCCGAATGAAATCGTCATCAACATTGGGGATATGCTGGCCCGGTTGACCAACGACCGATTGCGGTCCACCATTCACCAGGTTGTCAATCCCACGGACACAGAGTTGCTGAAAAAGCCAAGATACTCGACCCCTTTTTTCCTTCATCCACGTGCCGATATGGACCTATCAAGCTTATCCAGTTGTGTTAGCTCTGCACGTCCCAAACAGTACGAAGATATCACCGCCGGGAAATTTCTCGATGAACGCCTGAAAGAGCTTGGACTAAAGAAATAATCAAAAAATTGTAAAAAGAATGCATTGTATAGTTTTTGCTATTATTTTTGCAACACATCCCCTTTGTAAAGACAGAGTGGGACTCAATTCATTACGTGAAAAAGTAATTTATTCCGCACTATATGCGTTAGGTAGTTGAATTTTGCCATGACCCCATTTTATTTGACAAAACAAAATAAATCCGGGCATGGCAATAATCCTGTGAAAACAAAAATAAATTTATGAAGCGTTCAATTATTATTGTACTCAGCATTTTTCTCTTGACGGGAATCGCCACTGCCCAACAGTTTTTTACCGTTGTCGTAGGCACTTTCCTGGATGCAAGGTCAAATGATTTCAATGAGATCAAACCCTATGGATTGGTCTATGCTTATCAACTGGAAGGCAACTTGTCTAAAATATATCTCGGAGGTTTTGACAAAAAGGCAAACGCAGAAAAGGTGGTGGCTGCCCTCAAAGAAAAAGGATATACCAGCGCCTTTGTACAGGAAAGACATCTCAACGAAGGTAAAACGGTCACCGTAATCCAAATGGCTACACGATATGTTAATAAACCTATAGAATGGGAAAAGTTCGAACAAAATGGTCAACTCTATGCCATTTTGAATGATGACATGGTCAAGGTGGTCACCGGAATATTTCCCGACGTAGTCTCTGCCAAAAGAAAATTGAGTGAAATCAAAAAATCAGGTTTCTCCGATGCTTTCATCAAAAATGTGAACAGTGCCCTGCTGGTAAAAATATCCGAATTTGAGACCGGCATTAAAAAACCTCTGATTCCTATTGCCTTTGAAGATAATAAGATTACCAAAGGTGCCCCAACGGGAAATACGACCCGTCCTCCCGACTACGATGTCAAAGTCAGGACCAATCAGCCGAATTTCCCGGCCAGTTATGATAATAAAGATTTGACAGCAAAAAACGGAACCGCTGAAACGGTATCCTTCAATGAAGCACCAGCCGGCATGCCCCTGCCGGTCATCCGTCCGGAAGTCAAACGCCGTTCGGCCCTTGAGTTGCAAAAAGTGCTCAAAGCCGAAAAGTTTTACACTCAGTCCCTTGACGGTTTCTATGGAAAAGGAACCGAAATGGCCTATCAGAAAGCCTTAATTGAAAATGCTGAATTGAAAAAATATGTCCTACTGGCAAAGCTTTCTTCTTCTTCAGCTCCAGCCCAGTCGTCTAATTTACTGCAAAACGCGATCAACAGGCTGCCCGTTGATCCTTCAGCTATTAATACCATTGACGCATCCAATACTCCGGTGGCAAAAGCCTATAGTGCTTATTATCTTTTTACAAAACTGGGCCCATCCAGCGATGTCAACCGGTTGATGAGTGGTGCCCTCAAAGGAGCTTTTTCGGGTAAAAAACTGGAGAACAAACCTCCTTTTGATTACAACGCCACCTATGCCTATGAAGATATGGATCAGCTGATCCGTCACTTGTTTTACGTGCATGCTGCGCCGGGCAATATTTACGAAGTCCCTTGCTGGGTTTACGATCGTCATCCAGGTGAAGCTGCTAAAGCCCAGGCGGCTATTGCAGCCTTTGGCACCAGCGATTTCAAATCTGCCGCTTGTTCCCAACAGTTGGATTGGCCCGAAATCAATATCCTGGAAGCGATTGCTTCAGACCTCAGCGGCAACCAGGCCTCTGCCTCCAAATTAGCGGCCAGCGCCGCCAAGAGATCACAAATATTAATGGCTCCCAACAGCCTGAGCAAAGAAGAAAAAACCAGTGCCGAACAATGGAATGAGGATTTGTGGAGCAATCTGAATGCATGGTCTGTGCGCGACCCTTTACACGAAAGAACCGTTATCGCCCTCAAAATAATTTATTACCAGTCGGCGGTGAGGCTGGAAGATTATTTCATGGATAAAGGGTACTCAGCCAAAGATTCTAAAGCATTTGCCTTAGTGACCCTTAAGACACTTGTTGCGGATCATTTGGATCGGTTTATCTAAATTCAATAAATTTATCATAACAAAAAAAAGCCCGGGAGCAATTGCTCCCGGGCTTTTTTTTGTTATGAAGGAACCCAAATTTTAGATTTTCTCAGCAAGCGGAACTGAAAAAATAAAGTTACTGCCTTTCCCAGGTTCACTTTCCACCCAAATATCTCCGCCCAAATTCTGTACGATCTTTTTACAAATGGAAAGCCCCAGGCCTGCTCCATTGTATTCTTTACGAATGTGGAGTCGCTGGAACATATCAAAGATTTTGTTGTGGTATTCTTTATCAATTCCAATGCCGTTATCTTTAACAGAAACCTGGCAAAGTCCATCAACAATTTTACTTTCCACTTCAATTTTTGGAGTAGGATTATTGTTGTATTTCATGGCATTTTCGACCAGGTTTTTCAGCACCAGGAACAACTGGGAGGCATTTCCGGTTACCATGGGCAATTGACCGACTTTGAGCTCGACATTATCTTCATGGATACTGGCCTGCAACACATTTTTGATCTTGCCCATAATATTGTTCAGATCCACCGTCTCATTGCGAAAATCAATATTCTCTATCCTTGCAAACTCCAGAACACCTTCAATCAAGGCGTGCATTTGCCTCGCATTTCCCTGTACGGTATGCATATAATCCTCAGTCTCCTCGTCCAGATGGCCATTCAATTTCCGTTCAATAAGTTCTGTAAAACTGATGATATTCCTTAAAGGCTCCTTGAGGTCATGTGAGGTGATGTAAGCAAATTGTTCGAGCTCCTTATTGGATTTTTCCAGTTTGACATTGGATTTTTTGAGTTCGCTGGTTCTGTCCTCCACTTCTTCCTGCAACTGTTTGTTGAAGGTTTGTTTCCTCTTATTAGTCTGAAATAAACTCCAGGCTAAATACGAAACGAACAAAAGCACCAGGGCGGTAGTCCACCCGATAATAGTCCTACGCTGGAGTAAGGCTTCGTTTTTGGCCTGTTCTTCTTTCAGCAGCTGAACCTCAGCATCTCTTTTCTTCGTTTCATACTGTATCGCTAATTCATTGATCTGTCGGCTTTTTTCTTCGTTGAAAAGGGTATCATTCACCTCTTTATACAAGACTTGGTAATCATAGGCCTTTTCATAATCATTGAACAGTTTATAATTTTGAGATATTGTACCGTATAAATCCCGTATGGTTTGTTTTGCACCCATTTTTTGGGCCAGGGCGAGCGCCTCAAAGCAGTAATCATTCGATACCTGAATATCCCCCTGTTTTTGAGAAACTTTGCCTAAAAGGCCCAAAATTCTGGCCTTGCCTTCAACATCTTCAAGCTTATCGGCAATTTCCAGCGCTCTGGAAAAATCGCGGGATGCCTGTTCATATTTTTTTTCGTTGAAACGAATTTCCCCCATAGTAGCCAACAGGTAACTCACTCCGTATTGGTCATTGATCTTTTCGGAAATGGAAAGCGCTTCCTGGTATTTTGCCAATGCTTCCTCGTTCTTTTCCATACGATCCAATGATTCCCCAACGTTGGTCAAGGCAATAGACATACCCAGTGAATCCTTTCGCTCTCTTTGAATGACCAGAGAGCGTTCAAAGTACCCGAGAGCTTCCTCTTGGTTACCTTGTTCAAAATAAATAATGCCGATATTATTGATAAGATTGGCCACCGCCAGTTTGTCTTTCTCCTCATCCAAGAGGTTCAGCGCTTCATGGTAGTATTTCATGGCCTCGTTGAGGTCGCCACGGTTGGCGTGGATGAGGCCTATATTGTTTAAAAATTGTGTTTGCTGTTCGGTTAAATTATTGGCCCGGCAAATTTCGAGACCTCTGCTGAAATAATCCAAAGAGGTATTTAGATCTCCCTTTTTTTTGTACCCGATCCCAATGACATTCAAAGAGGTGACAATCTTCCCTTGGTCGCTCATTTTTTCTGCCAGAGCCAATGCCTGTTCGGCATAGTCGATTACAAATTGTGGATTGGTGGATTCATAAGCCATGCTCAGCCTTTGAAATAAGTTGTATTTCAAGGAATCTTCAGTAGCGGTCTGGATCTCACGAAGCAGGCTGTCAGCAAGGGCATTTTGCTGAGCCAGTCCCCCCAAAGAAATCAGGAGGAGTTGAATAATGATAAAAATTTTAGGCCCGGCCGATTTCGATATCCCCATAAAGCAGGTTAATTATCCCAACCCAAAGTTTTAAGTAAGCGGTTATAAATTTTAATAATCGTGAAATATACGGAACAAAAAATAGCTAGCCTAAAAAATCACGATCAATTTTTATTTCATTTTGGGTCTTCTTCTTTTACCTCCCTGTCTCATCATAGCTCCCCCGGCGTTGCCCATCCGGGTTGCCGCCTTTACCTGGCCCTGGTTCTGCAAGGCTTTTTCAAGCATTTTCTTTTGTTCCTTGATGTTGGAGTCTGTAATTTTCAGGTTTTTGATGTTCCGGTAATAATTCTGTGCCTGCTTCCATTTGCCCTTTGAAGCTGCAATATTGGCCAACTGGATCTGTAGCATGGCTTTTTCATTTTCAGTAGGCACCTCGATCTCTTCAGCCATTTTCAGGTACTTCTCACCGCCTTCCATATCTTTTCTGGACAAAGCGATATTTCCTTTCAACATATAAAAATAGGCCCGGTTGGTCGCGTACAAAAACTTAGGAAAAAGCGTCAGGTTCAACATTTTTTCTGCCTTGTCAAAATTTTCAGTCTGCAAAGCTTTGGCTGCGCTGCCTACGGTTCCAAGCAATACATATCCCACCAATAAAATCAGCCCGACCAGCCAAAAAGGAAAGCCGTACCAAAACCCCTGGGTCACTGACAAAAGAATTCCGCCTCCGATTCCAACAACGATTAAGGCTATTTTTAAATAAGGATTAATTGTAAACATAATATATTCAGATTTTCAGCAAAGGTAATAACTCCAATCCACTTTTGAAATTAATAGTTGCTTTTAAATTGATGCTCATGATCAGTGCCGAATCAATCGCTGTAGGTTAGGTAGATAGCAAAAAAAAGGGAGCAAAAAATTGCTCCCCTCAGAAAAACACCTAAAACCCATATTATATCTTAAAAATCATTTATTCTTTTAGAGCAGACTGAAGACAGAAGACAACTTTCAGTCTAAATAACTTATTTGTTTCATGCTTCTGCTTCAGTTTGCCATAGTACGTTTACCTCTCATTTCAATCGCCTCAGTAGTTTTCGCTTAGTCAAGGATTATACTCATCCCCTTTCTAATTTCGTAAATTATGACGACTGTTTTCTGAAAGGTCACCGGAAAAAATATTTTTTTTTATCTTTTTATTAAATTTATTTATATTACATTGATTTACAATTATTTATATAAAATATTTATTTTTCAGCCCATCGATTTTTTCTTTAACATCGAGAAAAATCATTCCTTCCCTTTATTGGCTTTCTGCCAATTGAAGTTTTATTTCCATCTTTTTTTCATCTCTCAACAAAGTGACCGTAATTTCTTCACCAACCTTATAGTTTTCCAGGGCAAGATTCACTTCATTGCTTGAGGAAATTTTTTCTGCTCCCACGCCTATGATTATATCTCCTAATTTAACGTTTCCAAACCGATCCACCATGGTCGGCTTGATGCCCGCTTTCTCGGCCGGGCCACCTTCCACCACATCATAAACCAAAGCCCCGGTAATATTTCGCAGAGGACGGGCAAATTCAATGCCCATGGAAGGCCGGTTGATTTTACCGTATTGGATTAATTCAGGAACCACCCACTTCACTACATCTACCGGAATGGAAAAACCAATTCCTGCCGAAGCGCCCGAGGGACTGTAAATGGCGGTATTTACTCCAATCAAACGACCGGAAGAATCCAGTAGCGGGCCGCCGGAATTTCCGGGATTGATGGCAGCATCGGTTTGGATGGCTCCACGGATTGGAGTTCCTGCTACAGATTCAATTTCCCTTCCAAGGGCACTTACAATACCCGTTGTCAATGATTGGTCCAACCCAAAGGGATTGCCGATGGCCAATACAGTCTGTCCTACTCTAAGGTTATCGGATTCCCCCACCGGGAGACCGGCCAATTTATCTCTGGGAGCATTGATCTCTAATACCGCCAGGTCCTTCTCCGGCGCAACCCCCACCAGTGAAGCCTCCCAGCTGCTATGATCAGCCAGGGTAACCTGGGCTTTGTCAGCCCCCTGGATAACGTGATAATTGGTAACAATATGACCTTCCTTGTCCCAAACAAATCCAGAACCCGTTCCGCGAGGGACTTCCATGATGTTCCTGTTGAAAAAATCCCTCCGGACATTAGAAGTGGTGATAAAACAAACAGACGGAGCACTCTTTTCAAAGAGCCGAATGGTTTTCATTTCCGTTCCGTCAATACCTATATCGGCAGATGTTTCATCTGAATTGCTGACCAGAACCACAGATGGTTCATTTGTAGATTCAGATATTGTATCCATTTTATTCCAGGAAACTCCTGCGAAAAAACCTGCCGCCAGAATGACGAACCATAGGAGCGTTTTTAAGGTTTTCATCTTCTTCAATGTTTTATTGTTTTAATAATCCATTGGGGTCTGCTAAACCCGAACAACAAACCCCAAATTATTTGTATAGTTTAAATTTTTAAAGCCTGCCAACGATATGTATCCATTAGGTCTTTCTTTTCTTTTTCTTGGCCGCAGGAAACAGCACATTATCCAGGATGAGCCGGTAGCCCGGAGAATTGGGGTGCAAACTCAAGTCTGTTTCCGGATCATTGACGAAATGGCGATAATCTTCAGGGTCATGGCCTCCGTAAAAAGTCCAGAAACCTTTGCCATAAGTACCGTGAATGTAACGTACCTCTCCGGCTGGTTTATTTTCCCCCAGCACCAGTACATCCGGTTTGACGTAATCTCTGATGAAAGCCGTAGTTTGTCCCATAAATCCCTTCACGGTACGGGTGTGGTTTTGAGTGAGCATGCTGGGTACCGGATCCCATTTGGCAGAAAAATCAAACAAGGTAAAATAATCCTGCTCCGGCATGACGGTCCTGGCTGGAGGACCATTATCAATGGTGGAGAATTCATAGGTGAGCGGATCTTTGATCAGTTTGAAATCTCTGAAGGCAAAAGTCTGCGAGAAATCGAGTTTTTGCTGGGCATTCGGGTCGGCTGCGTCCCCATCGTAAATCGGCGCGCAAATATCTACGCCTTCTGCGGCAAGCGCAATATCATAGGTATCGGTGGCAGAACACATGGCAAACATGAATCCCCCGCCGCCGACGTATTCTTTAATCCTCTTGACCACAGCCAGTTTAAGCTGTGAAACCTTACTAAATCCAAGGCTTGTGGCCAGGTCTTCCATTTTTTTCTGACTCTCCCTGTACCATGCCTGGTTGTGGTAACTGCGGTAGAATTTGCCATACTGGCCTGTAAAATCTTCGTGGTGAAGGTGCAACCAATCGTATTTGGGGAGTTGATCTTCCATGACTTCCTTATCGTAAATCGTTTCGTAAGGAATTTCGGCATAAGTGAGCACCATGGTCACGGCATCATCCCAGGGTTGTATTTTTTCTCCCTTACTGTTAAAATCAGGCGTATAGACTGCTATTTTGGGAGCCACCTCCAGTTTCATCGCCTCCATATTCACCTCCGGATTGGAAATATCGTCCAGTATTTTTCCGAATTGCGCATCGGCAATGATTTCAAAGCTGACCCCCCTGGTCAGGCATTCTTTTTCAAACAGGGCGTTGTGCCTGAATGCAAAACTACCTCCCCGGTAATTGAGCAGCCACCAGGCCTCTGCGCCGTTATCAAGTACCCAATAGGTTATGCCATAAGCTTTGAGGTGGTCTTTTTGTGATTCCGCATCCATGGGCAAAAGAATATAAGCTGCCTTCATGGGTAATACTGCGGCCATAAGGAATAGAAATAATACTGTCAGTCGTTGCATATGTGTGATTTTTATGTCCATAAATTCGGGCATCAGGTATTTTAAAGTCTGCTCATGCCCAACTCTCACCGGATTCGGGTATTGAACATGAATTCTTTTCAAAACAAACATCCTTAAGAACAAATCCATTCAACTTTTGTTGTTTTGATGAGCAAATGTAACGGGATTTTGACATTTGTGCCCGCTACATTCATCATTTAAGATTTTATTAGCATTCAATTGTGAAAATGGTAAAAATCCTGCAAGGCAAATGAATAAGGGAAAAACGCCTGCAATCCATTCCCGGAGTGGATGATTTGCGTATTTATTATTAGAATTTTTCTATTATTGTGCCTCATTAACACCGAAGAAATATATTTGGCCTAATAAAAGTAACACCTTTGCCATTATATAACTTCAAACTTGCCTCTTTCATCAACAGACAGGTTTGAAATTTAGTGTTTTGCAATAAAAATTTAATTAAGCTTCAAAATGGATCAAATTAGCTTTCAATATCCAGGTTGGTACCTCATTTTATGTATTCTCGCAGGATTGGTGTATGCGCTGGTGCTGTATTACAAAAATGACAGTTTCCGTCAACAGAGTCGCTGGCTGAACTGGTTATTGGGAGGGGTTCGCTTTTTCACAGTGACCCTGCTCGCCGTTCTGCTGATGTCGCCTTTGCTGAAATCCCTGCAAACGGAAAGCAAAAAGCCTATCGTTCTCATCGCACAGGACGTTTCGGAATCGGTTTCCCTGGTGATTGACTCCACCAAAATCGACGGGTACAGGCAGGACCTGGAGCAGCTCAAAAGCCGGCTGGAAGAAAATTACGAAGTCCATGAATATGCTTTCGGAGATAACGTACGAGAAGGGATCGATTTTGAATTCAAAGATAAGGTGAGTAATATTTCTGACCTTTTTGAAACCGTTTACGACCTTTTCAGCAATCAAAACCTGGGAGCTGTCATCCTCGCTTCGGATGGAATTTACAATGAAGGAAGCAATCCTGTTTATTCGGGCGCCAAATTACCGGTGCCGGTATATTCAATCGCCTTAGGAGATACGACAGCTAAACGGGATCTTCTACTGAAGCGTGTTTTCCATAATGAAATAGCCTACCTGGGCGATAAATTCGCTACACAGGTGGATATTGCCGCCCGCAATTTCAAAGGGAGTTCAGCCGTACTTAATGTCTATAAAATTGAGGCCGGGACCCCAAATTCCCTTCAACAGATACCGATCACCATCGATGAAACGAATTTCTTCAAAACGGTTGAGATTGTGCTGGATGCCGATAAAAGCGGGGTTCAACAATATCGTTTCAGCCTGACCCAATTGCCCGGCGAACAGTCCATAGTCAATAACCGAAAGGATATTTTTATCGACGTATTGGATGCCCGCCAGAAAATACTCATTGTCGCCAATGCGCCACACCCCGACATTTCGGCCCTGCGCAACAGCATTTCTTCCAATAAAAACTACCAGGTGGATGTCGTATATGCCGACAATCCGAATATTAATGCAGCGGCTTACGATCTGCTGATTTTGCATCAGCTGCCCTCCTTTAACAGGGATATTACCACTATCCTGAACCTGATTAAAAACCGAAAAATCCCGGTATTGTACATCATTGGCAACCAAACAGCGATTAACCGGCTGAACCAGGCACAATCCATCCTGGATATACGGCCCGGCGGGTTGAATATGAATGAAGTTCAGGCGCAAATTGCCAAAGATTTCACCCAGTTCAAATTAAGTGATGACCTTCGCCAGGCCCTGCCCAATTTTGCGCCCCTCAAGGCTCCTTTCGGGGAATTCGACCTTACCGGAAACGGCCAGGCCGTGCTCTATCAAAGGATTGGCAAAATCGATACCAATTACCCCCTGCTCGTCATCGGGGAACAAAATAATGTGCGTACGGGGATCCTCTGTGCGGAAGGAATCTGGCAATGGAGGCTTTTTGATTATTTACAACGCGGCAACCACGACATTTTCAATGAACTGATCGGCAAAACCATCCAATATCTAAGCTTAAAGGAAGACAAACGCCGTTTCAGGGTGAGCCTGACCAAAAATATATTTAATGAAAACGAACCCATCCTCTTAGATGCTGAATTGTACGACAGTAACTATGAGCTCGTGAACGACCCGGAAGTTACCGTAACCATCTCGGACAGTGAAGGCAGGAACTTCAACTATGTTTTCAACAAAACGACTACAGCCTATTCACTGAATGCCGGAATCCTGCCGGTGGGCAATTATACCTTTACGGCCAATACTGAATTCAACGGTGAGCCACTGACATTCAACGGACGTTTCAGCATTCAGGCGGTTCAGATGGAACTTTATGAGACCACGGCCAATCACGCCATGCTCCGTTTGCTGAGCGATGAATTTGGCGGGGCCCTCGTTTATCCGGATCAGATCAATAGTATTGCGGATAAAATTGAAGCCTCCGGAAAGGTAAAACCGGTCATTTACCAGTCTGTAAAGAACCGCCCGGTGATCGATCTTAAAGGGATCTTTTTCCTCCTCCTCCTTTTGCTAACCTTTGAATGGTTTATGAGAAGATTCTATGGGGCTTATTGAGAATGATGAAAATGATTCGGTGATGAAAATGATTCGATGATGAAATGATGAAATGATACAATGATGAAATGATTCGGTGATGAAATGATTCGGTGATTCAAGGTATGAATAAAGTAGTGACCCGAGGCAGAACCAAGGGAAATTAAGTATATCGATATGAAGGACTTCTAACCTGTCTTTGACTGGGCGCAGTTCTCTTTTGACAGTATCCTATTAAGTGTGTAAATAAAAAATAGAGGGCTTCGCCCGAATTTTTAGATTTTGACTCTTTCGTCAAAAATAGCAATAAATTGGTTAAGAATAATGGGCCAGTTGCGAATCGGCATGGTCCATTTTTTCGTTATTTCAAAAATCGCCAGATAAACCGACTTTTTCAATGCATTATCCGTTGGAAAAGACATTTTGTTTTTGGTGTATTTTCTGATTTTTCCGTTGAGATTTTCAATCAAATTTGTGGTATAAATGATCGTTCTAATTTCAAGAGGGAAGTCAAAAAAAGTGGTCAGCTCATCCCAGTTATTATACCATGATTTAATAGCGTAAGGATACTTGTGATTCCATTTTTCATCAAAGTCCTTTAGAGCTGCCTGGGCGGCTTCTTTGGTCGGTGCTCCATAAATGGTTTTCATGTCTTTGGCAAAAACCTTACGATCTTTCCAGACAACGTATTTGGAAGCATTCCTGATTTGGTGCACGACACAAATTTGAGTGCTCGTTTCAGGAAAAACACTTTTAATAGTCTGGGTAAAACCGTTGAGATTATCCGTCACGGTAATTAAGATATCTTCTACGCCCCGAGCTTTGATATCGGTCAGTACGCCCATCCAAAAACTGGCGGCTTCACTTTTACCCAACCACATGCCCAAAACCTCTTTCCTCCCGTCTTTCTTGAGTCCTACGGCCAAATAGACTGTTTTATTGGTCACTCTGGAGTTCTCACGGACTTTAAAAACAATCCCATCCATCCACACGATTAGATACTGAGATTCCAGGGGGCGATTTTGCCAGGCAATGATATCCTCGGTCACCTTATCGGTGATTTTGGAGATGGTAGACGTAGAGATGTTGAAGTCATACAAATCCCGAATTTGTTCCTCAATATCGGCATTGCTCATCCCTTTGGCATAAAGTGAAATTACGATCGATTCAATGCCTTTAGCCAGCCTGGATCGTTTAGGAACAATCTGAGGTGTAAAACTTCCATCCCGGTCTCTGGGCACCTCGATTTCAGATTCGCCATAGGAGGTTTTGATTACTTTTTTAGAATTGCCGTTCCGGGCATTTGGATTGTCGCTCCTCTGGTGTTTGGCATAATCCAGATGGGCATCAATTTCTCCTTCCAGCATTTTTTCAATGCCGCGTTTGTGAAGCTCACTGAGGAAAGATTCTAACTCATCCCCAGTCTTAAATTGCTTCAGGAAATCATCGTTTAATAGATCTTCTTTTTTCATCATCAGTAAAGTATGTTTTAAAATTACAAAAAATTAAAATAGGGGGCCATGGCCCCCTATTTTAAAACTTACACACTTTACTGGATACTACCAAAATATTCCAATATCTCGGTGTCTAATGTCGTGAGGAAGTCCATTGTTCATTTCATCATCGTATCATTGTTCGTTTCATCATCGTATCATTGTTCATTTCATCATTTCATCATTTCATCATTTCATCATTGTATCATTTCATCATCGTATCATTGGGATCATTCTCACCTGACAAAAGTCAACCTTTTTCAGTGACAAAAATCAGCGCTTTTTTTAGAAAAAAAGAGCAAACTTTTCAATTGAAATCACATTATAAGGACACCGTTTATTAGACAAGAACTTCGTAAAAAGACCATCGGAGTCCCTGGTAATTTGTGTCTGATAATTAAAAAAACAGCTATTGTGGTCTGGTTATTTTTTATCCTGATCGTATTATTATTTCTGGGCTGGATACTGGTTACCCCTTTGGAAATTTGTATCAATTCCATTGAAAACGACTACCATGTAAAGTGGAAAGGAATCGGAGAAGCGAGTATTATTGTGATGCCCATGGATCTTTTAGTCAGGCTGAAGATCGCTTTTTGGAAAAAAGACTGGTCCGTAATGAAATTCAGATTCAAAAAAGACAAAAAGCAAGATAAAGAAGCCGCTGAAAAACCAAAAAAGACAAAACGGAACATCTGGAAAAACTTACGGTTATTCCGCCGCATTTTGGGGTCATTTTCCGTAAAAAAAATGCGGGTTAATATCGACACACAAAATTACATCCTGAACGGATACCTCTTCCCCCTGTTCTTCCACGTGACGCGCTATTACCACGGGAAACCACAACTGATAATCAACTATAAAGGCAAAACGGAAATAAATGTATTAATGCGAAATCGACTGATAAACATCTTTTACGCTATTATCAAATAACTCAAAAATTTGCAACCCGAATTCAATCCAATTCATATTATTTAACCAAAATCGTTTATCATGAAATTTCATTTTGAAGAATTACTGGACAAAATCACTGACTTCATTAAAACTGAAGCTAAAACCGAAACCATTGTGGGCGAGCCTTTCATGCTCGGTGAATTTTCCTGCATCCCTGTGATCCATGTAGGTATGGGATTCGGCACGGGAGCTGCCGAAGGAGACGCCACCAAAGACACCCATGCTGAAGGCGGAGGCGCCGGAGCAGGAGTAACCATCGAACCCATCGGATTTCTCGTTTCAAAAGCAGACAAAGTAGAATTCGTTTCCACAAAATCCAACACTGGACTTACAGCAGCTTTTGAAAAAGTCCCTGACCTGATCACCAGGTACTTCGATTTACAGGAAAAGAATAAAAAAGAGCCTGCATTGAATTAACGACTGAACGGCAATCATTTGCCTTGATCCGGGCCTGAAAGGTTTCCGGAAAACATGACGGTATAACTAAAAAAACCAGTACCAACTCACTTATCCCGAGTTTAGGGTTCCTTACGGAACGCATAAATCCCTTTCCCCGAAACCAAAGCCCCCGGATGCCAGGTGTTTTTTTGTAATTCCCGACTTTTCAAAAATGGAAAGTCGGGATTTTTTTGGTGTCAATATTTTATTCCTAAGACCTCCCTGATCACCCAAACAACTCTGCAATATCCGCTTTGCCCAATTGTTTCATAAAGCTCTCATCCGTTGTAATGATGTCGGAGGCGATCTTGAGTTTTTTGGCCTGGTATTTCATAATCTTTTCCTCGACCGTATTTTTACAGATCATGCGGTATGCGATCACGTGTTTGTCCTGGCCAATACGGTGACAACGGTCGATGGCCTGGTTTTCTACGGCAGGGTTCCACCATGGATCGACGATATAAACGTAATCGGCAGCGGTGAGGTTGAGCCCGGTGCCCCCGGCTTTGAGACTGATGAGGAAGACCCTGCAATCCTCGTTCTCCTGGAAATTCTCCACGCTTGCCTGTCGCTGCTTTTTGGTACACTGACCGTCAAGGTATTCGTAATGTACCCCTTCTGCCTTCAATTCTTTTTCGATCACCCGCAGCATCTTAACAAACTGTGAAAAAATCAGGATCTTGTGATTGCCGGTTTTCTCGAGGATGTGCTGCATGAGCACTTGAATTTTGACCGATGATTTACCATAGTCTTCCATATCACTCAAAAGTTCCGGCGTATCGCAGATCTGACGCAATTTCATCAGGCCTTCCAACACATACATTTTACTTCTTTCCATGCCATCCTGCTCAATCCGATTAAGCAATAAATCACGGTATTTATTCCTATAGGCTTCGTACACCTTCCATTGGTCATCAGGCATTTCACAATAAATAATGTCTTCAATTTTAGGGGGCAATTCCTTGGCAACGATCTCCTTTGTCCTGCGTAATAAAAAAGGATTGATCAGGCGCTGCAACTCCCCTGCCCTTTCCTCATCCCCGTCCCTGTCGATCGGTATGGAATACTGTTCCTTAAAAAAAGGTTGGCTGCCCAGGAAACCGGGATTCAGAAAGTTGATCTGGGCATAAAGGTCAAAAGTATTATTTTCTACGGGGGTTCCCGTCATCGTAAGCCTGTTGCGGGCCCTCAACACACAGGCCGCCTTATACCGGAGCGACAACGGGTTTTTGATGGCCTGGGACTCATCCAGTACAATGTAATTGAACTCATAGGCACTGAGCATTTCGATATCCTTGACCATAATGCCATAGGAGGTGATGATGAGGTCAAAATCGCTGAAGTCATCTGCATCTTTCCTGCGGTCGGTGCCGTAATGGATCAAAAATTTCAGGGAAGGGGTGAATTTATTGATTTCATTTTCCCAGTTAAACAAAAGAGAAGTAGGGATAACGACAAGGTTGGGCTTACGGATCAGATTCACCTGTTTCATTAAAAAGCTAAGGATCTGAACCGTTTTTCCAAGTCCCATATCATCCGCGAGGATCCCCCCCCATTCAAATTCATCCAGGAAGTTCAGCCAGTTGAAACCTTCTTTCTGGTATCCTCTCAGTTCCGCGGTAACGCCTTCCGGCAATTCCACGGTTTTAATTTCTTTGAAAGCAAGCAGCCGGGCCTTCTTTTCAGCGATCTCCCTATATATCTGTTCATTATCGATGTCCCCAAACAATTCGTCGATCAGGCTGAATTTAAGTTTGGAAATTTTAACGCCTTCCCTGTCCGTCTCCCCTGCCCTGAAGTATTTAGACAATTTTTCTACCCATTCCTCCGGCAAAAGTCCGAGTTTACCATCCCCCAGTTTTACATATCTTTCCTTTTTGAGCACGGCTTTTCTCACCTCGCTGAGTTTGACTTCATAATCGCCAAAGGTTACGCTGATTTTCACATCAAACCAGTCCTGCCCTGATTTGAGGTGGGTATTGATATTGGCTTTATGCGGTGAAACTTTGAGTCCTTTAAGTTCGTTGACCCCAAATACCTCGATGCCCGCTTTTTTTAATTTTTCAAAAGCCTCGAAGATCCAGCCTCTTTTTATGAAATCATCGTAAGTCAGGAAGTGATAAGGGCTGTGGGTTTGCCTTTCAAATGCCTCGTGTAACTGATTCAAAAAAGTCTGGTACTCTTCCTCGTAATCGAGATCTCTCAGGTACTGTACTATTACTTTTCCTTCTCTTTTGAGAATGGCATTCGGTTCTTTGATATTCTGGCTCACCTGATGATCGTATTGAACCACTGGTTGTATCAAAACAAAATTAGCCAGTTCCGTCAGGTAAATTTCTCGTTTTTGTGGTTCCAGATGGATGGTTTTCTTTTCAAGATGGGCCATTTCTGTAATTTTTACCGGGAAATATTTAGAAAGCGGAAAGATTACTTTTTCGAAAAAAGCATCAAAATCCTTTTTTGCCGTTTTTAATACCGGGGTTTGAACCATCACCTGTTTGGCAATAAGGGCCTGTTCGAGGTTTTTATACAAATTAAGTGTCCCTGCATATTCTATTGCAAAATAAGGCAGTAATTTTACCCTGTCTGCATTTTGGGATAAATCCACTTTTTGAGTACCAATATTAAGCATGGTCACCAAAGTGTAGAAATAAGGCTCTTCCCTCAATTCCAAAAACACTTCAACTTCTTCCGAAGAAAAAGAAATTTCCTTTAAGTCATTCTTTGATATTTTGGCTCTCCCAGTAGATTTATGCTGGAGAAAGGTAAAAGATTCCTTTTCCAGGAGAATGAACAACTCTTTTATTTTATAAAAGATCATTTTACGTTGTTCCACCTCTTCAAAGCTGGCGTCCGTCAATTCTTCGAGTTCTTCAATTTTATGTAGAATTAATGCCTGTGCATCAGAAACTTCAACATTTTTGGCCGGATCGTATTCAGCGAAGTTTTTTAATGTGGTGATCTTACCCTTTCTGGCCATAAAGGGTTTAATATCAATGGTAGGCACCTTCGGGTCAAAATCGTAATCATAAAAAGCAATGGCAAAACCCAAAAAATATACTTCCTCCTCTTCCTGCGATAAATGAACAGGTAAGCTAATCTTCTGCCTTTCCCATTTACTGGCTCCCGTTTCTTTATCCAGGTCAAGGGTTTTCAGCCTTTGGCCTGGCATAAATCCCTGCCCCAGGTTTACTGATTCTGTCTTTACGCCTTTGCCTGTCACCACTATTTTAAAATAATCATCAAACACCTCAAGAGGAATACCACTTTGTTTGCTGGCTTCTTTTTTGAGTTTTTCCAGTGCCCCGGGATTCAACACCTTAAGAAAATCAGGTTCGCAGTATTCCTGAACGTATTGCAGTGCAGCATAACCGTGACCACACAGTTGCTCGACCTTCCGGTCACAGGTGCATTTAACGCTTAATGAATCCCCTTCCTCTTTCAGTAAAACCTCAAAATGTTGTTCTCTGTCATAAAAAGAAGCACTGTGGTTCCAGACTTCCACATGATACCTCAACGTATTATTAATAAAATCCTTAAACTCAACCGAACGAACATTCCTGACCACCTGCACTTCCATCGGAGCGATATGCAATCTCAGATTCAGCTGATCAAAAGGCAAATGATTCTCTATTAAAAAAGGAGTATTGGCATTTCGCTTTACGCCAAATTGTTGGATCGGCCGGTTCATTTCATCACCATTTTCTTCATCCCCTTTCAAATGCTGTGCGAGATATAAAAGGCTGGCCACCTCATGTTTGCAAAGACCTCCCCAATCGTAAGGGCAATTGCAGTTCGTCTGGACGCCCCCTGTAACAAACCGGTAAATATCAACATGATACAAACGTGTACCCTGAACGGCAAAACTGGCCGTTTCTCCCGCGATATTCAGGTAGATGAGTTCAAGTGCCCTCTTTTTGAACATAGCTTTTCCCTCTTCAAAATTCCTCGCGTTACTGAAATTCAGAGCATGGTTCAAAATTGAGGTAATATAATTGGCCATCAGAAAAATTTTTGCAAAGTAACTGATTTGAAAGTGATTAAAAAAAGGCTTTGGGTTTTTTTAAAAAAATCAGTGTCATTTTAATGACAATTGAGCATTTGGCAAAGTACGAAAAAATGAATTAACAAACTGAAAAACAGTATTTTATGTTTAAAAATCAATAACTTATACTAATTTTTATTTATTTGAGCATAGGGGGAGAGAATGTGGGGGGTGTCTGATTTATCAGGAGTTTGGACAAGGGTACCCAAAGCAACCATGCGTCAGTCAATCAAATCAGAAACCTGATTTTTAAAAAGGACAGGCTGGCACGAAAAACCATTTGACCTTAATTTTGAATAAAGAAGCTCAACAACAAGTCTTGCTTTTGGAAAAACTGTGAAAATATTGTTAAATAATTTAAAAATCCCAACGCCCGGTCGACAACTACCGTCCATATAAATAACCTCAAAAAACAAAATTAAAACGAGCATAAAGCGCTCAAAAAAAATCAAAGAAACCATGAAAACAATTTCTCTCTGATATTTAATCCTACGCTCTCCTGGCTATTTACCTTACCCAAGCATTTTCAATGCTGTGTTTAGAGTTGGTTTGCCTGGAAAGCAGGTAATTCTTAACCTTAAACCTTAAAACGATGAAAAATCAAACGCTGCTCTCTCTGGCTTTTTTATTAATTACTTTCCAAATAGCCGATGCACAGACGGAGAAATTCAAGCCTATGAATTATCCATATTTTGAAACCTCCGTCAGCATCGGACTACTTCCTACCTTTGTTAAAGATATTTCCAGATCCGAGGTGCCTCCTATTGGTCTGCGGGTGGAATACCGGATCAATGAAAGATTCAGTGCCGGTTTTTTTGGCGGCTTCACGCAGGCAATGTCCACCCCTGATTTATTGAGGGACGGAAAACCCATGACTTTTAACACCAAATTTTCGATGATCGGCGGACGTTTTGCGGTGCACTCCACAAAATTCGAACGATGGGATGTGTACGGGGGATTGGGAATGAATTACACCCATACCAATATTGAGGTAATGGATGGGGATATTGAAAAATTAAAAAAACACAAACGGTTTGATCCGTGCCGTGGCGGTATCATGATGTCTGCGTTCATTGGCACAAAATATGCCCTAAATCCTTCCTTCAGCATTTTGGGAGAAGTAGGATACGGCATTTCTTTACTCAACCTGGGCGTGAGCAAACGCTTCTAAGCTTTTTTAAGAAATTCCTGAAAGATAAGATGTGGTTGCCTGACAGCTGTTTGAAAGAGCTGCCGGGCAACCACCTTTTTTGTTACTGAACGCCAAATTGCGCCTTCGTAGGAATAGACAATAAATTGGTAATGATCAAACTGACCGGTTTGAATTCCGGGTAAGCTTCCGTTCCCACCCAGGCCATGGTATCTTCATCGCCATTGATGGCCTGGATCTCAAATTCAGCATCTTCCTTGTCGTTGGTAGAGTCGAGTAGGATGAATTGTTTATTTTCCCTGGTGTATAAACGCCAGCTTCCTGAAGCCGTTTGATCTTCCCACCGGCCGCTGACAAAAGAACCATCCTTTTCGAATTTAAACCATCGGCCTTTCCCAAGATCTTTTTTGGGTTTTTCAGGATGGTAATATTTTTCAAAAACCCAGTAATTCAAAACAAGCAATCGGGCATAGCGGGAATCTTCGACAGCCTTCGGTTTGTTGGCATATCCTTGTACTTTAGGTTGTTGGGAACCAGACTGCTGCTCGGCAGCACCAGCCTGAGCGGGGGTATTATTGCCCTGCTCACCATTACAACTCAAAAAAAGTGTGACACTGATCAGTGTTAATGCAATTAAAAACCTGTTCATGGATCTAATTTTTGATTTAATAATCGGATAATAAGCAGGCAAATTTACAGCTTTTTCAAAGTCATTTCCTAAATTCACTTATAAAATTAAACCTTTATCGCTTTGACAGGTCAAAAGGCGAAATCCTTCATTCCTTAAATCTTAAAACCTAATTTCATGGACAGAAGATCTACGCTTGCTGCCATTTTCAGCGGTAATAAACACCAAACCGACGACCGACTGGCCAAGGCTCCTGTTTTTACCGTCAATACCGGTCTCGAACCTTTTTCAGGCCAGTGGGATTTTGAAAAAGCAGCTCATTTATTGCGTCGTACCACTTTCGGTCCGACTTACCCCCAAATGAATCAGGCCGTGACGGCCGGACTGGAGGCTACGGTTGATCAATTATTTGAAAACACACCTTTACCGCCTCCCCCGGTCAACTATTATTTTGAAGAAGATCCTAACGTTCCCGTGGGGGCTACCTGGATCGATCAACCCTACTCACAGGACGTCAATCTTTTTTTCTACCGCTACCAAAGCCTTAATGGCTGGACCATGGGACTGATGCTCAACGAAGGGGTGTCTATCAGGGAAAAACTCACTTTGTTCTGGCACAACCACTTTTCCGTAGCCAATGTCAATGATCCGAAATTCACCTACCGGTACATCAATTTACTCCGTTCGTTTGCCTGGGGCAATTTCCGCAACCTGATCAAAGAAATCACCATTGACCCAGCCATGTTGAGGTTTCTCAACGGGAATCAAAACACCAAAAATGCACCCAATGAGAATTATGCACGGGAAGTGCTGGAGTTGTTTACTGTCGGCAAAGGGCCTCTGATCGGACCCGGAGATTATTCCAATTACACGGAAGAAGATGTTCAGGCCCTGGCAAAGGTCCTCACCGGCTGGAGAGACAGAGGATATCGCACCAATAATCCCGACGTCCCGATGAGTTCGGAATTTGTGCCCTCAAGACATGACACGACCACTAAAACTTTATCCGCTCATTTTAATAATGCTGAAATTCCCGACATGGGGCCCGATGAATATCGTTATCTTATCGACATCATATTCCAGCAGGATGAAGTAGCGCGGTTTATCTGTCGAAAATTATACCGCTGGTTCGTTTATTATGTCATCGACGACAATGCCGAGGTCAATGTCATCGAACCTATGGCTCTGTTGCTGATTGAGAATGATTATGAAATAGAACCGGTATTGAGAGCTTTGCTGGGGAGTGCTCATTTTTATGACATCCTCAGCATTGGCCCTGTGATCAAAAATCCTATTGATTTCATCCTTTCCACGTTAAAAACGCCTGAAACGGCGATTCCTCCTGTTAATTCTCTTTTCAACAATTACAATGTGTGGCGCAGACTGCTCCCGCTTTCCGAGGGGATGGAAATGGGCTATTACGACCCGCCAAGTGTGGCAGGATGGAAGGCCTATTACCAGGAGCCCGGGTATTTCAGGATTTGGATCAATGCCACCACCCTCCAGGCCCGGATGGCCTTTACCGATCAGATGACGAGCAACGGTTTTACCTATGGCGGGCAAAAAATCAAGATCGATTCCCTCCATCTGATGACCCTGCTCAATGACCCTTATAATCCGGACAGCGTGATTGATGAATTTGTGAAAATGTTTTTCCCACAGCCAATAACCCCGGGGCAACATGCCGTTCTTAAGGAAACGCTGCTGGCCGGGCAACCCGACTACGAATGGACCGTCGAATACAGCGACTATGAGGCCAATCCCGAGAATACAGCACTCGGAGCATCCATCGCTTCGCGCCTCGACAACCTGCTGAAAACCATGCTGGCCATGCCGGAATTTTATCTGAGTTAGGGAAAAGAAAGGAGTGGGCAGGACAACGGATCCAATGAACGGTCACTGCCATCGGAAAACGCATTTATCATTAATCAACACAGGGCTTCAAAAACAGAAGTAACACTGTTCAAAAATATAACTTATGAAAAGAAGAAAATTTCTTCAGACAGCCGGCGCAGCTATGACGGTTCCTGTTTTACTCAACGGAATGAAATTGTCGGCCATGCCTAAATCCACCCTGTTTAATTCCATGAATGAATCCGATCGGGTGTTGGTATTAATACGCCTCAATGGAGGAAATGACGGACTCAACATGGTCATCCCAAGAGATCAGTATGACGGGATTGCCGCAGTAAGAAGCAATATCATGATCCCGGAATCAAGTGTATTGGCCCTCACCGATGAGGTGGGTTTACACCCGATCATGACCGGCGTCCATAACCTTTACAACGACGGTCGCCTGGCGGTCATGCAGGCGGTCGGCTATCCAAACCAGAATCGTTCCCATTTCAGATCCACCGACATTTGGACCTCCGGATCGCCTGCCGAAGAAACCTGGACTACCGGATGGATGGGCCGCTATTTCCAGAGTTTGTACCCTGATTATCCGCAAGGATATCCAAACGACACCTATCCCGATCCCTTCGCCATTACCATGGGCAGAACGGTTTCCGAGACATGCCAGGGCACGGCTTCCAATTTCAGTCTAACCCTGAATGATCCTTTCAACCTCTCACCTTTAACGGAAGGAGAGCCCGGAACTTTACCGGATACTCCTTATGGGGAAGAACTGGCCTTCCTGAGAATTGCCATCACTCAATCCAATGCTTACGGAGAAACCATTACCGGTGCTGCCGGTCTGGGTTCCAACATGGTGGACTACCCGGAAGGCAATGACCTGGCGCAGCAGCTTAAAAATGTGGCTTTGCTGATCGGCGGAGGCCTCCAGACAAAAGTGTACATTGTAAGTCTTGGCGGCTTTGATACACATGCCAATCAGGTGGACGCGGGAGACACCGCTGTAGGGGATCACGCCCAGCTGCTCCAAACCTTATCAGATGCCATGGCCGCTTTCCAGGCAGACCTGCTGGCCCAGGGATTGGATGAACGGGTATTTTCGATGACTTTCTCAGAATTCGGAAGAAGGATAAGATCCAACGAAAGTTTAGGAACCGATCACGGCACCGCTGCCCCGATGCTGCTCTTCGGCTCCTGTGTCAATCCGCTGATCTTCGGAGATAATCCCGAAATCACTGCTGACATTGACAATACGGAAGGATTACCCATGCAGCATGACTTCCGTGATATTTACGGTTCCGTTTTAATGGATTGGTTTGGCGTTTCGGAAACGGAAGTGAGGGGATTGCTTTATGAAGATTTTACGTATTTGCCCGTCCTTACCGGATGTTCGGTAAATGCTACAGGCCCCGACCTGACCAAAACCATGGAGCTTCAACTCAACTGTTATCCGAATCCATGCCGGAATAACCTGAACGTTACATTTGAAGCATTAGATGAATGGGGACGCCTGAGTATCTTCGATGCCATCGGCAGCGAACGGATGACCGTATTCAGTAAAAAACTGACCACGGGGACACATACGGTAAATGTGGATATGCATAACCTTCCGTCCGGAGTTTATTTCTGCCGTTTGCAATTGGGATCCAGTCAAAAGATCAGGAGGGTCATAAAATCGTAAGGAGTAAAAATATAAGGTAGAATTTTACCTTACAAAATCACAAATCGTTGCCGGTAGTCCAATAGGCTATTCACCATAGAATGGAATATTCAACCCCGGCCAACGATTTGTAGATTTTCAGGTTTTCACGAGTAACCGTTAGAGGCTCATGTTATCAAAAACATCTTTTACCGAGCGAACCGCAGCAGCTGATTCCTCGAGCAGTTTCATTTCATCCCCATTCAGGTTCAGTTCGATGATCTCTTCGATACCGTTGATGCCCAGTTTTACGGGTACTCCAAGGTAAAGATCATCAATACCATACTGGCCGGTAAGTCTTACACAGCAAGGGAATATACGGTTTTCATTGCGCAGGATAGATTCCACCATTTGTGCGGCTGCCGCTCCCGGGGCATACCAGGCAGAAGTCCCCATCAATTTCACCAATTCTCCTCCTCCGGCTTTGGTTCTTTCCACAATAGCATCAAGACTTTCTGCATCGATCATATCCGTAACCGGCATACCAGCTACAGTGGTGTAACGAGGCAGGGGAACCATAGTATCTCCATGACCTCCCATTAAAACCGCCTGAATATCTTTTGGAGAAACGTTGAGTGCCTCAGCCAGGAAAGCACGGTAGCGGCCTGTATCAAGAATACCTGCCATACCAAAAACGCGTGAAGAATCAAGACCTGAAGCTTTATAAGCCGCATAAGTCATAACATCCAACGGGTTGGACACCACGATGATAATCGGGTTTTTGGAATGCGCCATGATGGAGTTGGTCACGGAGGTAACGATCTTGGCATTGGTAGAGATCAAATCGTCGCGACTCATTCCCGGTTTACGGGGGATTCCCGCCGTGATGACCACTACGTCAGAATTGGCCGTATCTTTATAATCATCCGTACCTTTAATACGGGTGCTGTAATAATCAATAGGTGCCTGCTGCCAGGTGTCCAAAGCCTTTCCACGGGCCAGGTCTCCCATAATATCCAACAACACCACTTCATTGACAAGGTCTTTGTGGGCAAGTACGTTGGCAACGGTGGCTCCAACATTACCGGCTCCTATTACGGTTACTTTACTCATAATAATGATTTATTTATTTGTATAATGAATTGTTAATGAACTTGCTTCTGAAAAACAAAAAATAAGGTTTGGTTGTTGCCACAAATGTAGTAAATTTAAGTACTTTGTTAAACTCATGACCAAAGATTTAAACATTTTACCCCAATCTTTTGACCTAATTAATTAATTTTGCGTCCGCGACAAAAATAATGTCATTTTAAAAGATAATAATTATGTTCAAAAAAGTATTCAACCTCCTGATCCTTGGATTGATTTCCGTTAGCTCCGGTTACGGACAAGCAGTTACAGAACCTTGCGGTACCACTTTCGATATGCAGATGCAAATTTTGGAAAGAACCCGGGCCAACAAGGAGACCCTACGCAACCATCCTATAGGATTGAGATCTACGCAATGGATTCCCATCCGTTTTCACCTGGTAGCCAAATCAGATGGTTTCGGTGCCGTTTCAGAACAAAAAGTATATGACCAGTTGTGCGAATTGAACGAGACTTACTCCGTTATGGATATTCAATTCTACCTGAAGCCGTTCAACTACATTAACAATACCACGATGTACAACGATCATGAAGGAACTTCCTTTCTGATGAGCAGCAACAAAGACAATGCCGCCATCAACGTTTTTGTGGTGAAGGACGCCGGGGGCATTCCAAATGTTTCCTCTACGCTTGGATACTATTCTCCAAATTCGGACTGGCTCGTTATGAGAATTGACGAACTCGGCCTTTTCAAAAAGACTTTATCCCACGAGTTGGGGCATTTTTTCAGTCTTGCCCACCCGTTTTTAGGCTGGGAAACGCCTGACCAATACGATCCTGAAGTGCATGGCAATCCGGTCGGCCAGTATTCTCCTGCGGGTACCCCTAATGAGCGCCAGGACGGCAGCAATTGCGAAACAGCAGCAGACCTGGTCTGTGATACGCCTCCTGATTACAACTTTGGTTTTGGCTGGAATAGCTGTAACTACACCGGCGGCACCATGGATCCGACAGGAACTGTAGTCGATCCAATGGAAGTTAACATTATGAGTTACTTCCTCGCCTGCGACCCCAATGATTATACCTTCACCCCTATGCAATCGGAATTAATCATTACCGACCTCAACACCCAGGCGCGTAATTATGTGCGCCCCAATTATATTCCAACCCATAATGATATTTCCGGGGTTCCTGATTTGATTTCCCCTATTAATGACGAATTGACGCCGGGTTATAATACCGTTCATTTGGAATGGACTCCGGTGGAAGGAGCCAATCAGTATTTTCTGGAGATTTCAAGATTAAGCTCTTTCTCCACGGATTTCTGGCGTTATAAAACAACTGTTTACGGTACTTCCAAAACCGTAAATGTGACCATGGAACCGAATAAATCTTACTATTGGAGAGTGCGCGCAGTGAACGAAACCAGATCCTGTGCCACCTACTCAATAAATGGTAAGTTCAAAACAGGAACGACCGTCGCCATCAATGAGTTGACGAAAGTTGACGAGTTTGTAGTTTTGCCCAACCCTGTTTCCAATAATGAAAATCTGAGGGTCCGGCTGAATGCAGAAAGTGCCTTTGAAGGACAGATGAGCCTGATCGACCTTACAGGAAGAGTGATCAGACAATTGCCGGCACAAATATTTGAAGCAGGGAATAACATTTACGAGTTTGCCCTGGACGGAGAAGCTCCCGGTATTTACTTTATCAATGTCAATTCCTCTGAAGGAAAGATCACCCGCAAGGTAGCGATTACCGAATAAAACAAATACACGGCCCGCGATGGCATCAAAATTTTGTAACATATTCAAAGCTAAATAAACAAACATGAGTCATCCCGAATTTTCAAAAACTGTCTGAAATAGAAATTTTTTGATTATTTGAAGTATTTTTTAAATGTAAAATGTAAAACAAGGAATTTAAAATGTAAAAGTGAGTGGGCAAAAGGTTTGGGTTTTGGAAAAAAGTCATTTTTTGTCGCAAAACACCTAACACACGACCCAAACACTTCTAAATTTTGCGGTTACTTGTTTTAAATTTTGCGGTTTATTTCTTTTGTAAAAGAAAAATCCCGAATTTAATCTGATTAGATGAAATTCGGGATGACTCATGTTTGTTAAATAAACCTAGTATGAAGGCATTTCTTTTCGTAAAGTATTCAACTTTTTTGTTTTTGCTGTTCCTCCTGTCGTCCTCGATGATGGCTCAAAATGTTGATCAATGGTGTGCCACCAAAGATGGAAAAGTGGAATGGCTTAAAAAATACCAGGCTAACCCCACAGCATACGAAAAAACAGGAGAGGTGCTTTTCGTACCTTTAACCATCCATGTGGTAGGAACAAACGACGGTACCGGTTTTTTTGGCCTGGAACGCATCCTGAAGGCTTTTTGTACGCTGAACCAGGATTTTGCCCCGTCAAACATTCGTTTTTTTATCGAAGGGGATATCCGGTACATTTACAATTCAGCCTACGCCACCCATAATTTTAACACAGGCTGGCAAATGATGCAGCAAAATAATGTTTCCAATACCATCAACTGTTATATCGTAGAAGATCCTGCCGGCGCTTGCGGTTATGCTTATTATGCTGCCGGAATCGCGTTAAAAAAGACTTGCATAGGGCCTGGAGATCACACCTGGGCACACGAAGTGGGGCATTACCTGTCCCTGCCGCATACCTTTTACGGATGGGAAGGAGAAGTACCTGAATCAGGAGTTCCTGCCCCTAACTTCATCGGTGGAGAACAGGTGGAAAAAGTCAATGGCAGCAATTGTACTAACGCAGCAGATGGTTTTTGTGACACTCCGCCTGATTATCTGAGCGATCGCTGGAACTGCAACGTCGATGGCCTAAGCGGCCTGCTTCAGACAGATCCCAACGGGCAAACCTTCCGCTCTGACGGCTCTTTATTCATGTCTTATGCGGATGATGCCTGCAGCAACCGTTTTTCCGACGAACAAATCCAGGCCATGCGAACCAACCTCGAGGACGACCGGCCTAATCTGCTTTACAACCAGAACGAGGTGCCGAATATGCCCGATGTGGCGGTGGAACTCACCAGCCCGGCCTTCGCGGAAGTTACCGGCAGCCCGGGAGCGGGCATAACACTGTCCTGGGAGCCCATCCCCAATGCTACCCACTACATCGTACAGGTCAACCCGTTCCCTGCATTTAGTTATGTGCTCTTTGAATTCAACACGGATCAGCCTACGGTAACGGTAGAAGGACTTGATGAAGATCAGAACTATTACTGGAGGGTTAAACCTTACAGCGCTTATTCTTCCTGTATTCCTTTTTCAGCAACAGGTAAGTTCAGAACCGGATTTATGACTACCGGGGCTAATGATCCATCGGAAGAAAACCTCAACTTTCATGTATATCCCAACCCCCTGACCCACGAAAGCCATTTGAACCTGGAATTCAACCTCGTAGAAAGCGAAGCCCTGACATTGGAAGTATTTAACGGTACAGGAATCAAAATTGCGGCGGAAATCATTGAGGGAACCCTTGGGGAAAATCAAATTGAATGGCCGACAGCAGGGTTGCCTGCCGGCATTTATTACATTTCCCTAACCGGCCAAAGCGGAAGGTTCATTGAAAAAGTGGTGGTTCAATAATCGGTCACCAGTGAAAGACATGAAACTTCACTTTTCCCAAACCATTGATTTCCAAAGTGGGAGAAGGAATTTTTATAAAATTGAAAGAATAGAATATCGTTCTTAAAAAGCGGCTGCGCGTTTTTATTTTCGTGAGGTCGACATCCAAAGATAAATAACCCTGCCTGTAGCGGGGAAACTGATCAGGGGGCAGCACAAAAGTTGCCCCTTCTTCATTGGTCCACCTATTTTCGTATCCCCCGTATAAATTTTCAGCGCTGTACCCGATGGAAAGATTCAGCCATTCCGGAAAAAAACGATGGTCTTGCCTTAAAAAGAGGTTTGGGCTGAAAGAAAGCCATAAAGTCAGAGAGTTATAATCTTTTAAAAACAATTCTCCGTAATTGGTTCCGAAAAGCTCCCTGGCCCGGATCGCAGGAGTGGTCACCGACTGGCCATCCAAAGAATAAACGGGAACATCGGGGTAATTCAGCGCCGGTGAAGATATTTTGAGCATAAAACGTTGCTCATTCCAAAAATACTGTTGGGTCGCAAAAAGGGTTGCCCCCAATGCATTAAACCCCATATCCGACCAGGAAAAGCCCCATTTAGCGGAATACCCGTCCATTATTTCGAGACTGGACTGTAACAACATACCTACACCTACGCCCGTCCAAATGGAAGCTTTTTGAGCCACACCGGTCCATCGTGCCCCGGCATAACAAAGTCTTGCTTCTGTATAGGTGGTGATCAAATGGCCGGTTTTATCCATATTTTTCCATTCCCGTGAATCGTCAAAGGTATGGAAACGGGACAGGTCGTACTTTTTGTACCAAACATTATACAGCGCAAAGGTCGTACCGGTATAAGCCGCGGAAGTACCGCCCAGGGTAAACCAGAATCGGTTTTTGTTTAAAGTATCAGAAGGTTGGAGAAAAGAGGTATGGTTTACTTGTGCTCCCGAGAGGCAAGGAGTCAACAGCAAGAATAGAAATAATAATTTTCGGGACATGGATGCTGGGTGCTGGGTGCTGGGTGCTGGGTGCTGGATGCTGGATGCTGGTTGCTGGTTGCTGGTTGCTGGTTGCTGGTTGCTGGTTGCTGGTTGCTGGTTGCTGGTTTGTAATTCCTACAACAAGTAACAAGTAACAAGTAACAAGTAACGAGAAACAAGCAACCAGCAACGAGCAACAAGTTTAATTTCCTCCGAGAATCAGCGGTAATCCGTCACCTTGCCCGCCGACTACAATCACTTTTGAATTGGGTGATTCAGAAAGCTTCAGGGTGGCTTCAATACCTTTGTCTCTCAGGATATTCTCCGTCAAACTCGCATTCAGGATTCGGTTGGCATCCGCTTTGGCCTGGGCCTCAATGGTTTTACGCTCGGCCTCCTGTCTTTCCTGCTGAAGGATGTATTTGTATTTGAGGGCTAATTGCTCCGCTTCAATTTTTTCTTCAATAGCGGTTTTTACCTTTTCGGGAAGTTCGATTTCACGGATCAGCGATGCCCGCAAATCAATGTAATTTTTACCCAGGGTTTTTTCAAGATCCTCCTGGATCATTCCCTGTACTTCATCTCTTCGGGTAGAGTATAATTCCTCAGGATTAAACTTTCCCAGAATCCTGCGCGCGGTAGAGCGCAATTCGGGAATGACCAGAGAAGTGAGATAATCCGTTCCAAATTTTTCATGAAGATCCCCAATTTTGTCATGTTGCGGGTTAACACGGATGGAAATATCCACTTTCAGATTCAGTCCGTTACTTGAAAGAACTTCCATAGGTTCGGAAAGCTGTTTTTCCCGAACATCATAAATATACATGTCATTCCACGGGGCAATCACATGAAAACCCGGGGTGTAAATGTGTTCTTTATCGAGTCCACCTCCAAAAGTGCGGAATAAAACTCCGCGAAATCCGGCATCAATGGTCAAAAAAGTAGCGCTCGAAAACATGATAATCAATAGAAGGACGATAAACCCAATAATTGCGGTAGATAAAAACTTCGGAGAGATTGGTTTGATATTTTTTTGTTGTTCCATTATTTAATTTGTTTTAATTAGCCAAAGATAATAATTTCCTTCATTACCGGCCATTTTTATGTTTTTGTCGTACATTAGTTAAAAATAAACAAATTGAACTTTGACAAGTTCAGATTAACGGCTACTTTAGAGCCTCTAAATTCTTAAAACTTTATCTGGCCTATTTCTTTTTATTAAAATTGTATATCTTTCGGGTTGAACTACAAAAATATGTTTATGAAGCTAATTAAACCTTTACTCTTTTTAACTTTTAGCCTGCTCGTGGGGTCTCTGACCGCTCAGGACATGCACTTTACCATGTACAATATGTCTCCGCTGACCATGAACCCTGCTTTGTCAGGTGCATTCTCCGGAACGCTAAGACTTGGAGGAATTTACAGGAACCAGGCTTTTTCCGTTTCCAATGCCCGTTCCTACAGTACCCCTTCTTTTTATGCCGATGCCCCAATCATCAAAGGGTTCAGAAAGCAGGACTGGGTAGGCGTTGGTATTTCTTTTTTGAGTGACAAGTCAGGTTTTCTGAAACTGGAAACCACCCGCGCGGCACTTTCTGCCAGTTACCACCTCGGGCTCGATAAAGCAGGACAATCAACCCTGACGCTGGGCATTCAGGCAGGAAGCACTTCCAGAAAGATAACTCTGCCTGATCCAAATGGCAATAACTACATCGCGATTGAGGCCAGTGAATTATTCCCTACCAGTGTAGGTGGAGGAGGTGCCGGAGGTATTGGTGACCCTGCGCTTAATGCGCCAAAGAAATCCTTGTCTGATTATGCAGCGGGGTTGTTATTCCGTACCGTAGTCAATAAAACAAGTAACCTGGAAATAGGATTTTCCACAAGCCATATTTCTTTTGCCAAAAATTCCGCAGGAGGTTATGCTTTTGTGAATACGGGTGATGGACTGAAGCGCCCCTTATTATTCGCTGCCCATACAAAATACGAAATGCCGATAACTGATAAATGGAGCATTGCCCCAACAGCTTTCTGGCAAATGGAAGGCAGTGCCATGGAAATTTTGTTCCAGGGATGGGCCGGCTACCAGCTCAATCCTGATTTCAAACTGAATTTCGGACTGGGATACCGTTTTGGTGACGCCGTCAATGTTCTTGTAGGAGCTGATTATAAAGATCTGAGAGTTGGCCTGGCTTATGACCTAACCCTTTCTTCCCTGCATAACGCCAACAATTACAGTGGCGGGGTGGAACTTGCCGCATACTATATTATTAAAAAATATAAAAAACCAGAGGTAAAACCTAAGGTACTCTGCCCAAGATTTTAACACATACGATGCAATAATTTTATTTAAAATCTAATTTGAATTAACAGGTATCGTTAAATAATAAAAATAAGGAGATGAAAAAACTATTATTTTCCACTATAGCCTTTTTGTTTGCCCTGGGGTGTATTGCCCAACCTCTGAATAAAGAATCTTATGAGGTGATGCTGGAGCTGGCAAAGGAATATTATGAAATAGGCGATTATTACAGCGCCCTTGAAAAATATGAGGAAGCTTACGATGAGCGTAAAGACAATAGCCTGAACATAACCATGGCAGAGCTTCAATATGAATTGCGCGATTACGTTAAAGCAGAAAGATTATTCCGCAGGCTTATTGATCGAAGCAAAGACAATGAGTATGCAGCGTATAAATTCCAATACGGCCGCGTTTTAAAAATGAACGAAAAGTATTCCCAGGCCATCACCATACTGAAAGAATTTGTAGAGGAGACCACGGATGAAACCCTCAAAGAACTGGCTCAAAATGAAATTGCAGGTGCCGAAATGGCGGAAATTCTGCCTGCCAACAATAAAGGGGTTTCCGTAAACAATCTCGGTCGCAGTATCAATATTCCCCTATCGGAATATTCTCCTGCTATGGGAAATGATGGAAAATTATACTTCGGAGGGCTGGATCGCGATCAAAAAGATGCCATTGAAATTGAGGAGTCTGATGCTCACTATTCAAAAATATTCACTTCGACCAAATCCGATCGTGGATGGGGAGAAGGGGTTGCACTCGATGAAAAAATTAACCGCCCGGGATATAACACCAACAATGTTTCTTTTTCTGAAGATGGCAATACCATGTACTTTACCCGGTCCCTGCTCAAAGGAAACAACCTGTCGGAGAGCAAAATATTTATGAGCCAGCGTGATGGAGCCTCCTGGACCGGAGCCAAGGAAGTGGCGGGCATCAATGGTGATTATATCGCTACACACCCTGCTGTTGGAGAATTATTCGGTAAGGAAGTGTTATTTTTCACCACCGATATGGAAGGCGGTGAAGGAGGATTGGATATTTTTTATGCTACGAACAAAGGTGGCGGTGTTTATGGCGACCCGGTAAGCCTGGGACCAAAAATCAACACACCCGGTGATGAAATGACGCCTTTTTATTATGATGGCACCCTATTCTTCAGTTCAACCGGACATCCTGGAATCGGAGGGGCTGACATATTCTATAGCACCTGGGATGGAAGCCGCTGGAGCGAACCTAAAAACATGGGAAAAGGGTACAACACCAGCGTGGATGACCTTTATTTCAGAATGTACAATGATGGATACAGCGGATTTTTGACTTCCAATCGTCCGGGCGGACGTTCTGCCAAAGGAAAAACCTGCTGTGATGATATCCTTGGTTTTGAAATTCCTAAAATGTACGCTGACCTTGTAGTGGGTGCATTTACTGAAAGTAAGCAACCTATTTTGGGGGCTACCGTCAGCCTAAAGGAAACGACGAGTGGAGCAGATGCCGTACCTGAAACTCAAACCAATACAAAAAGTAACCGATTTGATTTTGGACTTTCCCTGGAAAAACCATATATGATCGTGGTGAGCGCAGATGGATATTTCCCTGATTCCCTTACCTTCAATACAGTGGGATTAAAGGAAACCAAAACATTCCAGAACAATTTCTTCCTGAAGCCTAAACCTGTAGAGCCTGAATTCATCACGATAGTAGAAGAAACGCCTATCGTAATGGAGAACATCCTCTACCCTTTTGATAAAGACATTATTACAGAACAGGCAGAGATAGATCTACAGTTCATTTATGACCTCCTGATCAAATACCCGGAGATGAAGATCGAACTGCGTTCCCATACAGATGCCCGTGGTGAGGATGCCTACAATATGGATCTCTCCCAGCGCCGTACCGAATCTGCGAGAAGATGGCTCGTCCGCAAAGGAATTGACCGGTCAAGAATTGAAGCCAAAGGATACGGAGAAACTGTTCCTCAAACGGTTACGGCTAAAGTGGCCGCTACTTACGATTACCTCAAGGAAGGAGATGTTTTGACGGAAGCATACATCAATGCATTGCCCACTGAGGAAATGAAAGAAGTCGCCCACAGCCTCAACCGTCGTACTGAATTCCAGATCACTGCAGGACCTACCAGCATTATTATTGAAACCAAAAGCCTGAAGAAACAGGAATCAGATGCTGGAAAGGAGGAAAAAGCAATCTCTCCTGCCACAGGTACGGAAAAGAAAAAAACACAGAAGAAACCTTCCAAAAGCAGAAATACGCTGATCGGTGAACAAAATCATGATCCGATCATCAGTACCATGTCTTCTCTTTATGGTAAAAAGGTCACCAAGAATGTGCCGATAATGACTTTTGAAAACCGTGTCCTCGATCTGGGAAAAGTAAAAAGAGGTGAAAAACGTCATTTTTCCTATACTTTCGTCAATAAAGGAGATACGGCCTTAAAAATTTCACTCATTTCTGCCTGTGATTGTACGACAACTGATTATCCTGCCCGCACCATCAAACCAGGTGAATCAGGTGAAATCAAGGTTACTTTCGACAGCACCGAAAAAGAGGAAAGTGAAGTCATCGATGTGGACATCTACCTGGAAAATACCCTTCCCGGCACAGAAGAACCTATCGTGGAGATGTTGCAATACAAATATGAATTGATCAAATAATTTATTTGTAAAATATTTTTGAAGTAAAAAAAGGAGTTGATTTCAGTCAGCTCCTTTTTTTTGTTTCAGGCCGTTTTATAGATTCTTTTGTTAATTTTGTCTAAATTAGCTCAAGTATTTAGGACAAACGGAACAAAAAATTCGGAAAGGTGTTTATTTTGAAACACCAACTATTAAAAAGGTTGTGTTTGTTATTCATTTAATCAAATAACTGAAAACTTAAAATGAGTAGAAGAAGAGGATTATTTAGCGGGTCTTCAAACCCCATGATGAATGAAAAAATGTTTGAAAAATCAGCCCACCAAACGCTGGACGGACATTTTCTCCAGGTAGAGGAAAAAATGACCATGCAGGGGGCCATCAACAAGAGTTTCATTCTTGGGATTATTATGCTGGCTACTGCACTGCTCGGTTATACTATGCCGTCGAGCTTGTTTATGTGGGGAGGAGCGATAGCCGGATTTATCGTAGTGATCATTGCGGCCAGAAAACCTCACCTTTCGGGTACACTTGCTCCTATTTACGCTGCGTTGGAAGGACTATTCGTAGGTTCTATATCAGCCATTTACGCTTCATTTTACGACGGTATTATTTTCCAGGCCGTCAGCCTGACCATGGCTGTATTTTTCATGATGCTTTTTATTTATAAAACAGGGATCATTAAGGTAACCAACAAATTCCGTACAGGGATCGTTATGGCCACCGGAGCTGTGGTCCTGGTTTATTTGGTGAATATCGTCCTGTCGCTTTTCGGCGTGCATGTTCCTTTCCTTCATGATGGAGGAATGATCGGTATTGGCATCAGCCTGGTGATTATCGGGATTGCCTCCATGAATTTATTGCTCGATTTCGACAATTTTGAAAAAGGAGAAAAGTTCGGAGCACCGGCCTACATGGAGTGGTTTTCCGCTATGGGATTGCTCATCACCCTGGTATGGCTTTACATTGAGATCTTACGGCTCATCTCCATTTTATCGCGAGATTAGTATTTTTCAATAAAAGGTTAAACGCCTGAGCTAAGGATTTGTATTCCTTGCTCAGGCGTTTTGTTTTTTATCCCTATGAATTCCGGCCAATGCATCAGCATTGTGCTTATCAATTTTTCTTAGGACCACAGTGTATCAGGATCCAAGAAACGCCCCTTGATTAACCGTAAAAGAAAATATTTTTAACAATAGTGAAACAAATGCCTTATGACTCCGGAAGATAGAACCGAACTCAAAAAACGCATCGTTGAGACGATCGAAAAAACAAAAAAAGAACTGGCTTTACTGGAGGATGCAACCCAACCCATCACGCCTGAAAATTCCATCGGACGAGTCAGCCGCATGGATGCCATCAATAATAAAAGCGTTTCTAAAGTGGCACTCCGCTCTGTAAACCGCAAACTCGCCAACCTAAACACAGCCCTCCACAAGGCCGATGACCCTGATTTCGGTATTTGCTCTAATTGCAAAAGACCCATCGCCCCGGCACGCCTGATGTTTATGCCCCAAAGTACCCGTTGTGTGAGATGCGCAGACCGGGGATAAGGACGGAAAGGTCTAAGGAATCAATTACCTTTCATTTATTTCCTGCCTTTGTTAGTTATGGCTGGAGCCTTTTGCAGGCGGAGGTTCTGGATTTCAATACAATTTTGGATATCTCATTATACCAAAGAATCTGATTTTTTGATTATTTTGGTGACTGATAAACCGTATAAATCAAAATACCTTGGCAAAACTAAAGACCATCTACGTTTGCAATAGTTGTGGATCAACCTTCCCGGCCTGGTCGGGAAAATGCAGCGCCTGCAATGAGTGGAACACCATTACGGAAGAAGTAATAGAAAAAGAGACCAAACAGGAAGAGAAACACAGCAGCTGGAAAGAGGATGGCCCCGGTAAAATGGCCAAAAAAGCCATTCCACTGTCTGAAGTCCGTACCACAGAGATCGGAAGAATGCTCAGCCAGGACAATGAATTCAACCGGGTACTGGGCGGAGGTTTCGTTCCCGGTTCAGTTATTTTGATCGGAGGCTCCCCGGGAATCGGAAAATCGACCTTGTTGTTGCAACTGGCCCTCAATGTCAACCGAAAAACCCTTTACGTTTCCGGGGAAGAAAGTGAGGGGCAAATTAAACTGCGGGCCAGCAGGCTCGGCACCCAGCACGAGAATTGTTTCATTTACACTGAAACCAATACCAATAAACTTTTAAAACAGGCCAAAGCCATTGAACCCGATCTTTTGGTGATCGACTCGATTCAAACGATGTCCTCGCCGCACCTGGAATCTATGCCGGGCAGTGTTTCCCAAATAAGGGAATGTGCCGCAGAAATGCAGCGTTTTGCCAAGGAAACCAATATCCCTGTGGTCATCATTGGCCATATTACCAAAGAAGGTACCATTGCCGGGCCGAAATTACTGGAGCACATCGTTGATGTCGTGCTACAGTTTGAAGGCGACCGCAATTACAGCTACCGAATATTACGAACCATCAAAAACCGCTTTGGCTCGACAGACGAGCTGGGCATTTACGAAATGCAGGCCGATGGATTAAGGGAAGTAGCCAACCCTTCCGAATTGTTGCTTTCGCAGAAAGACGACGACCTGAGTGGGAGCGCAGTAGCCGCCACCATGGAAGGCATGCGCCCGATGTTGATCGAAACCCAGGCGCTGGTAAGCACAGCCGTTTATGGCACGCCACAGCGATCTGCTACCGGCTTTGACCTGAGAAGACTCAGCATGTTGCTCGCCGTTTTGGAAAAACGCGGCGGGCTGCCTTTCGGGCAAAATGATGTGTTTCTCAACCTGGCAGGAGGTATCCGCGTCGATGACCCTGCCATTGACCTGGCTATTGTGAGTGCCTTGATTTCTTCCCTGGAAGATGTTTCTGTGCCCTCCAATATATGTTTCGCTGGCGAGGTCGGTCTCTCAGGAGAGATCAGGGCCGTAAGCCGCGTCGATCAGAGAATCCAGGAAGCCGCTCGCCTGGGGTTCAAACAAATTTTCATCTCCAAGTTTAATACCAAAGGGCTAAACCCGGAACGGTATGATATTCAGATTTCTACCATCGGAAAGGTGGAGGAGTTGTACAAGGCTCTGTTTGAGTAGCCGTTCAAATTTATGGAACACGGATTGGACGGGTTGAATGGATAAAGACGGATTTTTTCGGCTGTTTTAACCCAGCTTAAAGAACATTGAACAACTTGAACCAACTCACCCAACCAAGGACAGCAACCACTCCTGCAATTCAAATTGTTTCCACAAAATCCTACCCCCTACCATAAAGATCAATAAAGCGGTCACCTGTTTCACTCTAGTCTGAGAAAACTGAACCGCACTCAGTCGGGAGCCAATTTGTCCGCCGATAAAAACGGAGATAACCAGTAAAAGGGTAAGTTCCCAAACCGCTTCAAATTTATCATTCAGTAATTGTCCGGCCAACCCGGAAATGGAATTGACGAGGATAAAAAAGCTGGAGGTGGCGGCGATGGTTTTTGCATTGTCCCAACGGGTGAGGTGTAAAATGGGGGAAAGAAAAATGCCCCCGCCAATACCCAACATTCCTGAAACAAAACCAACCACTCCTCCATAGGCCGCGTTGACAAAAGACGTTTTTACCTTGACCTCGCCCTCAGGCAACTCCCCTCTCCCCGGCCGGAACCACATTCCTGCTGCGGCAAAAATTAATCCAAATCCCAGCAAAATAAAAAACGCTGACTGCCTTAACGGAACCAAACCACCGACAAACGCCAAAGGCACGCTCGCAAAAACCAGGGGCAATACCTTTTTCCATTTATAATGACCATTTTTCAGAAAAATCATTACTCCTCCCGATACCACCACGATATTGCACAATAATGCCGCAGATCGAATTTGAGTAAAAGGCAGACTGTACAAAGCCAGCACAGCCAAATAACTCGATCCGCCACCAAAACCGGCAGAAGAATAAAATAAAGCGATAAGAAAAAAAAAGATCAGAAGATCCCAATATTCCAGAAAGGCCGTAGTCACCGTCATTATCAGGTAGTTCATTGTTTTTTATCTCCGGCAAAGGTAAATAAATTGATCCAATAATTACTGGTTAAGTCTGTTTCCCACCCTCTCATGTCCAGGCAAATTGAAATTAAATCATACAATGATTTGAAAAATTATTAACTTATATTTGATTTTAATTTAACTTAGGTTAAATTTGTATTTAAACAACCTTAACATGCTCACAATCTCTAAAGAAAATTATCTCAAAGCCATTTATAAACACCGCGAAGGGGAAGATTTCCCCGTGCCGGCTTCTTACATTGCTGACGAACTGCAGGTTTCCAATGCAGCCATCAGCAAAATGGCCAAAACCCTCTCCGAGCAAGGGCTTTTGGATTATCAAAAACACAAAGGAGTTCGCTTAACGGGAGAAGGAGAGAAATTTGCCCTCAAAGTCATCCGCAGACATCGTTTATGGGAATTATTCCTGATCAACGTGTTAGGACTAACCTGGGCAGAGGTCCATGATGAAGCGGAACGACTTGAACATTCCACCTCCGAGTTCCTGATTGATAAGATGGATGAATTTTTGGGCTTCCCAAAATTGGACCCGCATGGCTCTCCCATTCCGGATAAAAACGGGAAGTTACCAGAATTACCGGCTGTTTTAAAAATGGAATTATGCGAACCAGGCAAATCCTATAAAATTGCCAGGGTACAGGATGGTGATGCCCAGCTCATGCAATATCTGACACGCCTCGGCATCAAGCTGAATATTGAAATCAAAATTATCGAGAAATTTTCTTTTGATCAATCTATAAGCATAGAAATAAAGGGACAGAATTTCCTGTTGAGTGAAAAGGTGGTGGAACGGATTTGGGTGATCCATGAATAAGCCTAAGGAACACTTTGAAAAAAACTGCCTTACAATTTAAAATAAGATTACAAAAACATAAAAATATGATCACTCCGCTCATTGCATTATTATTTGGCCTACTGGTCACAATGCTCACCGGATGGTTCTTTTGGCCCAATTCGGGTTTAAATGCTAAATGGAAAAGAGCCTCCATCAACACAAAAAGGGTACTGCTGGAAGATGCCCTGAAACATATATACGACTGCGAATACAAAAGCACCTCCGCCAGCCTCAACAGTATTGCTGGCAACCTTAATATCTCCGGAGACCAGGCGGCAAGATTGATCGCACGCCTCGAATCCATGGGGCTCATCCAATCCACTACCAAACAATTGGAGTTGACGGATGTGGGCAGGTCCTACGCGCTACGGGTCATCAGGGTGCACCGGGTATGGGAACGATATCTTGCCGATGAGACCAGTTTAGGAGAGATGGAGTGGCACAATGATGCAGACTACAAGGAACACGTTATGACTATTGAAGAGGCCAACGAACTGGCTGCTTCCATAGGCAATCCTGTTTTTGACCCGCATGGCGATCCAATCCCCACCGCTTCAGGAGAATTGCCCGAACCCAGTGGTATATTGCTCAACGACCTGGAAGCAGGCCAGTTTGCGAGGATTATCCACCTGGAAGATGAACCTCAAACCATCTACGCTCAGCTAATTGCCCTCGGCATGTACCCGGGCATGCTGATCCGAATGAACAACAAATCAGCGGAGAAGGTAAGTTTCATTGCCAATGGGGAAGAAAGGGTGCTCGCGCCGATTTTCGCCAATAATGTGACGGTGGATATCATTCCGGAAAAAGAAGATTCCATCGAGGACAACCTAAGAAGGCTCACCGATCTAAAGATCGGCGAACAGGCTGAAGTGGTCAGGATTTCAGCGGCCTGCCGCGGTCAGCAACGGCGACGTTTAATGGACTTCGGCATTGTTCCCGGAACCATTATTATGCCGGAATTACGCAGCGCAGGTGGGGATCCTACTGCATATCGTATCCTAGGAACTACCATTGCCTTAAGGAAGGAACATGCCCGGTACATTTTTGTAAAACAAAATTCCGTGATCCTCCAATAAGTTTTTTTTAACCGAATAATTGAAATAAGTTATGTCAAATAATTGCGAAAATTGCCCCTCCCACAACGTGGCCAACCTGGTAAAACTGGGGGTAATCATGGATAGATTCGACTACCTGGTGGCTTTGGCCGGCAATCCCAATACAGGCAAAAGTACCGTATTTAACAACCTGACCGGTTTGCACCAGCACACCGGCAACTGGCCCGGAAAAACCGTCGCACGCGCAGAAGGAGGTTTCAATTACGGGGAAGATCGTTTTAAAATGGTGGATTTACCCGGTACTTACTCCCTCTTATCCACCAGTACCGATGAAGAAGTGGCGCGTGATTTTATCCTATTCGGACAACCAGACGTAACCGTAATTGTAGTCGATGCCACCAGGATCGAAAGAAACCTGAACCTGGTACTCCAAATCCTGGAAATCACCGACAGAGTGGTGGTATGTCTCAACCTGATGGATGAGGCTAAAAGACATCACATTGACATTGATGTGCGTTCCCTTTCAAGGGAATTGGGCGTACCTGTTATCCCGGCCACTGCCCGAAGCAACCAGGGTATGGATGATCTGTTGCAAAGCATTGCCGAAGTGGCAAAAGGAAAATTCAAACCAAACCCACGGAGGCTTAAGAATCATACCCCAAAATTAGATGCGGCCATTGAGCAATTGAGTGATATGCTCCTGCAACAGTTCCCAAACCTATCCAATGTCCGGTGGGTGGCTCTCAGGATACTGGAAGGAGACCAGTCAATAATCGAGGCGGTAAAATCCGGAGATCTGGGCACCGTAAAGGCTGATGCCGAACAGGCTTAGCAGAAATGGTTTTAAAATTGGCTAAAAAAAATAAAATGACAGCAAACAACAGAGATCATATAATATCAGCAGCCAATACGCTGCGCTGGGAGCTGGGTGAAAATTTTCATGACGAGATCATGGAATCGATCTATAAAGAAGCCGGAAAAATCTCCCGCAAAACCGTTGTCGTCACAGGAGAACAACAAGGGTTTAATCTTGACCGGAAAATTGACAAAATCGTCACGAGCCCTGTTTGGGGATTTCCGATCATGTTTTTATTGCTGGCGGTAGTTTTCTGGCTGACGATATCGGGGGCCAATGTGCCTTCCGCCTTGTTATCTTCTTTACTGGTGGATACGGTACATCCTCTGCTGAAAAACTTTGCCGCTACCATCGGTTTGCCTTGGTGGCTGGATGGATTACTCATCGACGGAGCCTATATGGCCATGGCCTGGGTCGTCAGTGTCATGTTGCCCCCTATGGCCATTTTCTTTCCGTTGTTTACCTTACTCGAAGACTTCGGGTACCTGCCGAGGGTGGCTTTCAATATGGATAAGCTATTCCATAAAGCCGGTGCTCATGGCAAGCAGGCGCTGAGTTTGTGTATGGGCTTTGGTTGCAATGCCGCAGGCGTCGTTTCTACCAGAGTTATCGACAGCCCCCGGGAAAGGCTGATAGCTATTATCACCAATAATTTCTCCCTGTGCAACGGCCGATGGCCGACTCAAATCCTGATCGCGACCATTTTTATCGGGGGAACTGTTCCAGCATATTGGGCGGGAATTGCAAGTGCCGGGGCAGTGATCGGAATAGCTGTTTTAGGAATCGTACTGACCCTGGTGGTTTCCTGGGGGCTTTCAAAGACAATGCTCAAAGGAGAAGCTTCCGCTTTCAGTCTTGAACTTCCTCCTTACCGCCCTCCCCATTTCTGGCAAACTATTTACACCTCTTTGATCGACCGTACTTTGATCGTTTTGTGGAGAGCTATTGTATTTGCAGCTCCTGCAGGGCTGGTTATCTGGCTGGTGGCCAATGTTAAGATCGGAGACTTAAGTCTGGCTGGACACTTCATCAATTCAACCGATTCCTTTGCCTGGTGGTTCGGACTCAATGGGGTGATTCTGCTCGCTTATATCATTGCCATCCCGGCCAATGAAATCGTCATTCCAACGGTATTGATGCTCACGGTTTTAAGTGTAAATATGACCGGTGTAGGAGGCGGAGCCGGGGTGATGTTTGAACTGGATTCCGTTAAGGATACGGCAACTATTCTCCATGCCGGCGGGTGGACACTGCTCACAGGAATCAACCTCATGCTTTTTAGCCTCTTGCACAACCCTTGTTCGACCACCATCTACACCATTTACAAAGAGACAAAAAGTGCCAAATGGACCATGGTCGCCACTTTTATTCCCTTAATAATGGGATTTGCAGTATGCTTTTTCGTCGCCCAGTTATGGAGGCTTTTTGTCGGATAAAAATATTTTGAGTAATATGTCAACGCTTCAGACCTTAGTTCATTATTCCCTCCATTTCCTGGTTCCCGGGCTGATCGCCTGGGTGTTTTTTCGCCAGGAGTGGAAAAAAGTGTGGTTGATTTTCACCCTTACGATGGTGGTAGATTTAGATCATCTACTGGCAGATCCAGTGTTTGACCCCAAAAGGTGCAGCATTAATTTCCATCCCTTACATACCTATTACGCGATGGCAGGGTATTTTTTGATGCTTTTTCATCCCAAAACCAGAATCATTGGCATTGCCCTCCTTTTTCATATGTTTACAGATTGGCAGGATTTTTTATGGACAAAAGGTTTCAAACTGTAATATAGGCAATATTTGAGGTTTCTTAAGTTGAAACTATTTCCAATTTATAATACCTTTGCGCCTTGCATTCAAAAAAATATTGACCATGAATGATAAAAATGGGCAACTGAACGACCTTTTCAACGAAAAGGGAGAAAAACTTAGCCCGATGTTACCCGATGAGGTAAAAAACTACCTGATTGACATTGACGGAACGATCTGTGATGATATACCCAATGAAGAACCGGAGCGTATGCTGACTGCTATGCCCTACCCTGATGCCCTAAAGATCATTAACAAATGGTACGAGGAAGGGCACATCATTACCTTTTTTACTTCCCGAACCGATGAACACAAAGAAGTAACTGAAAAGTGGCTTGAGAAAAATCACTTCAGATATCACCATCTGTTGTTGAACAAACCACGTGGCGGCAACTACCACTGGATTGACAATCATATTGTAAAGGCCACCCGATTCAAAGGAAAATTCACGGACCTGGTGGTAGAGACAAGGGATATCGAAGTTTTTAAATCGTAAACTCGTTGCTGGTTACTGGTTGCTGGTTGCTGGTTTAAACCGACGAGTACCGAATAACCAGCTACAAGCAACCATCATATGATTTGGTCAGAACTTGTACGGATGGCATTACTCGGGGGAGAGCGCAGTAACCTCCAGCCCGAGTTGAAGCAAAAATTCGAAGCCTACGGTATCCATACCGATGCGCCTTTCCCGGATATGATGCTCGAAAGTGCCGCTCTTTTCAACCAGATCAGAAAGGCGGCTTTCCCTTTGGAAACTTACCAGGGTATCCTCCCGCCGCCCATACCGGAAACAGAAGGAACTGCTTGTTCCTCCCTATCCACCGCCCATCTTCGGGCCATCCTCAATGGCCGTTATGGTCCAGCGTTGAGTGAATTTATTTTCCACCTTAGTCAAAATCAAAAAAAAATCCCGGCAGAAGCCCTGCCGGATCTTTTTAACGCTTCCCTTCAGGATCAAACCCTTTGGGAATTACTTCGACCTGTCATTGGCAAACGTGGAGAATGGCTATTGCAACAATGGCCGGATTGGAGAAGTCTGGCTGCCCCGGTAGATCATTCCAAATGGCCAATGGGATCGAAAGAAGAGAGGCTGACATTTTTGTCGAACCTCCGAAAAAGCGATCCGGCGCAAGCCCTGAACCTTCTTAAAAACGAATGGAATAACCTTCCGGCCGCGGATAAATTAAGCTTATTGAAAACGCTGGAAGAAAACATTTCGCAAAAAGAAGAAGCTTTCCTGGAAGAAAAACTCGATGAAGGATTGAAGAACGTTCGCCTGGAAGCGGCGAGATTATTGGCTTGTATCAGCACCAGTGCCCTTATCGACCGGCTCTTTGTCACGCTTCTGGACTTCATCGTGGTCACTGACCATAGTTTAACTTTTGAAATTCCGGAAAACTTGCCGGAATCCACCTTGAGAGATGGCATATTCCCCATCCCCATGAAAGGCATGAAAGGCGGATTGAAAGCAGCATGGCTCAGGCAAATCGTGGGAAGAATTCCGCCGGAAAGATGGTCTGACCTCCTCGACAAAGACGCCGAATCATGCCTGCCTTTCTTTGCGAATAGTTCCTGGAACGACCACCTCATTCCGGCTATTGCAGAAGCTATTCTTTTGCATAAAGATGAAAATTGGAGGCATGCATTGATGGCCTATTTCCTGGAGCATGGCAATAAATTTGAGGTTCCGGTCAACACCCTGAAAAAAATCATCCAGGACCTCCCTCCTGATGCAGCGGCGGCTCTGGCCGAAGATTTTTTGGAAAAACTCCCACGGATCGTAGAAAACAAAAGCCTCTTCTATTTATTGATTACGGAGCATCCTTATGCCTGGACAGATCAGGTAAGCATAACCCTTGTTCAAAATTTCAAAGACTGGATGCGCGGAGCCCGTGATAATTTTCATGTCGTGGACCATTACCGGGAAATCTTTGAAGCAGCGGCCTATGCAATTGCCCCCCAATTATCTGAAAAATTCAAAATAGGATGGCCCATGCAAGCGGGGGTTTGGTATTACTGGGAAGATGCCATAGACAAGTTTATTCGTATTCTTTCGTTTAGAAAAGAGATGATCCGTGCACTCAGAAACTGATCTTTGATCGGAGACCTGACTAATGAATACATTTGTCAGGCATCGTTTGCGTATTTTTTATTTAATTTCCTTTCGTTTGTTAACTTTGTTTTCCTAAAATGATAAAACAAAAATATGGCCGGGACCAGAAATAACAGAAAGACACAATCCCTGATACAAGTTGCCTTGATTATCGGGATTTTGATTTTCGTCAATATTATGGCCAATATCCGTATCGGGGGCAGATCCTTTTATTCCTACCTCGATCTGACGGAAGAAAAACGCTTTTCTTTAACAGATGGCACTGAAAAATTGCTGGCGGATCTTAACGATGAAATTTTCGTGGAGGTCTTACTTGACGGTGAATTTCCGGCAGGATTCAAAAGGCTTCAGACTGCCGTGAGGGATATGCTTGAGGATTTTCGTTCGGAATCCGGTTACATTGAATACTCCTTCATCGATCCCGGGCAAGGCAGCGTCAAACAGATCAATGAAAGAAGGGAATCCCTGGCCAAGGAAGGAATTATCCCCATCAGCCTCAGACTGAAAGATGCCAGCAGCACCTCAAATCAATTGGTTTACCCTTATGCCATTTTTCGCTACGGCAATAAATCCTGGACGGTCAACCTTTTGGAAAACGAGGTGCCCGGAATGTCCAATGAAATTATTCTGAACAATTCCATCGGGCTGTTGGAATACAAATTTGCCAGCGCCATTGAAAAGGTAAGGAATTCTGAGGTGCCAACCATCGTTTTCACCACCGGACATGGCGAACTCGAACCCATCGAAACGGCAGACCTTGAAAAAACGTTACGGGAATCCAACGAAACGGGCCGCATCAATCTGGATAGTGTGGTCACCATTGGCAAAGAAGCCGACCTCCTGATCGTGGCCAAACCACAAACGGCCTTCTCTGATAAGGACAAATTCAAGATCGACCAATTCGTCATGAATGGCGGAAAAGTTTTGTGGTTCCTGGACCAGATCGCCGTCACGCTCGACAGCCTGCAGAGGCGGGATAAGTTTTTCCCAAATCCTTATGACCTCAAACTGGATGACCTGCTGTTTAGGTATGGCATACGTATCCAATCCAACTTATTGCTGGATATCCAATGTACAAAAATCCCTCTTGCTACAGGTTATGTAGGGAATGCTCCGCAGTTGGATTATTTCAGGTATCCCTACCACCTTGTGGTCACCCCGAGAATTGACCATCCTATCGTAAAAAGCGTGGGGCCTGTCAATATGTTTTACACCAGCTCCCTGGACACCGATGTAGAAACAAAATACAATGTCAAAAAAACGGTTTTGCTGACCACCTCCGATAAATCCAGATACCAACGATTGCCCATTGCCATGGATTTTGATTTTCTACGGTATGATCTCGATCCTGCAAAATTTGACAAAGGCCCTCAACCTGTAGCCATGCTGGTGGAAGGAAAATTCAATTCACTCTATGAAAACAGGGTCAGCGAAGAGATGCTCAGTTCTTTATCCAGTTTGGGCATCCAGTTTAAACCCGAAATCGAAAACAACCAGATGATCGTCGTTTCCGACGGTGATGTGATCAAAAACCAGGTCAAACGTGACGGGCAGACTTACAGCCCCCTGGGGTGGAACGATTTTGAGAAATACCGCTTTGCCAATAAAGAACTCATTATTAACATGATTGAATATTTACTCGACGATAAAGGGCTGATCGCTGCCCGTGGCAAAGATGTCAAATTGCGATTAATGGATACGACCAGGGCCCAGGAAGAAAGTCAGCAATGGCAGTTGATCAATATTGTGGTTCCCCTCGTTTTCCTGAGTCTTTTTGGCCTGGGATACAACTGGTTTAGGCGAAGAAAATACGGGAGGTAAAAAAGGTTAAAGGTTAAAGATTAAAGGCTAAGGATTAAAGGCTAAAGGTTAAAGTAAAAGTAAAAGATTGATGAACAGAACATATTTATACCTCATTATTTTCCTGGTACTCGGCGGAGCTACTTACTGGATGGTGACAGAAAGCCAAAAGGATGAAAAGACGAGCCTTCTGGGAGCCGACCGCAAGTTTAAGGTAGAGGATCCTGAGCAAATTCAAAAAATTTTTATCGCCGACAGAAAGGAACACATTACCACTCTTGAACGTAGCGGTGATCACTGGATTTACAATAAAAAATACAAGGCCCGTCCTAATGCAATGGATAACCTGATCGATGCGATCACAAGGGTGGAAATCAAATACCAGCCTCCTGCACAAGCCGTTAAACATATGGTGACCAGTCTTGCCACGGAAGGACTGAAAGTTGAAATTTACGATAAAAAGGATCGGCTCATTAAGGCCTATTATGTAGGCGGTTCCACCAGTGACGAACGGGGCACCTTCATGATGATGGCGGATGCAAACCAGCCCTATGTTACAAATCTTCCGAACTGGTCCGGCAATATTCGGTTCCGTTATAATCTCCTTGGGGACGATTGGCGTGACGTGGTCATTTTTGGATCCAAAATGGAAGATATCACCGCCGTTGAGGTGGAATACCCAAAACAAAGGAACAAGTCTTTCAAAATTGAAAAGGAAGGAAATGACTTTTCCGTGAAACCGTATTATGAGATCACGCCAAAATCCAATAAACCAGCTGCTCCGGGCAAAATTGAACAATACCTTATAGGCTTTGAAAAAGTTTCCTGTGTCGGGTTTGATAACCTCAATGAGCAAAAAGACTCTATTTCCGGGAGCCTTCCGTTTTGCAGCATCAAACTGGAGAAAAAAGATGGCACTTTTACCCAACTTTCATTGTTTCCCGTTCAGCCGGAAGCGAGGTTTGATGCAAAAACAGGAGCCCCCCTACCGTTAGCCGAAGTTGAAAACTACTATGGGCTGTTGAATGGAGAAGATTTTATTGTGGTCAGTAATGCAGTGATCAAAAACCTGCTTTGGGCTTATGAGTTTTTCTATGAATAAACAAAAATACTTCCTGTTCTTTGCAGTTTCCGCAATCATTTCAACGGCTTTTGTCTCCTTTGGATCCGATTGGGGCTTTTTTGGTCATAGGCGTATCAACCGCCTGGCCGTCTTTACTCTCCCCCCGGAGATGACCGTTTTTTACCGGGCACATATAGAATACGTCACCGAGCATGCCGTCGATCCCGATAAGCGCCGATACGCAATAAAGGGGGAAGACATCAAACATTATATTGATATCGACCATTGGGGCACTTTGCCTTTTGACAATGTTCCCCGCGACTGGACTGGCGCCCTGATGTATTACACGGGCATCTATGCCGTCAACCGAATGGGCGACACCCTCCGTATGATACCCTACCACCCTTTAGACGCTGATGCCTCCATGGTCTTTCTTCGGGACACCCTTTCCGGAAAGTCATGGCAGATCAACAGCAGTCTGTATCGCAAATTTTTCAGGTACAATATTTTGCCGATATACGGCCAGGAGGAACGGTGGACCCTTTCCAGTGACAGCCTGAATACCATCCTGGAGCAAAAAGATGACTTTACGGATGCCTTTGCCGTGGACTATTTTTCGGAGTTTGGCATTCTTCCCTACAATTTATTGTGGATGAAAAACCGGTTGACCACCGCTTTCCGCGAAAAAGATGTCCGGAATATTTTAAGGCTTTCTTCAGATATCGGACACTATATCGGGGATGCCCACGTGCCCCTGCACACGACAGAAAATTATAATGGCCAAATGACCAATCAGGTGGGGATCCATGCCTTTTGGGAAAGTCGTTTGCCAGAATTGTTTGCCGATGAAAACTACGACTTCTTTGTAGGTAAAGCAGAATATATAAACGATCCGAAATCATACTTTTGGGATATCGTCCTGGAAAGCCATTCTTTATTGGACAAGGTGTTGGCCATTGAAAAATCATTGAGTCTCTCCTACCCTAGTGACCAGCAATTCTGCTTTGAGGAACGACTCGATGTGGTGGTCAGGACACAGTGCCGGAATTATGCCCGGGCCTATCACGAGCAGATGAGTGGCATGGTCGAAAAACGCATGAAAGACGCCATCCATGCCGTTGGCAACATTTGGTACACCTGTTGGGTAGATGCCGGGCAACCTGATCTCAGGAAACTGGTGGTCACCCCAATGACCAAAAAAGAACAGGAAGAGCAGGAGGAGCTTGAAGCAAAGTACAGGGAGGGAACCAACATAGGAAGAAAGCATGAATGACCTTAAAACGAGATCACGCAAAGATCAAAAATGAAAAACAAAAAACATGGAATACGACGAGATATCCTTTGAGTTTTTCTCTCAAAATTTTAAGGGCCTTCCCCATTTGGTTTTCTACTGTTTTTATGGAGATATCCATTTTTTCGGCAATTTCCTTATAGGTCATTTCCTCAAACCGGCTCAGCTGAAAAATGGCTTTGCACCTCGGCGGCAAAGTGTTAATGGCTATCGTGACCCTATCCTTTAATTCTCCGTGAAAAAATTGATCCTCGGTTCCGTTTTCCATGCCATCATGCAGGGCCGGATCCAATTCGTCGGTACGGGATCGTTTATTTTTCCTGATATGCCCCAGGGCTTCGTTAACGGCCATTCGCCTGAGATAGGCCACAAAAGAATGGGTAATATTCAATTCGTACCTTTTCTGCCAAAGCCGGATAAATACCTCCTGGGCCAGGTCTTCGGTGAGGGAATGATCACTGACGAAACGGTATATGGTTTTACAAACCATAAGGTAATGATCCTGAAAGAGGTCTTTCATAAAGGCAGCATCGTCGGATTGCAACCTTGATAGTATATCCTTCGTTTCGTCTGACATCAGGTTTTAGTATGATCCAAATAATTTTGATCCGAATACAAGGATAAAGGTAATTACAATAATCCAAACAACTCCTTCGACAAAGCCCTCATTTTGTTAGAAGAAAGTTAATGTCAAAGGACTTAACAGGCAGATAACGTTTTTCACGGCAAATGGACTGGAAATGAATCTGCATTGACTTATCCAGCAGGTTAATAAATTAAAGCCGGGTTATTTTTTAAGAACAATCATAAAATGACGTCCTTTGCATTTTATCAATAATCATCCACAGAAATGAAAAACGTTAGCGAATTATTGGATCTTTTGAACATGGAACAGCTGGAATACAACCTGTTCAGAGGGCAGAGCAGCAGCATTGGCAGTAAGAGAGTATTCGGGGGACAGGTTTTGGCACAATCGTTAAGTGCCGCCATGCAGACCGTTCCTTCAGACCGGTTTGTCCATTCTTTACATGCTTATTTCATTTTGCCGGGAGATATCACCATGCCCATTGTTTTTGATGTGGAAACCATCCGCGACGGGGGAAGTTTTACCACCAGGAGAGTGAAGGCCATCCAGAAAGGAAAAGTGATCCTCAATTTCGCAGCATCCTTTCAACTCCAACAGGAAGGATTTGACCATCAAATTGAAATGCCCGAGATCACTCCTCCCGAAGCATTGGCCAACTGGCAGGGGTTGGTAAAAGAATACGGAGATATTATGCCTGAAAGTTTCCGAAAGTTCCTCGACAGGGAACGTCCCATAGAATTTAAACCGGTCGAACGGTTCAACCCGTTCTCAAACGATAATTCCGGTCCTTTCCGCCATGTTTGGATCAAAGCCAAGGGTACAATCCCCGATGACCCAAGAATGCAAAACCTGGTCCTTGCCTACGCCTCGGATTATAATTTGCTGACCACGGCACTGATGCCCCACGGGCAACTAGCCAACTGGCAGGATCTTACCCTCGCCAGCCTCGATCACGCCATGTGGTTCCATCGGCCTTTTGACATGAATGAGTGGATGCTTTACCAGACAGACAGCCCAAGTGCTTCGGGAGCCCGCGGTTTCAGCAGGGGAAACATCTTCACCAGGGAGGGTAAACTGGTCGCGTCTGTTGTGCAGGAAGGGCTGATCAGGCCGAAAAGGAATTAAGAGAAGAAGGTTTTAAGTTTCACTATTGAATAACTATAATGAATATTTTGTTGCACGCTAATAAGGATGATCAAGGATTTTCTTTCTTCATCCTTTAGAGCTTGTCTAAAATTCCATCAATTGGCTGCAAGCGGCAAATTTCATCCTGCTCTGCGTTAAAAAGCCTCGCCTTACCTTCCAGGTATGCCTGCGTTTTTTGCCTTGATCAGAATAAAATTTGCTCACTTTCGCTCAATCATGGAAATTTAGACAAGCTCTTAGGATCGAAGTAATAAAGGGAGAAAATACTGTTTTCTTGCTATTTATTCCCCGGTTGAGTTGACTTTAACGAAAGAAACCCGCTCCAAATACTATTTTAGAACGGGTTTCTTTACCTACAAAAAACGAATCGCGCACAGAAAATAAGCGTTGAAATGATACCAGGACTTATCCTGTGTACGCTTATAATTTACCCGAGAATAATAATGATAAACTATTACTATTTGACGTTGGTAAATTTATTCTCCACCAAATTTTTTCTGTCTGTAAGAAGCTTTAAGCATTTCATTACGACGCTTAACAGATGGTTTTGTGAAATCTCTGCGATCACGCAACTCACGCATCAAACGGGTGCTTTGAAATTTACGCTTGTATCTTTTAAGCGCCTTGTCGATGTTTTCTGTGTCTTTTACTTCAATAATTAACATAAACGTATTAATTTAGGGCGCAAAGATAATAGTATTTTTTTATACTGAAAATTTTTTTTGAAAAAATATTCCTTCCAAATTAGCGTTATTTTTATTGCTCCAATTTGCATGTTCAATTGTAACAAGGTTCCTACTTTTTGATAAACTGGCCAAAAGCCTCCACGCCTTTGGCATTCAGGCAGGCTTCTGCAGTGAGGCCGCCCTTCCTGGCGGAAAGGATGCCGTAATGAATATCATGAATGCCTTCCTTACTGTGGGCATCGGGATTTACGGAGATCAGAATACCTTTTTCCAAAGCGTAGGGAATCCACTGCCAGTCGAGATCCAGCCGGTAGGGATTGGCATTGATCTCTATGGAAACGCCATTGGCCGCACAGGCATCGATCACCTTTTTGTGGTCGATGGGATAACCCTGCCGGGAAAGCAGCAGCCGTCCGGTGGGGTGACCGAGGATCGTGGTATAGGGATTTTCGACCGCAGCAATGAGCCGTTGCGTGGCCTTCTCTTCCTCCATTCTCAGGTTGGAATGGACGGAAGCAATGATAAAATCAAACTGTGCCAGCAGATCCTCTTCATAATCGAGTGATCCGTCATTCAATATATCGCTTTCTATTCCTTTAAAAATTCGGAAAGGAGCCAGCTCGGCATTGAGCGTTTCCACTTCCCCGAATTGTTGAATCACCCGCTCAGGTTGCAATCCATTGGCATAAAAAGCCGATTTGGAGTGATCGGTGAGGGCAAGGTATTCGAAGCCCTGCTGTTTTGAATATTCAGCCATTTCCCTCAGGGAATGCAATCCGTCACTGTAAGTAGTGTGCGCATGGACCACGCCTTTGATATCTTTCGCTTCGATCAGGTTGGGCAACTGCCCCTTTTCCGCCAGTTCAAGTGCCCAGGAGGATTCGCGCATTTCAGGGGCGATGAAAGCAAGGCCTGCCTTTTCAAAAATCCCTTGCTCGTCGGGTATATTTTTAAAATCCATTCCCGGGTGCCTCTCCACGAAAGCCTTCATGAAAACTTCTGAAGCCGTGTGCCTGAACTGTTTGGAGCCCAGTTCCTTTTTGGAGCAGGTATAAACCTTAACGGGAATGCCATCTGTGGTCTTGTAAGAATAACCATCGGAACCTTTTTCATTTGGTTCCAATAAGTCAAGCTGGAAAAAAGCATCAACCGGTTCGTCAGAGGCGATCAGCAATTCAATGCCGTTAACCACATTACATTTTCTTCGAATGGCTCCTGTCAAACGGATCGTAGCCCCGGGAAGGGCTTTTTCTGCCGCAGTCAGGAGGGCCTCCGCCGCCGCCTCCACGGCAGCAAAATGAAATTTATTTTTGGACCGCTGGAAATATTCCAGTTGTTCTTTCAGGGCATCCTGTGTCTTTTTCCCAAACCCCTTTAATTCTATCAAACGGTTTTCATTGACGGCGTAAAGCAATTCGCCTATACTTTCCACTCCGAGTTCTTCCCAGATGACTTTTATTTTTTTGGGGCCAAACCCTTTGATCTGCAGCATCTCCAAAATCCCTTCGGGCGTTTTCTCTTTGTACCGTTCCAGGGTGGCCATTTTTCCCGTGGAAAGCAGTTCTTCTATTTTGCCGGAGATGGCCTTTCCTATACCGGGCAAAGCATTCATTTCCTCCGAAGACATTTCAGCAAGAGGTTGCTCCAGTTTCCTCAAATTCATGTAAGCATTTTGATAAGATCGTATCTTAAATTTGTTCTCATCAAATAATTCCATAATTTTTCCTAAAAAGTCGAAAGATTTTGCAACATCTTTATTGGTCATCACGTACAATAGATTTATGAATAAGGTTGAAGGACCAAAAATACTAAATGTAACACAACAAATTATGTGAATTTATTTTTTGGGGCTAAAAAAAAAGCTCATAAAATTTGAATAACAAAAAAATAAATCTAAATTTGTTTTGCTACAGGGACAATACAATACATACCATTTACACATACGCTTTTCTTCCCGTTTTCGGGGGGAATTATAATCCAATCCACGAGAGGCAAAATAAACTTTGGACAAATGTGCTTTAAGGCAGGTTTGTGCCTTGCTTTTATTTGTCCCAAAGCGTACTGCCCAATCCGATTACACAGAAACGATTTAAAACGCGCCTCTGATAAAGAATAATTGCTGAAAAAAAGATAATACTGTCTTTTTTCATGGGATTTTTTATTAACACTTTTTTTAAAACAAATTCATTATGATTCTAAAAAATTACATTAACATGCGGTACACTTTTATCGCATTGTTCATTTTTGCACTATCGGCTTTGTCGACACAGCAGACTTTTGCTCAGTGTCCTGACGATAACACACAGTATTCAAGCAGTGCTGCACCTACTGTACCCGGGGTAACGCAGACATTGACAACTTGTCTCTACGGAGGTGAGTATCGACTGGTCACCAACATGATTGCCGGTCAGACTTACACTTTTTCTACTTGTGGAGATACGGACTTCGACACTCAGATCACAATTTACTCGAATTCCGGCGGAGCTGCTTTGGCTTTTAATGATGACTTTTGTGGCCTACAGTCTGAAGTAACTTTTACTCCAGCCTTAACCGGTGATTACCGGATTTTGATTGACAAGTATAATTGCGTAAGTGAGAGTACCTGCATGACCCTCAATGCCACCCTGCTTCCTTCCGTTACCAATGATGATGCATGTAATGCCGAGGCCCTTACGCTTGGAGTAACTGCTATCGTTAACAATAATGGCGCTACAGCTGAGGTCGGTGAAGTTAATCCTGGTCCTGGTACAGGCCCAAGTTCCTGTGATTCTCAGGACGGATGGTGCAGCTTTGAACTGGATGTTGACAATTCCGTATGGTACACTTTTGTAGGCCCTGCCGGCGGTTGTGTTAATATCGACTTCACGGGAACTACGGATTTGCAGGTGGCTGTTTATACTGTGGGAAGTTGTGGCAACTTCGCCTCATATACTGAAGTAGCAGGAAACGATGATGGCGGAAATGGATTAGCTCCAGCTTTGGCTTTCCTCACAGTAGTACCCGGCCAAACCTATTACGTACAGGTAGATGGTTACAATGGAGCCAGCACAACAAACGGTGGTATCACCGTTAGTTCAGCAAACTGTGGTCCTCCAGTCAATGACAATGCATGTGATGCTACCCCATTGACCATTGGCGTACCTGCCGGCATTGATAACGCACTTGCTACCACTCAGCAGTGGGAGCCAAATCCTGGTGCTGGTTCAGATGGTTGTTCATCCACTGATGGATGGTGTTCATTCGAGCTCACCGTTAACAATTCTGTATGGTACACTTTTGTAGGACCTGCCAGCGGATGTGTTAAGATTGACGTTCTCGGTACAAGCGACTTACAAATGGCTGTATGGACTACTCCTGCTTGCGGCGAGTTCTTCAAGTACCAGGAAGTAGCTGCCAATGATGATGGTGAATTTGGTTTTGCTCCATCCCTGGATTACTTCAGCGTTCAACCCGGTCAGACTTATTATGTTATGATTGACGGTTATAACGGAGCTGTGGCAAACGGTGACCAAATTTTAGTAACCGACGGAGCAGGCCCTGTTCCTGCACCATGGACTACTAGCCATGTTGGCGCTGCTGTAGGTAACTTCGGCTATGTTTCATGTGGTGAAGAATACACAGTAAGTTCTAACCAGTACTCTTCTCCATTCAAAGATCAGGGAGGTTATATCCTTCAGACTTTATGTGGCGACGGTTATATTCAGGCAAGAGTAAATGATATCGACGGTTTGGGATGGGCTGGCATCGTTATGCGTGAATCTACAGCACAAGGTTCAAAGAAAGTAGCGTTGAAAACACAATTAGGTAACCTGGTACGCAGAGACCTTCGTAAATCTACCAACGGTCTGGCTCAGAGCCAGCAGTACCCACGCCCTGGAGGATGGAACTGGCTGAGACTGGAAAGAGTAGGCAATCAGTTTGCCGGTTATATCTCAGAAGATGGAACCAACTGGCAGCAGTTGATGGCATTTTCTATGCCAATGAACAACTGCCTCCAGGTAGGAATGTTCGTTGAAAGTATCAACGTCAATGCAGTGACTACGGCTGTATTCGGTAATCCTTCAACAGGTCCTTGTCCTTGCCTCAGTAGCTTTGGCGCCGGCGGTGGCTCTTACGCAGGTCCTTATTGTGGTGCTTCTACAGGAACTCCGGGCTTCCCGGCTGATCCTACTTGTGAAGCGGCCGTTTGTGCTTATGACCCATTCTGTTGTAGTACGTCATGGGACGGCATCTGTGCTGGTGAAGCAGCTAATGACTTCCCAACAGAATGTGCTGCTTGTTTGAGTGTAGGTCCTCCTCCACCAAGCCCAATACTTGGTCAGGAAAGTGCCATTACTACGCCTCAAACCATCAGTGATGGAGTAGAAAGAATCGGAAGCCTTACTGTTTATCCAAACCCATCTGACGGATTGGTGAACATCCAGGTAGAAAACTTCATCGGTAAAGCTGCTACGGTAGTGATTTACAATAGCCTTGGCCAGGAAGTTTATACCAAGTCTTTTGATGCCATCGAAACTTCAACCATTACTGCTGATCTGACCAGTGCGAAAATCGCAAGTGGTCTGTACAATCTGAACTTTGTATCAGAAGGTCAAAGAATCACCAAACAAATTGTGATCAACAAGTAATTGGATTGATTAAATAATTAGCAGATAATTAATGAATTGATGCTATAAAAAGGGGCACTTCAGCAATTGAAGTGCCCCTTAATTAAAGAAGCCGGTAACGAAAATTTCGTTACCGGCTTCTTTAATTCTGCTACAATCAATTGGAAAAATGTGTTTTGTTTCATTCCAAAAAACGGGATTTCCATTCCGGCTGCGGTAGCATACAGGATTCCCGTTTTCCAAAGATGCGGTACCTGTTCCGGGCAATCAAGCTATACACGGCATCACGGATGAATGCAGGAATGATAATAAAGCCATAAAGGATCTTCCAGGCTCCTTCCAGATTACGGGCTACCCTGAGGGCGGCTGTCGATTGGGTATAAACGCGCTCCCCTTCGACCAGCACAAAGGAATTATAATCATCCGTCGGCAACCCGTATTTTTTCAACAACTCCTGCCCGCTTTCGGATTGAAGAGAGGCGTATTTAAAATAACCGGCCCGGTCCCTGTTCAATACAAACTGCACACTGCCATTGCATAAATTGCAGACACCGTCGAATAAAATGATGGGATGTGGACCACTCATAGAATTGTATTTTTTTTAGCATAAGACCTTACCAGCAGGACATTTAAATCCCTGCAAAAATCTGGAACTCCTGGAACAACTTGAAACATTGGAATCTTGTTGCTGGTTGCTCGTTGCTGGTTGCTGGTTTTTTCAAACCATTTTAAACCCCTGAAACCATTTAAACCCCTGAAACCTGGAACAACATGAAACCACTTGAAACTCCTGAAACCCTCCCGACCTACGGTACGATGTCGCTACGCTCCATTTGAACCCTCCCGACCTGACGGTACGATTTCGCTGCGCTCAACCTGAACAAAATACTGGTAAACATTACAATAAACACCTAAAGTATAGACTCCTGAATAAAATGCTGCTTCTCCGGATAATCCGTGGTATAATGCAGTCCCCGGCTTTCCTTTCTCATACTGGCGGCACGACTGACCAGGTAAGCGATGGTAATGAGGTTTCGCAATTCGCACAACTGGGGAGAAAGCACCGTGGTGAGGTACAATTCCTCGGTCTCTTTATATAACAATTGTAACCGATCCAGGGCTCTTTTCAAACGTACATTAGACCGCACGATGCCCACATAACTGCTCATCACTTCCTTCAGTTCCTTAATGCTTTGGGTGATGAGCACCATTTCATTGGGATCCGTAGTCCCACTGGCATTCCAATCGGGAATACCGACGGCATATTCTGTCTGGTCAATGGTATCCACCACATCCAGGTGTATCCTGTGAGCAAAGACCAAAGCCTCAAGCAATGAATTGGAAGCCAGGCGATTGGCTCCATGCAGTCCGGTACTGGTGCATTCTCCGCAAGCATAGAGATTTTTGATCGAGCTGCGGCCCATTTCATCGGTCCTGATCCCTCCACACATATAATGGCAGGCCGGCACAACAGGGATCATATCTTTTGCGGGATTGATCCCAATGCTGAGACACTTATCCAATATCGTCGGGAAATGAGCCTTGAATGCCTCCATATCCAGGTGGCGGCAATCGAGGAACATGCACTCTTCCCCTTGAATTTTCATCTCATTATCGATGGCTCGGGCGACAATATCTCGGGGTGCAAGCGACTCGCGGGGATCGTATTTCTCCATAAAAGTTTTGCCGTCGCGCTGTTTTAAAATGGCCCCAAATCCTCTGACGGCTTCAGAAACCAGAAAAGAAGGATTTTCTCCCGCCGGGTTGAACAAAGCAGTAGGATGAAACTGAACGAATTCCATATTCCCCAGGTGTCCCTTTGCACGATACATCATGGCAATACCATCTCCTGTTGCAATAACCGGGTTGGTGGTATTCCGGTAAACCTGGCCGGCGCCTCCCGTGGCTACAACGGTTTGACGGGCGAGGATGGTTTCCATTTCTTTGGTATCCTTGTTCAGCACATAGGCGCCATAACATTCGATATCTTCCGTCAACCGGGTAACCGTAAACCCAAGATGGTGCTGAGTAATAAAATCCACGGCAAAATAGTGCTCATGGATTTCCAGGTTTGGCATCGCGTCGGCTTTGGCCAGCAACGCCCGTTGGATTTCCCAGCCGGTAAGGTCTTTATAATGTAATATGCGATTCTCAGAATGCCCGCCTTCCCGGCCAAGGTCGTATTTATTGGCATCATTTTTATCAAAACGGGTACCCCACTCTATGATCTCGCGCACCCGTTGCGGCCCCTCCGAAGTAACAATTTCCACAGCCTTTAAATTGCATAGGCCATCCCCGGCATCCAGGGTGTCATTGACATGTTTCTGAAGGTTATCTTTATCATCGTTCCAAACTGCGGCTACTCCTCCCTGTGCATAACGGGTATTGCTTTCATTTTCCTCCGTTTTGGTGAGTACCATTATTTTAAGATCCTTACGCTTTTCAGCAATTTTGATGGCAGTAGTCAGTCCGCCTATACCAGCGCCAATGACAAGGATATCTGTTTTGATCATTTGTTCATTATTTTAGGCATGATAAAATGCCTTTAAAATTCGATGCAAGATAATTAAATTCGTTTAGCCAGACCCAAAAAGTCATACAACAATGAGCAAGGGAAACTTCCCCAATCAAACCCTATGGATTAGCATCATCCGGCCAGTAAATGTGATATTTATCACCATAAAAAATAAAGCTTTTCAATACCTTCGTGGCCAAATTGGGTCATTGGACCATAAAAAACAGAAAAACACAACAAAATATTGTGGTCTTAATTGCCCAATTACCTGAACTACATGAATAAACAACCCTGCTTTTGTAAGGTTTAATGCTATTTCAATGAAAATCAAAGAATTGCTGCCGATCACCGATTGGTTGCCCAAATACAACAAAGATCTTTTTAAAGGAGACCTTGCCGCCGGGTTGACGGTGGGCGTGATGCTGATCCCACAGGGAATGGCCTATGCCCTTATCGCCGGGTTGCCCCCCATTTACGGGTTATATGCCTCCACGATTCCGATCATTTTATATTCCATTTTTGGCACCTCGCGTCAGCTGGCTGTGGGACCTGTGGCCATGGTATCCCTATTGACAGCTGCAGGCATCGGGGCATTGGCACCGGAAGCCGGCAGTGCAATTTATATCGGCCTGGCCATCGCCCTGACCCTTTTTGTGGGAGTCATCCAGCTGCTTTTAGGGGTGTTTAAACTCGGTTTCCTCGTGAACTTCCTCTCCCACCCTGTCATCAGCGGATTTACTTCTGCTGCGGCCCTGATCATTGGGTTAAGTCAGTTGAAACATTTACTGGGAATCAATATCGGAGGAAGCCACCATATCCACGAAATCATCCTGGAAGCCATTGAAAAATTTGATATCGGCCAGTGGCCTACCATTTTGCTTTCTCTTGGGGGTATTGCTGTCATTATCGGCATCAAAAAAATAAACAAAGCTATTCCCGGCACGCTGGTGGCGGTAATCCTTGGAATTATTGCCGTATGGGCGTTGGGCCTAAACCAGATGGGGGTTAAAATCGTAGGCGAGGTGCCCTCCGGATTACCAAAATTTGCGATGCCCGCTATCGACATGCAATCCATGAGTGAATTACTGATCATAGCCCTGACCATTTCCCTGGTGAGTTTCATGGAAAGTATTGCCGTAGCCAAGGCCATTCAGGCCAGACACAAAAATTACCAGGTGGTCCCTAACCAGGAACTGATCGCTTTGGGAGTAGCCAACATAGGGGGGGCATTTTTCCAGTCCTACCCGGTTACTGGCGGGTTTTCCAGAACAGCAGTGAACGACCAGGCCGGAGCGAATACCGGTATGGCAGGCATCATCAGTGCCCTGCTCATCGTCATTACCCTCTTGTTTCTCACCCCGTTATTCTACTATTTACCTAAAGCCATTCTCGCTTCAGTCATCATGGTCGCCGTTTTCGGGTTGATCGATATCAAAGAAGCGATCCATTTATGGAAGAGCAACCGTACTGATTTCTGGATGCTGATCGTAACTTTCCTGGGCACCCTCTCTCTGGGTATCGAGCAGGGAATAGGGTTGGGAGTTGTACTGTCTTTGGTGATGGTCATTTTCCGGACCACCCGCCCCCATTTTGCTGAATTGGGTAAAGTCCCGGGAACCCACTTTTACAGGAATGTCGAGCGCTTCCAAAACCTCGAACAAAGGGATGAAATATTGATCATGCGTTTTGATGCCCAGTTATATTTTGCCAACATCAATTATTTTAAAGACAACCTCTATGCCCTAAGTAAGAAAAAATGCGATGCCTTAAAACTGATCATCGTCGATTGCGAGGCCATGAACAATATGGACAGCAGTGCTGTACATGCCGTCGATGACCTGATGGACGATTACAACTCCAGGGGAATTGATGTCGTTTTTTCCGGGGTAAAGGGGCCTATACGCGATGCCCTCGAAAAAGGGAACCTTACCGGAAAGATCGGGAAAGATCACTTTTTTATGAGTATCCAGGAGGCCGTGGACTACCATGATCAAAAATATTCGGATTCGTTAAACCGGGAACATAAATTTTCTGAATACACCTTACAATCCGATGTTTAAATTCAATTCAGACTGGACTTTATTCCTCGACAGGGACGGCGTGATCAACCGAAGATTGCCGGGCAAGTACGTTCGCAGTGTGGCTGAATTCGAATTCCTGCCCAATGTACCTGACGCAATAGCTGTTTTTACCCAAATATTCGGCCGGGTGATCGTGGTGACGAACCAGCAGGGCATCGGAAAAGGATTGATGACCGAGCAAGACCTTGAGATCATTCATCAGTATATGTTCAAAAAAATAGAAGCATTCGGGGGACAAATAGAAGCCGCTTATTTTTGCCCGGATTTACGCGATGCCCCCTTTTCCTGCAGGAAACCTGAACCGGTCATGGCCCTTTGGGCCCAGAGAGATTTTCCGGAAATCCGGTTTAAAAAATCCGCCATGGTGGGTGATTCACTGAGTGATATGTTTTTCGGACGAACCCTGGGCATGCAAACCATTTTTGTGGAAACCAACCCGGAGGAAGTCGTCAAGGTTTTGGAGCAGGAAAGAGCCGACAAGCGATTTAAGATAGATTTAAAGGTTTCCGGCCTTTCGGAACTGGCAGAAATGATCCGTTCCTGAATTTTAACAAAAGAAAAAATAATCGCGCCCGTTTTGTTTGCCCAATTGATTTAAATAAGCCCGGATCTCCTGCTGATCCTGTGGGTTCCCGACGGCAATAATGATCTGCGGAGAGGACATTTCTGCTATCCGCTCAACGGGTTCGAAAACGACACCATTCACTTTGTGCCCCCATTTTGAGGGGCTGTTGCACAACCACCGGAATTCTTTTTTACGCCCGGAAAGCATAGAGGCCAGTTGTTTTCCTTTATTGCCGGCTCCCCACAATACCAGGGGCATTTCTTCCATACGATCCAGCTCAAGAAACCGGGGAAGCTTCAAACTAAAATACTGCTGGTTGGCATAATGGGGGTCATTCCTCGAACTTCGCCCCGCGTGATCCCGCCAGTAATGAAGCACTTCGGGGCTCCCCACTGGGTTCAATCCTTTTTTATAAAAACGAAAACACAGGTCGTAATCTTCCGGATAAGTATCCGATGAAAAGGCCCCGCAACTTTCAAGATCCTGTTTCCACAACATCCAGCAAGGGGAAGGAATCACGCATTCCCGGTAAATTTCATTAAAATGATCGTTTTTATCCACCCGTTGGTTCAACCACTCTTCATACCTCAGGTAACCTCCTCCCAGCCGGGTTTCGGAGATATACTTCACTTTTCCCGTGGCCAGGGTTCCCAAACCGTTTTGAAGTAGAATTCTTTTGAGGGCTTCAAGTTTCCCCGGCATCATGATATCATCAGCATCCATGCGGGTGATGAGTTGTCCCGTACTTTGTGAAAAGGCCAGCCGCAGGGCGGGAATAATGCCTTTTTCGGTATTGTTCAGCACTTTGATCCGCGGATCCTTTGCGGTATAGGTTTCCAACAAAACACCGCTCTCATCTTCGGAAAAGTCGTTCACGGCAATGAGTTCCCAATGCTGTTCGGTTTGCTGCAAAACAGCCTCCAGGCAATCCCTTAAAAAGGGCAATGCATTATATACAGGCACTAAAATGCTTATTTTCGGATCCGACTGATTCATGTTGTAAAACGGTGTAAAGTTAATGGTCAAAATTCAGCTAAAGTAAAAGTTGCCCATCCTTATTGCTCCAAATCTGCCCAAACGATTTTTCCGATTTTATTTTGCCCGGCCACCCAGGCCGTTTTGTTGCTGTTGCCAAACCGAATGGTATAAAAACTTTTATCACTAAGGGGCGCCCAGCTGTTCCCACCATCCTGTGACCAGCAGATGCCCGGGATGCCTGCCGCCACCAGGATTTTGCCGTTGCCATCAGGAGCATACTGTACACAGGAACGATAGCCGGGAAAATAACCTTCAGCCACCAGATACCAGGAATGACCTCCATCATTGGTCAAGGCTTTATTTTGAGTGTTCTGGTCCTGTTTTTCCCAATTGCCTCCAAAGATGATCCCATGTTGGTCATCCCAAAAATCGCAGGAAAAAATACCGGTCATCTGCTCTCCTGCGATAATCGGGGTGTTAAAAACTTCCCAGGTGCGGCCTCTGTCCGGCGAATGAAAAACCCTTGCTTTTTTGCCTCCACTTACAATCCATGCGTGATCTCCATAAAGAGCAATATTGGAATTGCTGGCGGCGAAAGCCGCTTCCCCATCCGCTGTCGGAGGCAGATTCTTACCATCCACTTTTTCCCAGGTATTTCCGCCATCCCGTGTGATAATAACCGACAAAAACCCTTCTGTCGGATCTCCCATGGCGATGCCTTCTTTTGCGTCCCAGAAAGCCATCGCATCATAAAAAGCGGCCGGATGATCCTCCCGGTAAACGACCTCCCAGTTTTTTCCTTTATCCACAGATTTATACAATAAGGCCGGGGAACCTATGCACAAGAGAAAAACGGCCTCCTCCGTCACCGATATCGCCCGAAAATGGGGCACAATGGTATCCGTCCTGATGCTGTCAATGGTCCATGATTTCCCGTCGTCCTCTGTAAAACCAAACCGGCCCTCAGAACCGGCAAACCACACCGTTTGATCATTTACCACCTCCAGTGCCCGGATGCTGGAAGCCACGAAAAAGGTATCAATTTGTTGAATGGCCAGTGAATCCAAAATCTTTTCGCTGGCAATATCCACTGTAGCATTCTCTTTGCAACCCGGGCCCACCCCGATTGTCAGGGCCCAAAAAATAATAAAGGTGCCCCATTTGTTTTTTATCTTCATTTAACTTCTTTTTTTCATCCCGTTTAACCGGCCGTTACATTTTGTGCACACAAAATACTAATAATTTCATGACCATTTCTTTGATATTTTTAAATTTTAAACCTTCCATCCCGAGCAAAATATTGATAAAATGCTTATTATTGTTTCGGAATTACATAAAGCATAAATTAGGGATAAGGCTAATTTTTGCAGCTTGCCGGATATTCAACAATCTACCACTAGACTCCTTCAAATTTCTTTCCTAATACACTGGCAGGCAACTACTTATATACTTCCGCTTTTGACTCGGTACCAAAACTGATTAAAATAATGGCAACAAAATTACTCAAATCTGTTTTCCCATGGCAAACAATAATTGCGTTTGCGTTTTTTTCCCATTTTTCGGGCATCCCGGCTTACGGCCATTCAGCGACCTTTGCACCGGAGACTTTTACCCTTGATATTACCATTATTTCATTCACCAATGTAAGTTGTTTCCTCGGATCTGACGGAAGCGCTTCAGCGGGTGCTTCGGGAGGCAGCGGTAATTATGCCTATGTATGGACCAATGGACAGACGACGGCTACGGCTACCGGGTTATCAGCAGGAACGGCATCCGTTACGGTAACGGATCTCGCTGATGGAGCCACCGCTTCGACAAGTATTATTATCAATGCACCTCCTGAGCTCAATGCTACGGCCATAATAAATGCCCACGTGACTTGTTTCAGCCCTGTGGGTTCAGCTTCAGCCATCGTCACGGGAGGCACACCAAATTATCAATACCATTGGCAAAACGGAGAGACGACCCAAACGGCCGTTAACCTCAGCGCCGGAAATCAATCCCTGACGGTAACCGATGCCAATGGTTGTATCTTTATCGAGCAGTTTACCATCCTGGCCGACACCGCCGCCCCTATCGCCGATGCGGGCATTGATGTTTCCAAGGATTGCAATAACCCGGGGCCTCAATTTACCCTAAACGGTTCGGGATCCTCCCAGGGAGCTAATTATTCATTTTTGTGGTTCACCGCCAATGGAAATATCGTTTCAGGCATTACTTCCTTAAATCCGGTGGTGGATGAATTGGGTACCTACACCTTGCTGGTCACCAACAATGCTAATGGCTGCAGCGCTACCGATGCAGTAGTAGTCTATGAAAATTTCGAAGCTCCTGTAGCCGATGCCGGCAGTTCGGTGGCGATCTGCGAAGGAGAATGTTACCTTCTCACAGCCTCAGCTACCCAGGGTAGTTTGCCTTATACTTACGTTTGGGCAGACGGAGTCGGCACAGGTTCATCCATCGAGGTATGTCCAACCAATACAACTGCCTATACCGTGACCGTGACGGGATCCAACGGGTGCAGTTCGGCCGATCAAATGACGATAAGCGTTTTTTCCAACCCTTCCCTGGATGTCTTTTCTATTGATTGTAGTTCAGATGTACTCACTTATACGGTCCACATCACGACTAATGCCAACCAGGTAACCGCCACAGAAGGGGAGATTACCAACCTCGGCAATGGATTTTTCAGGATAAGCGAGATCCCCATAGATACTGCATCAGTTACCATCACGGCCACCAATACGGTAACTTCCTGTGCTTCGCAAATCTTTATTACGCCTCCCGGCTGTGGTTGCCCGGATATTGAAGCCCCGTCAAGCGGTGGAGATCGTCTTATTTGCGAAGGGGATATGATTCCTTTTTTAACCGTAACCCCTCCTACCGGAATGGTCATTGACTGGTATGATGCCCCTTCTGGGGGAAACCTGCTTTTGAGCGACTCCAGTCAATTCATGCCTGCCGAGGAGGGTTCTTATTATGCAGCATCCCGCAATCCGTCGTCCGGTTGCGTAAGTGATATGCGAACTCTTGTAGCATTAACGATCAGTGAAATTCCCGACGTTTCCATTTTGCTGGACGGCCAGTTTTGCGAAGGATCCTGTGGCATTTTAACTGCCGTTGGAGACGGTCTTACACAATATGCCTGGAGTTCAGGGCAAACTTCAGCGAGCATCTTCGTTTGTCAACCGGAAACCTATAGTGTAACGGTAGCGAATTTTAACGGTTGTACCAACCATGCCGAAATTACCATTACGCCATTCCCTGCTCCCATTGCGGATGCGGGACCGGAGGTAACCTTTAATTGTGTTTTTACTGAAACCACCATCGGAGGCACAGGTTCTTCCATTGGAACCGGGATTTCTTATTCATGGTCCAATGGAGCCACCACTCCCACCCAGGTGGTAAACGAGCCAGGAACCTATTTTCTCACTGTCACCAATACAGAAACCCATTGCTTCGCAACGGATGTGGTATTGGTAACCCAGGACACCCTGGCGCCGGTAGCACAAGGCGGAGAGGATATTTTTCTTCCCTGCACTACCGGACAAACCATATTGAACGGATCCGCGACGCCAGCCTTCAGTACCTTATCCTGGACTTTATCGGACACAACCTTTTTCACCGGCACCATCTTTGTACAAGATACCGGAACATATATTCTCATAGCTGAAAACCAGGAAAACGGATGCATCGGCACAGATACCGTTGTCGTTTTTCCGTCCTCCATACCGGACATTTCGATTTTATCCATTAGCGATGTGCTCTGCAATGGAGGAGCCGACGGAACGGTCACTTTTGAGATTGAGGGAGGAAACGATCCCTTTGAATATACAGGATTAAATCTTCAAAATACGGGACTACCCGCCGGATCCTACAGTTTTACCGTGTTGGATGCCGCAGGATGTGAGGCCAGTACCTCGGTTATCATTTCAGAACCGCCTCCAATGAGCATTGCCACCTCGTCAACTTCCGAAACGGGCAATGACTTCAATGACGGAACAGCTTCTGCTGCTGCATTTGGCGGAACCCCGGGTTATAGTTATTTATGGAGTACAGGAGGCACGACGCCCACAATCAACAACCTGGCGCCGGGCGATTATTCAGTAACCGCCTCCGATGCCAATGGATGCACCATTGTTTCCTCTGTTACAGTAAGCAGCTTTGATTGCGGAACACTGGAACCGGCGGTAAATGGCATCACGTCCATCTGTCCTGGAAGCTCAAGTGGAAGCCTGGAAATAACCACCATTGTCGGGGGGGCTGCCCCTTTTTCGTTTGATTGGTCGACCGGCAGCACCGATAATCATATTGAACAATTGTCAGGAGGAACTTATGGATGTACCCTCACCGATGCAGAGGGTTGCGAACAGATACTTTCATTTGACATCGTTGAAGAAGATACGGAAGCTCCGGTATTGGTGACCCAGAATATTACGATTTTCCTCGATGAATCCGGCACCGCTTCTTTTTTACCTTCCGACATCAACGGCGGGAGCACGGATAACTGTGGCATCGATTCGTTTTATGTAAATATCAACCATTTTGAATGTGAAGATATTGGAGACAATCTTATCCAGGCAGTTGTATTCGACACCGGTAATCTGAGCGACACCGCAACGGTCGTTGTTACCGTAGAGGATACGATACCTCCTGTATTTGTGCTGTGTCCGGGAGATATCGTTACCGAAAATTGCAGTGAAGTTGAATATGCGCTTCCTTCAGCAACGGACAATTGCAGTACCGTGGATGTTGAATTAATGGAAGGAGAGTTGTCCGGTAGCACTTTCCCGGTGGGGACCACCGAAGTCCTTTATATGGCCTCCGACGTTTCCGGAAACCTGGCTTCCTGCAGTTTTAATGTGACCGTTGCGCCAACCTTGAGTGCTTCAGTGGCGCTAAGCCCGGCGAGTTGCGAAGGATTACCGATTACAGCAACCCTAATCCCCGAAGGAGGCGCCCCACCCTATTCCTATTTTTGGAACACTGGAGCCACGATTGATCATCTAACCTTTTACGTTTCGGCCAGTGTTTCTTGGACCGTAACAGACAGCGTCGGTTGTTCTTATTCAGAAGATCTGTCGGTCGATTTTCCGGCAATGTTGGGGTTGGATATTGTTACTACCCCTGAAATTGACATGAACAATAACGGTTGGGCCGATGCCACAATCAGTGGAGGCACCCCGCCTTATGAGTATGTTTGGTCCATACAGGGCGGACCGATCATCAGCATTGCAGAGGATCTGGAAAACGTTGTGGCCAATACCTACTGTCTCCTGGTTACGGATGCCAATGGCTGTGAAATAACTGACTGTGCGGTAGTCGATCAGGTGACGGCGACAAATGATACGGAATTGAGAAACAGGATTACCATTTTACCCAATCCGGTGTCTGAATGGCTGTATATCAACTTTAATCTTGACGAAAACACACCCGGCCAGCTCATACTTTTTAGTATGAACGGACATAAAATACTCAGGCAAGAAAAAAGCATGGCAAATAACCAGGTCATGCTAAATATGAAAGGCTTTCCTGAAGGCATTTATTGGTTAAAAATAATAATTGATAAAAAGGTTTTCTGGAAAAAAATAATGGTGATCAAATGATCTTGAAACGAGACCATTTGTCATAAAAAAATAAATAAACAGTTTCCTTTCCATTTAGTGAAAAAAGTCAATCATTACTTGGGAGTTTAGCCTTTGCCATCATCAATCCCCCCCATGATGCCAAATCATTATTGTGACCTGATGGATTTCTTGAATCTTTTAAAGATAAAATCAGGAAAGTAGAATCTATCGGATACGATCATAAATCATTTTATTGGGTTGTGCCTGAAAAATATTTTTTTGAGAACAACCTTTTACCGCTTTTTTTAGGAACTATGAATAATATTACCTGCATTTTCTGTTCTATTTTGTTTTTATGTTTTGCCAGTGTTCCCATTTCGGCTCAGACAAATATTGATTACTACCTCGAACAGGCCATTACCCGCAATGCTTCCCTTCAGGAATATAATTATCAGCAAAAAATATCCGGATTGGAAATCCAAAAGATAAAAACCCAATTTCAAAAACCACAGTGGTCGGTCACCGGAGATTTGTTGCTGGCCCCGTATTTTTTTAATAACGGGCAGGTATTGGCGGTTACCGCCGCTCCTGAAGCAAAGGCTTTCGGTTATGATGCAGGGGTCACCAATGGAGGACTATATTCAGGAATGGTAAATGTCACCTACCCGTTGGCGACGAAAAAACTAAGCCGACCATTGGTATCCGAGCAAGAATTGATACAAAAAGGGGTGAAGCAACAGTATCAAATGCTGGAAATTGATCTTAAACGCAAAATCACAGAAGATTACCTCAATGCATACCTGCTTCAGCATCAAATGGATTATGTGCTGCAAGTCAAAGGGCTCCTCGACAACCAAAAAGAGTTCGTCCGAAAATTGACAGACAGGGGATTATTAAGGGTAACAGACCTGGAATTACTTACGCTTGAAATCAAAAACCAGGATTACCTGATGAATATGCTTAAAATTCAATACCGTCAGGCGATACAGCTACTCAATACGGACGCAGGTATTGTCGACACCAGTCTGGTGCGTTTGGATTCAGCAGCATTGACGATAACCGATAGTGACCAAAATTCTTTATTTCTGGGACAATACCACCTGGATTCCCTTGCCGCTGAGAATGACCAGGCTCTTTTTGAAAGTCGTTACCTTCCCCAGGTCAATATTTTTGCCAACGGGGGAATCAATGCCATCGACCTTAACCATGTCTACCGGAAAGTCGGAGTGAGTGCAGGAATTCATGCGTCCTGGTTATTCCGGGACGGCGGACAAAGGACAATTAACGCACAACAAAACGAGATCAGGCAATTCAATGCTAAAAACCAGGCACAATTCATCTATCAGCAAATCCAGAATAACCGTCAGAACTACGCCTTGCTTTTAGAAGAGACCCGAAAGAATATTAACCTGATCAACCAACAATTGGAGGTTTATCAAAAGTTATTCACCACTTACCGCCAGGAGATGGCCCTTGGTCAATTATCTGTAATGGATTATTTGAACATTTTGAGAACGTATAGTGACCTTCAGCAGCAAAAAGCTCAGGTGGACATACAATTATTATTGATCATCAACGAGATCAATTACTGGAATAACTAAGCTGCCAATTAAAAACAGATCAGATCGTTTTATCATTATGAAAAAGTCAATCATACAAATATTCCTTATTTCACTTCTTTGTTTAAGTTGCCATCATAACAAAAAAGGGGATGCCGCATCCGGAGAGGAGGAATTCTTTGCTTCCCGCGCCCAGGTGATTGCAGGAAACCCTGCCTTACACCTGATGAAAGAGGAACTCACCATGAATGCGGTTACCATTTATACCAGTCGGGAAAATATCCGGGCAACGACAACGGGGTTTGTCCAGGCGGCCAAAATACAACAGGGAAACCGGGTGAAAGCCGGTGAACATGTCTTTAGTATAAAAACCAAAGAAGCGGAAGCACTCGGGGATGAAATACTTAAAGATCCTGATATTAACATTACCGGGGTAATTCACATTAATGCAAAAAATACAGGGATCATAACCCAGGTATTTTTTCAGGAAGGAGACTATGTGGCAGAAGGAGATGTAATGGCGGAGGTCACCAAACCTAATTCATTGGCCGTAAAGCTTTATGTCCCTTATGAATACAATCAGGAAGTGACTTTGCAAAAGCGGGTTAGCGTGCGTTTACCCGACGGAGAATGGCTCAAGGGCGTCGTCAAACAGTTGCTTCCTTCTGAAGACGTCGTTTCTCAGACCATGCCATATTTAGTCACCCTGACGCCCTTTCGTTTTTTGCCGGAAAATCTGAACCTGACCGTTTCCGTGCCCCTCCATTTAAAAGATAATGCTTTGGCGGTCCCTCGCAAAGCGGTTCAAAGCAATGAAGAACAAACAGATTTCTGGGTCATGAAAATTTTGAATGACACCCTGGCCATACGCCAGACTGTATTCCTGGGATTACAAAGCGATTCTCTGATTGAATTGAAGAACAGCCCATTAACTCCTGAAGATCGAATTGTGATTGATGGTGCCTACGGGTTGCCTGATACGGCCTCTATTATGGTGGTCCCGCAACTATAAGAAAAAACGAACAGCATGATCAATTACGTCAAATTTAAGAATCCCATTGGAGTCCTGTTGGCCATTGTTTTTTTTGGAGGCGTATTTGCCTATAGCCGAATGAAGTCCGATTTATTCCCCAATGTCACTTTTCCGAAAGTGAAAATAATTGCGGAAAACGGACAACAGCCTGTGGATAAAATGATGCTGACCGTCACGCGCCCCCTGGAAGAAGCCATCCGGCAGGTACCGGGTTTGAATACCATCAGAAGTACCACGAGCAGGGGAAGTGCCGAAATTTCCGCTTTTTTCGACTGGAATGAAAATATTGACCTGGGGCAACAGCGCATCGAAAGCCGAATCAGCCAAAAACGGCTGGATTTCCCGCCAGATGCACAATTCACCATCGAAAAAATGAATCCTTCCATCCTGCCCATCGCCGGTTATTCCCTGGAAGGAGACCGTAGTCAGATCGAATTAAAAAATATTGCTCTTTATACGGTAAAACCTTTTTTATCCCAGGTGGCCGGGGTGTCTGACGTTTTCGTGATCGGTGGAAAAAACAAAGAATTTCATCTGGTACTGAATCCCATAAAAATGAGTGAACTGGGAATCACACCACAAATGGTTTTTGATGTATTGTCCCAGACTAATTTTGTCATTTCCAATGGGTATTTACAAGCTTTTGACCGGTTGTACCTCACCCTAACGGATGTTGTGATGGATAATCTGAATGATCTGGAACAAACGATAGTAGTCAGTTCGCCCATGCGCGTCGTTAAAGTAAAGGACATCGCTGAAGTGAAGGTGGAGGCCGAGAAAGAATATATTAAAATAAAAGCCAACGGAAAAGATATACCACTGATTGCGGTGGCCAAACAACCGGATGCCAATTTGATTGATGTGGCCGCAGGGCTGGATAAGAGGGTGACTGAATTAAACCAGGTGTTGCCCAAAGGAATAAGGCTGCGTCCTTATTATCAACAGGCTGATTTTGTTACGGATTCCGTAAGTAGCATTCAGGATGTGCTCTGGATCGGGCTAATTCTCGCCATGATCGTAGCGATCATATTTTTGAGATCCTTCAAAAGTAGTATAGTCCTGCTGTTTACCATTCCACTGACCCTGAGCCTGACCCTGATCGCATTGTTTTCGATGGGGTACGATTTTAATATCATGACCCTTGGTGCCATTGCCGCCGCGATAGGCCTGGTTATAGATGATGCCATTATTATTGTGGAACAACTTCACCGAAGTCATGAAGAATCGCCTGAGCAATCCCCCCGGGACCTGATAGGAAAGGCCATACATTACCTTTTTCCGGCCATGGTAGGTTCCTCCTTAAGCACGATTGTCATTTTTCTGCCTTTTGGTTTAATGACGGGTATTGCAGGAGCTTACTTCCGCATTTTGACGGAAACCATGATCGTCACCCTAATCTGCTCTTTCATTATTACGTGGATAGGATTGCCAGTCATTTATCTGCTATTCTCCCGCAACAGGCCAAAAAGTGAAACCCTGGAACATAAAACGGTTAAGCCCAGGAAGTGGGTTAAAATGGCCATCCGATTCCCGATCTTCTCCATTTTGTTTGTTGTGTTTTTAGGGTTCATCATTTGGAAAATTGCCCCCAAGCTTCCTTCCGGTTTTCTTCCTGAAATGGATGAAGGGTCCATCGTCCTGGATTACAACTCACCGCCGGGCACCTCTCTTGAAGCAACAGACCTTATGCTCAGGCAAGTGGACAAGGTACTGGACAGCACTCCTGAAGTGACTTCCTATTCTCGAAGAACAGGCACACAAATGGGATTTTTCATTACCGAACCCAACAGGGGCGATTATCTTATACAGTTAAGGAAAAAGCGAAACAGGACTACCGAGGAAGTTTCGGACGACATCAGGCAGCGGGTGGAAGCCATATTACCGGCATTGACCGTAGATTTCGGACAGGTAATCGGAGATATGCTGGGCGACCTGATGGCCAGCGTACAACCCATTGAAATCAAAATATACGGCACGGACCGTAAAGTATTGGAAAACCTGTCGCGCAAAGTTGCGGCAGAAGTAGAAAATACCAAAGGCACTGCAGATGTTTTTGACGGGATTGTGGTGGCCGGCCCTTCTGTGACCATCGAGCCAGAGGTGGCCCTTCTGAAACAATTCGGGCTGGAGCCTTCAGACTTTCAGTTTCAGCTACAAACTCAATTGGAGGGAACCCTCCTCGGGGCAGTAACCGAGACGGAACAAATGACTCCGATCAGGATGATCTATCCCGGAAGCGAAAAAACGACCGTTAATCATTTGGAGCAGGGTCAGATATTTCAACCCAACGGACAACTCATGCCCATTTCCAGGTTTGCCAAAGTATTGGTTGAACCGGGTACAGCAGAAATCAACCGGGAAAATGGCAAGAACATAGGCGTCATTACAGCCCGGCTCAACAACCGTGACTTGGGTACCACCCTCAGAGACATCCAGGCGGCCATCAGAGAAAATGTCCCGCTACCCGTAGGCTATAATATTGAATACGGCGGGGCCTATGCACAACAACAACAAGCCTTCCAGGAATTGATGACCATTTTATTGCTGGCGAGCCTGTTGGTTTTTACGGTTATCCTCTTTTTATTTAAAAAATTCATGATTGCTTTTGTGATCATCATCATTGCGGTGTTGGGTGTTTCGGGCAGCCTTGTTGCACTCTATCTTACAGGAACCCCTCTGAACGTGGGTAGTTACGTCGGCATCATTATGATCATCGGCATCACAGGTGAAAATGCCATTTTTACTTATTTTCAATATGCCGAACAAAGAAAGATTACAGGAAGAAACGAAGCCATTATTTATTCCATATCTACCCGGTTGCGGCCTAAGCTGATGACTGTCTTTGGAGCCATTGTGGCGCTTCTTCCATTGGCCATGGGAATTGGCACCGGCGCCCAAATGCATCAACCCCTGGCCATTGCCGTCATCGGCGGTTTGATCCTGGCTCTGCCATTATTATTAGTAGTCTTACCTGCTTTTTTAAGCATCGTGGAGAAAAAAAATTAATTTGAGCAACTGTAAAACTAAAATTAAACGAACATGAATAAAGAACAATCGACACCCTTTGAATTTGGCATGATAGGATTAGGGACGATGGGACGAAACCTCTTGCTAAATATGGCCGAACATGGTTTTGTGGTGGCCGGGTATGATAAAAATGCGGCACAGGTGGCCGTGCTTGAAAAAGAGGGAAACCAAAATAACGTAAAAGGTTTTACGGAAATAGGCGAATTCATCAGCCAGTTAAAAACGCCGCGAGCCATCATGATGCTGGTTCCGGCCGGGAAAATTGTGGACTATGTCATCGCTGATCTACTGCCCTTACTGGAAAAAGGAGACCTTATTATTGATGGCGGTAATTCACAATTTACTGATACGGAACGCCGGGCCTCTGAATTGGAGCAAAAGGGGCTTCATTTTTTTGGTATGGGCATTTCAGGAGGTGAGGAAGGCGCCAGAAAAGGGCCAAGCATGATGCCGGGAGGAGACAAAAAAGCCTATGAGCACGTGAAACCTGTCTTTGAAAAAATTGCGGCGCAAGTCAATGGGGAGCCTTGCGTTACCTACATCGGTCCCGGAGCATCGGGGCATTTTGTAAAAATGGTACACAACGGTATCGAATATGCCCTCATGCAACTCATTGCCGAAACGTATCACATTTTAAAAAACGGGCTGAATTTAAAAAACGAGGCCATTCACGCTATTTTTAAAGACTGGAACGAAGGCCATTTGCAATCTTTCCTCCTCGAAATTACCCGGGATATTTTTGCCTTTAAAAATCCGGAAACCGGGCATTTATTGCTGGATGATATAAAAGACGAAGCCAAATCCAAAGGAACCGGCAAATGGACTTCCCAATATGCCATGGACCTTCAACTGCCCATCCCGGCCATTGATGTGGCCGTATCCATGCGCGATTTATCCAAATATAAATCATTGAGAATGCAATTGGATAACAGCTTTCCCAATGAAAAAGAAGGGAATCTATTGAGCGGAGGCGATTTATCCGAATATTTGGTCAAACTGGAACAGGCATTTTATTTTAGCATGGTCACCCTATACGCCCAGGGCATGCATTTGCTCTACAAAGCCTCCCAGGAATACCATTACGACTTACCCCTTGACCAGATAGCTAAAATCTGGAGAGGCGGCTGCATCATACGTTCCGTTTTCCTGGAGGATATTTTTTCGGCTTTTCAGAAAGATCGAAATCTGGAACATTTGTTTTTGGATAAAAATATTCAATCCCTGATCAATGCCAATCTGGCAAGCGCCAGGTCTGTCGTCACCGGAGCGATGAACGGTGGTTTCTCTGTTCCTGTTTTTGCTGCTTCGCTTAATTATTTTGATGCCCTGCGTACCGGAAGGCTGACCACCAATCTCATCCAGGCACAACGGGATTATTTCGGGGCGCATACTTATGAATTGACTGGAAAAGAAGGGGTGTTTCATACCCAATGGTCTGTTTGAAAAAAATGATTAATTTAAAAAAACTATCCAATGCTTAAAATAAAATCCGACCCCGTAATTTTTGTCATCTTCGGCGCTACCGGGGATTTGAACTGGCGTAAAATCAACCCCGCACTTTACAACCTTTTTCTGGACCATTGGCTGCCGGAACAGTTTGCCATTATCGGCACCGGGCGTTCAAAATATTCAGATGATGATTTTAAAACTAAATTACTGGACGGAATAAACAAATTTTCCCGCAAAGGGGAAGCCGACCAGGTGAATTGGGCGAATTTTTCGAAAAACATTACCTACCAGGCAGGCGACATCAATGCAGATAGCGATTACCAGCAAATAGGCGTTAAAATAGACCAGTTAAAAAAAGAGTGGGCCAAAGAACCCATCATTATTTTTTACATGGCCGTCGCCTCCGATTTTTTTCCGATAATTGCCCAAAATATAAAAAAGAACAAGCTTTCCGGTCGACCCGACAAAACGCGGATCGTGATCGAAAAACCTTTTGGCAATGACCTGGAATCCGCTAAATCCCTGAACCGACTTTTATGTAATATTTTTGATGAAAACCAGATCTATCGTATCGACCATTACCTGGGAAAAGAAACGGTACAAAACATAATGGCCTTTCGTTTTGCCAACTCCATTTTGGAGCCTATCTGGAACCGAAATTATATCCAGCATGTACAAATATCGGTAAGTGAACAATTGGGCGTTGGCAGCCGGGGTCAATTTTATGAAGGAGCCGGCGTGCTGCGTGACATGATACAAAACCATGTTTTGCAATTGCTTTGCCTCATCGCTATGGAAAATCCTATCAATTTCCAGGCGGATGAAGTCCGCAATCGCAAGGTGGACGTACTGCGTTCCATGCGTCCCTTTGAATCCGAAGATATAAAAAGAAACGCGGTACGGGGTCAGTATGGAGAAGGCTGGATTGAAGGAGTCAAAGTACCCGGATACCGGGAAGAAGCCAATGTGGACCCTCAATCCAATACCGAAACTTTTGCCGCCTTGAAGTTTTTTATCGACAACTGGCGCTGGCACGGTGTCCCGTTTTATATGCGCTCGGGCAAGCGACTCCATCAGTCCGCCTCTATTATTTCTATCCAGTTCAGGGATGTGCCGCATATGGTTTTCCCTGAATCGGCCATTGACAATTGGCGGCAAAACCGGCTGGTCATCAGTATCCAGCCGGAAATGAGTATCCGCCTGCAAATGCAAGCCAAAAAGCCAGGATTGGAAATGATCCTGAATACCGTAGATATGGTTTTTGACTATGATAACAATTACGGAAAGGAAACGCCCGAAGCTTATGAAACCCTTTTGCTGGATACCATAGAAGGGGATCAAACCCTGTTTATGCGTGGCGACCAGGTCGAGGCGGCCTGGGAACTACTGATGCCCGTACTCCATTCCTGGCAAACCAAAACGAGCCTTGACTTTCCTAATTATTCCGCAGACTCCTGGGGGCCTGAATTGGCTGAAGCCTTGATCGCCCGCGACGGTTTCCATTGGTTTTCATTGCCCCCCAATAACAAAAAGACAAACTAATGAAACTCCACATTTTTGATTCAGAAAAGGAATTAATCACGGCTTTCGCTGAATATTTCACCGATCAGGCGCAAAAGTATATTAAAAGCCAGGGACTATTCAATGTAGTCCTCGCTGGGGGAAGTTCTCCAAAAAGGGTGTACCAATTATTGGCTTCCCCGGATTTCCGGGAAAAAATAGATTGGAAAAAAGTTTATTTTTTCTTTGGGGATGAACGATTCGTCCCTGCCGACGACCCTCAGAATAATGGGCTTATGGCCGAAAATGTATTGTTTCATCCCCTGCAAATTCCCCATAGCCAAATTTTTAAAATAGACACCTCTTTTTCCCCGATGGAATCGGCGGAAAAATATATGGAAACCATCACGTCCCATTTCAAAGGTAAACCCATTCACTTTGATCTGATCCTGCTGGGGCTGGGAGATAATGCACACACGGCTTCTTTGTTCCCTTTTACCGAGGTACTTAATGAGGAAAGCCCCTCAGTGGAAGCTGTTTTCTTAAAAAATGAAAATACCTTCCGAATCACTATGACTGCCGCATTGATCAACCAGGCCAAAAATACTGCCTTCCTCGTTTTTGGGTCAAACAAAGCCGAAGCAGTGCAACAGGTGATTCAAGGCATACATGACCCTGAAAATTTCCCGGCCCAGCTGATCACTGAGAATAACAGCAATTTGCATTGGTTTTTAGATGACAAAGCTGCGGGATTGTTGGAAAATTGAGGCCATTAGCGAAATGTTACCCTTTCAATTCTTCCTTTTTTAAATATTTATCCAGGAATATCAGGATCTTACCATAAGCTTCGATCCGGTTTTCCTTTTTGACGAATCCGTGTCCTTCATCCGGAAAAAGAAGGTATTCTACCGGAACATTATTTTTGCGGGCCGCTGCCACGATCTCGTCGGATTCGGCCTGCAAAACGCGAGGATCCTGGGCGCCTTGTAATACCATTAGAGGTTTGACGATTTTATTGGCATGGAACAACGGTGAGATATTGTACAATCGCACAGAATCCACGGCAGGATCCCCCATTTCCTGGTACAACGCAGTCTTGAAGGATTCCCACCATGGAGGAATACTCTTGAGGGTGCGCAGCCAATTGGTCACGCCATACATATTAACGCCAACTTCGAATTCCTCCGGCTGGCTGGTCAGCGCCGCCATGGTCATAAACCCACCATAAGAACCTCCCATGATCCCAATTTTTCCCCCGTCGATATAATCAAGGGCTGCAAGGTAATCTTTGGCTTTAACACAATCCATCAGATCCCCTTCCCCGTGATTCCGGTCATCCATTTTATAAAATGTCTTTCCATAACCGCTGCTTCCCCTGTTGTTTACGGCATAAACTGCATAACCATGGTTGACGAGGTATTGAGTTAATGCAGAATAATTCTGTCTTGACTGCCCGCCCGGACCACCATGGACCTGAACGATAGCAGGAACCACATTTTCAGCACTTGCCCCTTTAGGTTTATAAAAGATGCCTGGAATTTCAGTACCGTCAAATGAAGTAAACCTCACCACTTCCGCAGTGACCAGATCCTTCTCATCGATTTCAGGATTGAGGGTATTGGTTAGTTTCCTGAAGCTACCTTCGCCTATATCGAATATATAAAGATTGGCTGGAGAAGAAGAGCTTTCCACATAAAAGGACACCTTTTTTTCACTCTTCGAAATATTGACCGAATTAATATCTCCGTTTTTAAATTCAGGAAAATCAATTAGCTCTCCTGTTTGCATGTTCATCACTTTTACGACGGTTTTGCCATCCTCATTGATCCCGATGACCCGGTATTTTCCAGTATAGGAAAAATAAGCATACCAGATATCCCAGCTTTCTTCCAATACCTTGATTTTATCTCCTGATTCAAAGTCGTATTTCATCAAATAGGCAAACTCACTGCCTAAATCCGTGGTGTAGTATAAAGACTTATTGTCTTTCCCGAAATCAGCGGGGCGATTGGCGGCCGGTTCTTCTGATATTTTTATCAACTCCCCCTTTGATCTGTCGTATAAAAAGAGGTCATTATCGTTGGTCGTTATGGGTTTGGAAAAAGCCATATAATTTTTATCATCGGAAATGCCTCCAAACTCCAGTGCCAGGTCATTCTGATAAACCATCTCTGACTGAAAATTTTCGATCTGCATTTCGTACACATCCATTAACTGTGGATCTCTTTGATTGCTTCCATAAAGGAAGCTTTTTCCATCGTGGGCCCAGGCGTAAAAAATGGCACGGGTATGCTCCCCGGGAGTAAGCTCCTGGCTGGTGCCATCCTCATTTCTGACAAAAATGTGGAATATTTCATTGCCGTTATTATCACTCCTGTATAGAATCCGATTGTCTTCCGGAAAATAGGAAATGGCAAAAATGGATTCACTATTTGAATTCGTCAATGGTACCGGATCACTTTCGCCGTCTGCAGCTATAGTGTAGGCATTGAAAATACCTGTTTGATCACTGGAAACCAGTATTTTGCTTTCGTCAGGGGAAAAACTCCCTCCAAAAATGGAGAGGTTGTTCATGAATTGTTCAATGGTGTAATGTTGCTTCACTGCTTCGTTTTCTTCAGCAGACTGTTTACAGCCGGCCAATAAGGTTAATGTCAATAAAATAAAAGGAATTTTTTTCATATGAAATGAATTTAAACTGATGGTTGGAGGAATGTGAATATAGGAAACCCTTGTTAAATAATTCAATAAATTAATGATAATCAACTTACTACCGAGCAATAAAAATAATCGCTTTAAATAAAATTTTGATTGCCCAGTGCTTATTAAAATTAAATAATGAACCGCCGAATTAAAATTAGGTGCAGCGCACCTTAATCTGTGTTGGCCAACACAGATTAAGGAGATTCAAGGTGCAGCGCACCGCAACCTAAACCTTCGAACATCGAAAGAATGTTGCGGTGCGCTGCACCTTAGATAGATTTTTTAATCTTTTTACAACAAATTTTTCGGCGCGCTGCACCTATTATAATTTTCTGCGGTTATTAAATCAAATTCAATAAGCAAAGGGTGATCGAGGGCTTTTTTAAAATTTAATTTCCAGGAAAAATTTGTAAAATTTCTCTATTCAAAACTATAATGAATCTTTTGTTACACAATATTTCCTATATAGAAAAATGAAAAAACAACATCCTTCCATCCCAAAGTGTAATTGTTCCTACTCAACACCGGTTATTCAGATCGATCGCCGTATTTCAGCCGCAGCAACTTCGCCTTTCCTTTTTCAAAGGCCGTTACCATCAAAATATTATCGTAAATACTTTCATCAAAATCGGAAAGTGCTATAGATCCTATAAGGATATTGGCCAGGGCAGGCGTGGTATTGGAATGACCTACCACCAGGATGGTTTTCCCTTTGTACGACGAAAATAGTTCATCCGCAAGGGCTTCGGGATCACCGGGATCATATAGTTGTATTTCCAGTCCTTTGGCCGTAGCGGTGGGTTGAGCGGTTTGCATGGTTCGGGCAAACTGGGTAGAGTAAATCGCATCAACCGGTACATTTTTAAGCCAATAAGCCAACTCCTCCGCTCGGCGAATCCCTTCCCCGGTAAGGCCGGGATCCTTGATCTCTAAAATTTTCTCCGCATGCCGAACCAAAATGATGGTGGTAAGGGAGTCCTGTGGCCGGGCTAAAATTCCGGAAGCCGTATTTTGTGTTTCACAATGGTAAAAAGTCAACAGAAGCAATGACAGGAAAAGGAAGGATATTTTTTTCATAACATAATTTTAAATAAAGAAGTTGTTGAATTCCTTTCCAAATATTCATTCCCCGAATCTGGAAACAAAAGAAACTCCAAACGAATAAACCGTCATCAAAGCAGCAATAATAATCGCCGGCAAATAAAGGAAATCCGGTAATAAAAAAGGACCCAAAAGCGTCGCCATCATCACCACGGCAATGGTTTTTGCAAAACGGGTGCTCTTTTCTTTTTTTCCTTCCAGTCGGAAAATCTTTAAGGCGATTACATAAAGATATCGTAAAAATCCGACAAACAATAACCACGCTCCTACCCTGCCCTCCAACACCCAGAAGGTGGAAAGAAAAGCCACGTAAAAAGCATCGGTTTCCATATCAAAATAAGCTCCGAAATCACTGGCTTGATCGTATTTCCTGGCCAGGTACCCATCTAATCCGTCCAGGAAAAGTGCTATTAAAAAAAAAGGAAAACTGTAAACGACCTTCCATTGAGTGAGCATCCCCCCTCCCAGTAAAATCAATAACCAACGAAAAAGGCTCACCCGGTTGGCATAACCACCATAAGGAGAAAACGTGGAGAGCAGGGTTTTATGAAGGTAGATGTAAAGACAAAATGAAATAAAAACGGCGACCGACAAAATGTTGACTTCACCAAAAAACAATGAGGCCGCCCCTGCTGAAAGCATCCATAAGGTATGAGCAAAGTTCCATTTTTTTATATCCTCCATCCCTTTTGTTTTAAAGGTTTAACCAATCCAATCCCTGCTCTTTATATTCAGGGAGTTTATGGTCTTTTTCCCCATAATGGCGTACCAGTTCTCTTACCAGTAAGGAATAAATGCCTTCGTGCCGCATCCCATTTCCCTGGTCTTTTTTTATCAATCCCTTTTGAAACCCATATGATGAAAAGCTGTTTACAAAGTCGGCATTTTTACTGATAATATGAACGGGCGTTTCCAGACTGTCGCCCTCCTGCGGAAAAGAAGGTGGCTGGTGATCCCCAATGAGCACAAAAATATCATTGTCGGCCCCTTCCTTCATAATGAAATCCGTTAAAAAAGTCATCTGGTATCGGATGGCCCTGGCATAGTCCTCCAGTTTAGGTTGTATGAAAATAGAGGAAGAGCCTTGTTCCACCTGGCTGCCATCCGACCATTCCGCCCAATGATCCGCAATTTTTTCCGGAGCCACAAAGGGACTGTGAGAATTCTGGGTGATAAAAAACAAACAATTAGGTTCCGTCTGCTTTGAGTCCATAAAGGCTTTGGCAAAACCGAGGGAAAACTGGTCAGGCGGGCAAGGCCCGAAACCGAGGAGCGGACCGGTATAATTCATGTCTTCATATTTGATCCACTCATCGATGGCATAAAAACTGCTGTAGGTTTCCCAGGGAATTTTCATCCCCTGGAATCCTGCAATGGGGGCCAGCCGGTAATTGGCATATCCCATATTTTTGAGCCATCTCATAAAATGCTGGTAGTCGTGCATTTCCGGTTTATTCAGCAAAGTAAGGTAAACGCCCTGATCGCGAATATCAAAACCTGAAAGGGCGGATGAATAGCTCACCCAGGAAGCTCCGCCTGTTATGGGGGCAAGGCTGAGGTTTGTTGTGGCCTGCCATGAGTTTTCCCTGAGCAGATCATCCAAGGCCGACATATAAAGACGATAAGATTCCTTTAATTCAACATGATCGTATAAAATTCGGCCGTAAGACTCAACGGGAATAAAATAAATGTTTGGACGATTTCTCAATTTTAAATGTTCATAAGGACGATGGTTTTTAAGCTTTTCAAAATCCACATTATCCAGCTGGACTTTTGTTTGATAAGAAAAGAGGATATTCCTGATAAGCGATTGTATTGTTGAAGGAAATACAATCTTACCAAAAGCCTTATAGTTGTAATTGAACAGGCTGTAAAGGCTCATAAACCCCAGCACCCCTGCTATTCCCCATATCCATGCCGTAGGGCGAAAATCAACAGCCGCCCTGAGAAAAATTTCTGTCAAAAAAAACAACCCCACGAATCCCCCCAAAACCATGAGGGTAATGGCTGCATTGATCTTTGTAAATTCCCTGAAAAAAATCTGGGCGCCTGTTTTGAGCAAAAGAAAATCCCGGTAAAACAGGGGTTCCACTTTGTAGATGTTCTCAAAAACGTGGTAATAGATCTGGTAAGTCAGCGTAAGCGCATAAATCACGAAAAAAAGCCAGTGCCAGGCATTAAAGGAGAGTCGATTTTGAAACACGGAAAAAAGAAGGGTAAGCAAAAAGAAATCAATGCTCAATCGGAAGATATCGTAATTAAACCGGTTGATCAAAAACTGGATTCGTTCTTTTACCGGACCGTAAAAAAGCCCTTTATAAGGAAAAAAGGTACTGGTCTTCCTTTCCAGGACATACCTGGGAAAGAAGAAAAAACTGTTGAGCACCAGGAATAGTAACAAAAACTTCATGCTACAAATAAATGCTATTTCTGACAGAGTTTTAAGCATAAATACTATTTCCTGGAGAAAATGTATTTATGCTTAAATCATCCCAGGAGCAAACAGATCAAAATGAAGCACCTCAATCTCCATGCTGTCTTTTTCCATTAAGGCTCTTTTTTCTTGCAACCAATCGTTAAAACGCCTGATTTCACTGGCAGAAGAAAGCATTTCAGGCACAGCGCCTTCAATGTATTCCATCAGAAAATGGTGCATTGCCCCATCCCCGGGACCAACATGCCAATTACTGGAACCCGACATGGCTTTAATATTATTTTTAGCAAAAAAAGCCATCATCTCTTTACTGCAATCGGGTCCCAATGAACTGCCAAACGGCTGAGCTCTTTGCATGTGTTTGCCGTAAAGGTCCGCATAATAAATATCTTCCGGGGATCCGGGTGCCAGCCTCATCCCTGCATAATTTATGGTCGACAACAATGACACCTCTTGTTGTACCAACAAATGTAAAAGACCATGTAGCATTTCAAGGGATAATAGGTCAAATACTGCCGCTGCCGTGGCCAGATCGATTGTGGATAAATCAACCCAATCCTCTAACTCCAAAAAAGATCCATTGATGACCTTTATGGTTACTTTGCTGTGGGGCAATTGCAGATTCAATAACGATTCCTTTCTTTCTAACGGCCATTCTTTTTGATGGGCCACCGCGACAATACGATCAAGAGAAGCCTTCGCCAGGTGCGGGTTGAGTTCCACAAAGGTCCAGTGCTGGTCCTGGGAGAATTTTTCAACCAGATAAAGAAAAGAAGCCCCGGAACCTGATCCCAGGTCAATTATGTTCAATACTTTTTTATGCTTAAAAAAGGAAAGACAGGCATTTTCCACCTCAACGTTCCGGGCCCTGTTATCAAAAACAAACCGCTCCTGAAGCCAATCCGTATTGAAGCCGGTTTCTGTTGACATACTTTAAGGAGTGAGATTAGGTGAATAATTGGCTCATTGTCCGTGGCTTTCCGAATGGATTTTTGGCATCGCATCCAGGGCCAGCAAGGTGAGGTTACAGGCGATGATGGGTTCTATTCCGGCCTCGTTCAAAATTTTTACAAATTCAGCGTTTTCTGCTCCCGGGTTAAAAATGACATACTTTGGCGATAAGCCAAGGATATAGTCGTAATACGCCGGTTGATGCCGGGCATTGAGGTATAAAGTAACCCCGGTAATATCCTTTAACTCGGGGGTTCCTTTCAAAATTTCAACCCCTGCAATTTCGCCATCCCGCACCCCCAAAGGAACCGGAATATAGTTCGCGGTTTTAAGGTTATGCACCGTTCGGTTAGAATGTCTTACCGGGTTGGGAGAAGCTCCTAAAACAAGTATTTTTTCCATGGGCCAAAGATGAGGTTTAATCATGGATAATAAAACCTCCGGGGCTTTATTTTTTGGTAATTCTGTTGAGTTTTAACAAAATTTCAGGCCTGAAGGAAACTGTAATTCAAACATGGTTTTAAGCCGTTACCGAAATCGAGACTTTATCCCGTTTTCCGGCTTTCCTTTTTACTAAAAAAAATATTAAAACCATGAACAAAAAACCTCCACCAGCCCAATAGTACCTTACCATGTGATTGGTTCTGATGGCCTGCATCTGGCCATAAGGAATATAGGCTGCCCAAAATAGGGGATGCGCACTATGGGAATCGAGATGGGTTTGGTTAATTTTAGCTTGTCGTAATGCTTCGCTTTTATTCATTCCCTTTTGAAGATTGGCGTAAAAATCGAGCATTACCCTCCTGTTTGTTCCGTCAAAAACATTCCACATGGTGGTGATCACACTCCTTGACCCTGTCTGTAAAAAGGCCCTGGCCAGGCTTATGACTCCTTCCCCGTCACTGAGGGTTCCGGTAGCGGTTTCACAAGCTCCCAGGACGACCATTTCCGACAACAATTCCAACTGGTAAATATCCTTGACAAATAAGGAATCGTATCCTCCATGACCATCCGAAAAGACGATAAAGGAAAAATCGCCATTATCCATATTCGCCTCGGCATGAGTGGAAAAATGAATAATTTCAAAGGATCTGTTTGCCAATGATTCCTGCAAACGAAGGATAGTCGCCGAATCATTAAGCGCATAGAGTCCTTTCCAGTCTTTTTCAAGGGCTTTGAGGAGATTCACATTAGTCTTCAAGGCGCCCCACCCTTTATTTCCGTTAAATTGAGGGGCAAACCCCATGAAATCTCCATGAGCATGGGACGGTAGTTCTACCAACCTGTAATGCAAGGTGGCGGAATAACCGTAATGGAAAGTATGTCCGTAAAGGGCATAGGGATATTCGTTGAACAGACAGGATTCCTCCGGAGTTCCGGTCAAAAGTGCCTCAAATTGAATATAAGACAAAATCCCGCTGGGGATAATCAGGATATTTTGCCTGAGCAACCCTCTTTCTTCAGGCAATCTGATCAACAGATCGTAGAAGTGTTGTGCCAACCTGGTATAAGTTTTACAAAATTCATCCTGATTTTCTGCCTGGGCATATCGCCGGATGCTCTCCTGTAAGGCGAGCACATCCGATT